>NZ_CP062167.1:1298214-1601785 GCF_014844055.1 Aureimonas sp. OT7
CGACGGAAGGCGGCAAGCGTATCGAGACGGACGAGGATTTCGTCACCGCGCTGCTGGAGCAAGAGGGCGTCGCCGTCGTGCACGGCTCGGCCTTCGGCCTCGGTCCGAATTTCCGTATCTCCTACGCGACTTCCGAAGCCCTGCTGGAAGAGGCATGCAAGCGCATCCAGCGCTTCTGCTCCAGCCTGCGGTAGGCGGCGGCGCCATCCCGAACGATCGAAGCCCGCGTCATTCGGCGCGGGCTTTTTCGTGCAGGATGCCGGCGACAGGGCAAAAAAAAGCCGGGTTCGAAAACCCGGCTAAATCGAAGGGCTGCATATGGCAACCCTGGGAGGAAACGGTCGGGCGGAGGAATGGGAGGAGGTATTCCCCGGCCGCGACTGACTATCAAAATAGCGGTTCCCGGCTGGACAACCAGAGCCGATTGCACATGCCAGCCATGCACATTTGCATGGCGCGACCAAAACGTGTTTCGGTTGCCTCAGAAGGCCCAGGTGCGGGCCTTGGCGATCAGGAAGTCGCGGAACACCTTGAGCTTGGCCGCCTCGCGCAACTGTTCCGGATAGCAGAGATAGGTGTCGAAGGCCGGCATCTCCATCTCGGGCAGCACCTGCACGAGCTTGGAGTCCTTGTCGATCATATAGTCGGGCAGCAGCGCCAGCCCGATCCCGCGCTCGATGGCGGACTTGATCGCCATGAGGTTGTTGATCTGCAGGACGGCCGGGCGCGTCATGCCTTCCGGAAGCCCCACGGTTTCCAGTGTGTTGAGATTGCGCAGATAGGGCGGTGCCGGCTCGCCGAAGGTGATCAGCCGGTGGCGGTCGAGATCCGTGATGGTCTCGGGGCGGCCATAGCGTTGCAGGTAGCTGGGCGCGGCGTAGACATGCAGATGCACGGTGAACAGGCGGCGCTGGATCAGGTCCGGCTGCTGGGGCTGGCGCAGGCGGATGGCGCAATCCGCCTTGCGCATGGTGAGGTCGATTTCCTCGTTGTCGAACACGAGCTGCAGTTCGAGCTCGGGATAGAGTTCGAGGAACTCCTGCGCGCGGTGTGTCAGCCAGCCGGAGCCGAGGCCCACCGTGGTGGTGACGCGCAGCCGGCCGCTGGGCTTTTCGCGCGTTTCGGTCAACTGCATGCGGACGGTTTCGAGCTGCTTGAGCACATCCGTGGCGGTGCGGAACAGGATTTCGCCCTGCTCGGAAAGCACCAGGCCGCGCGCGTGACGGTGGAAGAGGGGAGCGCCGATCTCCTGTTCGAGCGCGGCGACCTGCCGGCTGATCGCCGACTGGCTCAGGTTCAGCGCGTTGGCGGCATGGGTGAAGGAGCCGGCCTCCGCCGCTGCGTGGAATATGCGCAGCTTGTCCCAGTCAAGCGCCATCGATCCGTCCCGCTTTCTCTCTTGGTTTGCCGGTGCCTTTTATTCCGCCGCCTGCCGCTCGGCAGGGGCATCGGTGCGCGCCGCCAGCCAGCGCTCGGCCTCCAGGGCGGCCATGCAGCCAAGCCCGGCCGCCGTCACCGCCTGGCGGTAGGTGTCGTCGGCGACGTCGCCGGCCGCATAGACACCCTCGACCGATGTCTGCGTGGTGCCCGGCTCCACCCAGAGATAGCCGCCCGGCTTGGTGCGCAACTGGCCGGAGAAGAGTTCGGTTGCCGGCGCATGGCCGATGGCAATGAAGACGCCGTCGGTTGCCTGCTCGGTGATATCCCCGGTGATGACGTCGCGCAGCCGCACGCCCGTGACCTGCTTCATCGGGTGCTTGATGCCGACCACATCGGCGATCTCGGCGTTCCAGACGACGGAGACGTTGTCGCGCGCCAGCAGCCGATCCTGCATGATGCGTTCCGCACGGAAGGCGTCGCGCCGATGCACCACCGTGACGCTGCGGGCGATATGCGAAAGGTAGAGTGCTTCCTCGACCGCCGTGTTGCCGCCGCCCACCACCACGACATCCTTGCCGCGATAGAAGAAGCCGTCGCAGGTGGCGCATGCCGAAACGCCGAAGCCCTGGAACTCCGCCTCGGTGTCGAGGCCAAGCCAGCGCGCCTGCGCGCCGGTGGCGATGATGAGGGCGTCGGCCGTATAGACGACGCCGCCGTCGCCACGCAGGCGGAACGGCCGCACCGACAAATCCGCCTCGACGATCAGGTCGGCGGCCATCTCCGTGCCCATGGCAAGGGCCTGCGCCTTCATCTGCTCCATCAGCCAGGGGCCCTGGATCGGGTCGGCGAACCCCGGATAGTTCTCGACGTCGGACGTGATGGTGAGCTGCCCGCCCTCCTGGAGCCCGGCCACCATCAGCGGCTTCAGCATGGCGCGCGCCGCATAGATGGCGGCGGTATAGCCGGCCGGCCCGGAGCCGACGATGAGAACTTCGGCGTGACGCTCGACGGTCATGGCGCTGATTCCGTGTTGATGCCTCGGTGTCCCGCAAGTGGCTCGCGGCACGTTATCTTTCAATAGAGGACGTGCAGGGGCGACACAACAAGGGGTGGCTAGAAAGCCACAGGGCTCTGCGGGGCGGGCCGGAGCTCCGCGCGCGGCTTGACCGGCGGATATTTGGATGGCTTTATGGCGCCTCTCGTCAACGAAGCAGACAGAAAGGGGGCGGCTGAATGAACAATCCGGATTTCGCACGCCCCTCGACGATCCAGGCGTAGGTACCGCCTTCCGCTCGTCCGCCGCCCAACCCGGCCGGCCCACCGCTTCGCCTTCCGCAGAGCACATCTCCATCACTGCCGGACGTCCGATTCGTCCGCGATGAAGGGCGGCCTCCGCGCCGCATCGAACCATGACCCAGCCGTCCAAGAGCGGGCGCAGCGCCTATCGCCGCGTCCTGTCCTTCACCTTTTCCAACTGGCGCAGCGAGTGGCGACTGGTCGCCACGATCCTGTGCACGATCACGCTGGCAACGCTGGCCGACATCGCCATGCCCGTCTTCGCGGGGCGGCTGGTGGATGCGATTGCCTCTTCCGGCGCCGGCGGCGGGCTCTATACGGCCCTTGGCGCACTTGCCGCCATGGCCGTGCTCGGGTTCGCCTATGTCGTGCTGCGGCACATCGCCTGGGCGGCGGTCGTGCCGATGACCCTTCGCATCATGGAGCGCGTCTCGCGCGGCGGCTTCGCTCAGGTGCAGCGATTCTCCGCGGACTGGCACGCCAACAGTTTCTCGGGCTCCACCGTGCGGCAGATCACGCGCGGCATGTGGTCCCTGGATATCATGCACGACGTGCTCCTGCTGGCGCTCTGGCCGTCGCTGGTGGTGCTGGTGGGCGCGGTCGCCATCCTCGGCTGGCAATGGCCGGTGATGGGTCTTGCCATGGGCGTCGGCGCCATCGCCTACATCCTCGTCACGATCGTCCTGTCGGTGCGCTGGATCGCGCCGGCGGCCCGCCTTTCCAACCGCATGGATACGCGCATCGGCGGCGTGCTGGCCGATGCGCTGGCCTGCAACGCCGTCGTCAAGGCGTTCGGCGCGGAGGCGCGGGAAGAGGAGCGGCTTGCCGACGCGACGCAGGAATGGAAACGGCGCACCGCCGTTACCTGGATGCGCCACACCTGGGCCGGGTCGCTGCAGACCGTGCTTTTGTGGATCACGCGGATCGGCCTTGCCGGGCTTGCCTTGTATCTCTGGCATACCGGGCAGGCGACGCCGGGCGACGTCACTTACGTACTGACCACCTACTTCGTGCTGCAGGGCTATCTCCGCGACATCGGCATGCATGTGAACAACCTGCAGCGCTCGGTGAACGAGATGGAAGAGCTGGTGGACCTTCACGACGAGGCGCCCCAGATCGTCGACGCACCGGATGCCGAACCCCTGCGCGTGACCGAGGGTGCGATTGCCTTCGACACGGTGGATTTCCGCTACGGCAGCCACGCGACGCCGCTCTACCAGGGCCTGGATGTGGTCATCCCGGCCGGGCAGAGCGTCGGGCTGGTGGGCCATTCCGGCTCCGGAAAGACGACGTTCGTCAAGCTGATCCAGCGTCTGTACGACGTTACCGGCGGCGCGATCCGGATCGACGGCCAGGACGTTGCCCATGTCACGCAGCAGTCCCTGCGCCAGAACGTGGCCATCGTGCCGCAGGAATCCATCCTGTTCCACCGCACGCTGTCGGAGAACATCGCCTACGGGCGGCCGGGGGCCACGCAGGGCGAGATCGAGCATGCGGCGCGGCTGGCCTCCGCCCACGACTTCATCATGCGGCTGCCGCAGGGGTACGAAACCCTCGTCGGCGAGCGCGGCGTGAAGCTGTCCGGCGGCGAGCGCCAGCGCGTGGCCCTGGCGCGCGCCTTCCTGGCCGATTGCCCGATCCTGATCCTCGACGAGGCGACTTCGGCGCTGGATTCGGAATCGGAGCTGCTGATCCAGAAGGCGATGGAGCGTCTCATGGCCGGGCGCACCGCGCTGGTCATCGCGCACCGGCTGTCGACGGTGCGCACGCTGGACCGGATCCTGGTGTTCGACAGGGGACGGATCGTGGAGGACGGCACCCATGCCGAGCTGCTCAAGCGGCGCGGCGGCATCTATCGCCGCCTGACCGAGCAGCAGGCCGGCGCATCGACCGAACAGATGCGGGCAGGCTGACGAGCCTGCCCGCAGGGGGCGCGCATCGTGCGGGCAGGGGTCTCGTATCTTTCCCCACACCTCGTTAGCCTTTAGAACGACGAAGACGAACTCTGATCGGGGCGCGTGGTATTTTCAGGATCGTTTCCCATGTCTCGTCGATCTTCGGCCTGGCCCTGGCCGGGGCGATGCTGCTGCCCGCATTGGTCGACTTCGCGGACGGCAACGACGACTACCTCGTCTTCGTGGGATCATCCCTGCTGATCGCCGCGCTCTGCAGCCTCGTTGCCGTCGCGACGCGCGGCCCGCGCGTGCAGCCTTCGCCGCGCCTCGGCTTCGTGCTGGTGACGGGGGTCTGGCTGGTCAGCTGCGCGGTTGCGGCGGTGCCGCTCTACATGGCGTCCATCGGGCTGACGGTATCCGACGCCGTCTTCGAATCGGTCTCGGGGCTGACGACCACCGGCGCCACCGTCATCAACGGTCTCGACGACATGCCGCGCGGAATCCTGTTGTGGCGCTCGCTTCTCAACTGGCTCGGCGGCATCGGCATCGTCGGCATGGTGCTGTTGATCCTGCCGTCGCTGCGCGTCGGCGGCCTGTCGCTGTTCCACCTCGAAAGTTCCGACAGGTCGGACAAGATGCTGCCGCGCGTCCAGCAACTGGCCAGCGGCATCGTCTCGGTCTATCTCGTGCTCACGGTCGCCTGCGCCGTCAGCTACGGCTCGTTCGGCATGGACGATTTCGATGCCGTCAACCACGCCATGTCGACCGTCGCCACCGGCGGCTTCTCCACCAAGGACGCCAGCCTCGGCTATTTCGACAATGACGGCATCCTGGCCGTCGCCACCGTCTTCATGACGCTCGGAGCACTCCCTTTCGTTCTGTATATCCGCTTTTTCCTGCCACGGCAGTTCCAGCGCTGGAGCGATCCGCAGGTGCCCCTGTTCCTCGGCATCTGCGTCGTGGCGACCGCCGTGCTCGTAGCGATGCGCATGGTCCACAACGAGGTGGGCTTCGGCGAGGCGCTGGTCAGTTCCGCCTTCAACTTCGTTTCGATCATCACCACCACCGGCTTCATATCGGAGGATTTCACCCGCTGGTCGCATGCCGCCGTCGGCGTCTTCTTCGTCGCCATGTTCATCGGCGGCTGCGCGGGCTCGACCTCCGGCGGCATCAAGGTCAACCGGATCCTGATCCTGTGGAACGTGGTGCAGGCCGGCTTCGGCCGGCTGCTGCGGCCGCGCTCGGTCCAATCCCTCAAATACGGGCACCGGGATATCTCGGCGGACGGCATCCAGAGCGTCACCATATTCGTTTCCCTGTTCTTCATGCTGCTGATGCTCGGAACCGCCATGCTGGCGACGCTGGGACTGGATTTCGTCACGGCATTCTCCGGCGCGCTGACGGCGGTAGCCAATACCGGGCCGGGCTTCGGCGACATCATCGGGCCGGCCGGCAATTTTTCCGCCGTCGACGACCCCGCGCTCTGGGTTCTTTCGTTTCTGATGCTGGTCGGGCGGCTGGAGATCGTCACGGTGCTCATCCTGCTGTCGCCGGCCTTCTGGAGGAACAGATGATGGATGCCGTCTTCATCAATCTCGACCGGGCTTTGGAGCGCCGGGCCTTCATGGAGGGGCAGGCCGCGTCGTTGGGCCTGTTGCTGCGCAGGCTGCCGGCCGTGGAAGCCGGCTCCATCGACGATGCGACGCGGGCCACGCTGGGACGCAGCTGGGAGCGGCCCCTGTCGGCGCCGGAGCTGGCCTGTTTCCTGTCGCATCGGGCAGCGTGGCAGAGGGCGGTCGATACCGATGCTCCCCTGCTGGTGCTGGAGGACGATGCCGTGTTGTCGCCCCGTCTTCCGCGGGTGCTGCGCGCCAGCGAGGCGGCGGGCGGGATGGAGTTCCTGAACCTCGAGGATTTCGGCAAGCGCCGCTTCGTCCGCAGGGCGGGGGCGCGGCCGCTCACCGACGGTGTGACGGCGGTGCCGCTGGCGCGCGACAAGGCAGGCTCCGCCGCCTACATCGTCTGGCCCGCGGGGGCGCGGCGGTTGCTGGCGATGGCGACGCGGCGCGCCGCCCCGGCGGACGCCTTCCTGCACGCCGAAGCGGGCCTTGCCGCTTTCGTGTGCGAGCCGGCCATGGCCATCCAGCAGCATGTTCTGGCGGCACGGCAGGGGGCGGCTGGGCCAGCCGAAGGGGCGTCGTCCGTCCAGGCGGAACGCAGGCGGCTGCCGCCGACCGTCGCGAACCTGCCCTTCATGCTGCGCCGGCTACGGACGCAATTGCGGCTCCTGCCTCTCCATGTCGGCAGGTTGGGGGCGCTGCGGTACAGGCAGGTACGCTTCGACACCACCTCACCGAACAAAACCACATGATAGAGAAAGTGACCGTGCCCGGACTCCAGCGACACGGTCGAAGACGGTAGAGTTTGCTGTCGATCGTGATGGACGGGGGAGACGGGAACGTGAAGTCGGGTGTACTGCCAGGCCTGTATGCGGGCATATGCATTGCCGCCCTGACTTTGTCCGGATGCAGCGGTACCGGCGAGGCGCCTGGATTCGCCACGGCGGCATCCGCGCTCCAGACCTACGACTATTCGCGGCTCACGCCGTTTCCTCGCAAGCCCGAGAAGGCGCCGCACGGACAACCCTACATTCCCGACGACGCCGAGCTTGCCGAAATCCTGAAGGGCGTATCACCCCAGCTTTCCGACCCGGTCAGCGGTCGCGTCGTGCGGGTCCAGGCGCGGACGCGCACGGCCGGTGTCGTCGAACTCTGCGGGCTTGCCCAGTCGCAGCATCAGAGCGGCGGGGATGCGCGCATGCTGCTGTTCGTCGGGCATCTGACCCGCTCGCCGGACGGCAAACCGCACTTTTCCGTCATGCAGACCGATACGATGTTCGACCGGGTCGAGTTCTGCCGCTCGCGCGGGCTGGTCTGACGCAGCCTTAGTCGCGGGGGCCCGAGCGCTCCAGCGCGAGGTTCAGCGCCGCCACAAGATCGTCCGAGGCGAAGGGTTTGCGAATGGCCTGGGCCGACCCGGCTTCGGCGGGCAGCTCGACCTTCTCGCCATAGCCCGTGACGAAGACGTAGGGGATATTGCGCTCGTTCAACCGTGGTACCAGGGCGAACGAGGTTTCCATGCCGAGATTGACGTCCAGAAGGGCGATATCCACGGTCTCGCTGTCGATGATCGCGCGGGCATCGCCGACGCTCGCAGCGATGAAAACCGTACGCATGCCATGGTCCAGCATAAGCTGCTCTGCATCCAGCGAGATGATCATGTTGTCCTCGACGATCAGGCCGGACAAGCCGTCGAGACTGAGGTTCTGCGCTTCCATCAGGCCAGTGGCCTCCTTCGTCGGAGCTCGGACGTCACCGCCCGGTACCTGCGACGCCGGGCGGAAACTGCGTTCCGGCAGCAGGAAGCTGGCGACGAGACCGGACAGACGGTAGTCCAGCCGGGCTTCGCCGCCAAGATCGTGCGGTATCGAACGCTCGATGATGGTGGTGCCGAAGCCTCGCCGCGTCGGCGCGATGACCGCGGGGCCGCCGGATTCGCGCCAGTCGATGCGGCAATTGCCATCCGCGTCGATCACCGTTTCCACCAGTACGCTTCCGGACGAATCCGACAGGGCGCCGTATTTGGCCGAATTGGTGACGAGCTCGTGAAACACGAGCGCGAGGGTGGAGAATGCCGACGCTTCGACCGTCAGGGCCGGCCCCCTGACGTCGACGCGCGAAGCCTTGTTGCCGATATAGGCCGAAACTTCCGTATGGATGATGCTGCTCAAGAGAACCGGTTTGAAATTGTCCGCGGTCAGCTGGTCGTGCGCACGCGCGAGCGCCTGCACGCGCCCGGAAATGATGCGGCCGAAATCTTCGACAGATGCCGCTCCGGGCTTGGACTGGGCTACGATGGCTCGCATCAGGCTCAGGACGTTTCGCACCCGATGGTTGAGCTCCGCGATCAGCAGCTCCTGACGCTGCGTCGCCTGGTTCTGCTGGCGCTCGCTTTCCTCGTTGAAGCGCAGGAGGATTTCCAGGATGCTGACCCGCAGGGATTCCGCGGCCTTGATCGTCGCCTCGGAAAAGCTTTCGGATTGACGATAGACGGTTTCCTTCCATGCCTCGAAGCTTTTGCGCGGCGTCAGCCTGACGCCATTGGGGCCGACGGTCCGCTCCTTGGTGGAGGGGTCGCCCGCCCATGTCACCGTCTGCACGAGCTCGCGCCGGAAGAACAGGAGGTAGTCGCGAGGCGACCGTGATATCGGCACGGCCAGGACGCCGGCGGCGCGATCGACATAGTCGGCGGCCGGCGGATGAACATCGGACAGGCAGTCCGTCGCGTAGATCCGGCTGGCCCCGGCCCGGTTGAGAAAGCGGGCGAGGGACTGGATCTCCTCGGTGGTCGGCGTCTGTCCGAACAGCCTTGCCTCGCCTTTCGCCCATACGGCAAAACCGTCATTGGGGATGATGGCGCGCAGCTCTTCCGCAAAATCGGCGACCGCCTCGATGGAGGGCGTCGCGGCCACGATCTTGGCGACGAAGCGATCGTGCAGGTCGCGCGTGGCCTCTTCCAGAAGCCGACGCTCCTTGTTGAGCCGCCCTTCGATCGTCAGGGAGACGATCTGGCCGAAAAGCTCCACGGCGGAACGCAGTTCCATGCCGAGCACGCGCGGCTGATAGTGATGCAGCGCGAACAAGCCCCACAACTTGCCGTCGATGATGACGGAGATCGACATGGATGCGCCGACACCCATGTTGCGCAGATACTCCAGATGGATCGGCGACACGCTGCGCGAGCCGGCCAGCGACAGATCCAGTAACTGCCCCATGGGGTCCTGCGCCGGCACGACCGGCACGACCGGCGCGTCGACATCGGCTATGATGCGGATCGGGTTGCGTACGTACAGGCTGCGGGCCTGCGCCGGAATGTCGGTCGACGGGTAATGCAGGTCGAGGAAGGACCCGATCCCGCTTCGGGCGGATTCGGCGATGACGTGGCCCGAATTGTCGGGGGAAAAGCGATACAGCATCACGCGGTCGAACCCCGTGACGCCGCGCAACTGCCTGGCGCATTCGCGATACAGGTTTTCCAGCGTATCCGTGCGATGGATCCGCGTGATCATGTTCTTGATGAGGATGCCGGGGTTGTAGCTGCTGGCTGCCGCAGGCTCGGCCTCGATGATGATCGACTGGGCGGACAGATGCAGCGCCACGTCGAACAGGCGTCCGTCCTGGAAGAGGTCGATCCCGAACACGCGCTCGGCACTGTCCGGTGCGGCCAGGACCTGCAACCGGCCGCGCAGCGTATGCAGCGTCCCCGCCGGCATCAGGAGGTTCAGCGGTTCGCCCAGAAGGTCGTCGACGCGGCGATCGACATAGTCGTGAATGTTGGTGGACACGCGCTGGATGAGCCAGTCCATCGAGACGCAGACCAGAAACCCGATCGGTTGTATCGAGCCCAGGAACTGGATGGGCTCGCGCTCGCAATTGGTAAGGTCGGCTACGAAGGAAAGCGCATTGTCCTGGGATGTCAAACCGGCACCATGACCCTGTCGGCTGAGGAGGCCGCGTCGTCACGCGCCTTCATGAAAAAATCGAAGGCGAAACGAGCAGCCCCCACGCAGCGTTCCGTCTCCTCTTTCGTAAAGGCAAGCTCGTCCATGCGCGCGGCCAGGCGGGAGAAGCGCTTGTCCTCTCCGGAACGGGCGAGGTACCGGAAGCTGGCGCCCGGCAGCCGCGCGGACGCATCGACCTTTTCGAAGCCGCGATGGATGAAGACCGCACCGAGGCGCGAGCCTTCGAGCACATAGGCAACGCCTACGGCTTCCGGCAGCCCGCCTTCGTCCAATGCGAAAGGCGGCATGGCCACTGGCGTCAGGCCCATGGCGTCCAGGTCGGCCTCGAGGTCGGCCAGCCGGCTCCACTCCGGCCATTCCGGCAGCCACTGCGTCAGCGGGGTTGTCGCCAGCCACGCCTCCACCCCGCCATGGGCGGCATGGTTCATGCGCAGGAAATGGTGGTAGGCCGCGATCTCGGGTATCGGCAGCAGCGCGGCAAAGGAGCGGTCGAGCGCCTCGTGCTGGCCTTTCGTGTCGGCGCGCAGGCGAAACCGAAGACTTTGGGAAGCAATTGCGTCGACGCTCATAAGGCAGCCTCACGATGAGTTTGCCGCGTCGGTTATCACAATCGGTCGCGAAGCGAAAACCATGTCATGGCCAGGAACAACAGCGGGGTACGCAACGGCGGGCCGCCGGGGAAGGCCGGAATGTCCAGCGCGCGCAGCGGGGCGAGCCTGTCCGGCGACCCCGCCACGAACTCCGCATAAAGCCGGCCGAAGAAGTTCGACAGCATGACGCCGTGGCCGGAAAAGCCACCGATGACCGTCAGTCCGGGATGGGGCGTATCCACGTAGGGCATGCGCGTCATGGTTATCCCCACCGTCCCACCCCATGCGTGGGTGATGTCGACGCCGTCAAGATGCGGATACAGGCCGGCGATCAGACGCCTCAGCGGGCCGGCGATGTCGCCGTCGCCGCTCATATAGGCCTCGCGACCGCCGAACAGCAGCCGGTTGTCGGCGCTCTTGCGGAAATAGCGCACGACGAAGCGGGAATCGTCCACGGCCTCGCCGCCGGGAAGTACGCGCTCCGGTTCCGCCAGCGGGGACGTCGCCGCGATGTAGGAGCAAATGGGCATGATGTGGGCGCTGGCGCGCGGCTCCAGCGAACCGCCATGGCCATTGGTTGCGACCAGCGCCCGTGCGGCCGTGACGACGCCGAAGGGCGTGTGGGCGCGAATGCCCCCGGGGAAGGGCTCGAGCCGCGTCACCGGGCTTTGCTCGTGCAGCGCCGCCCCTGCGGCGTGCGCCACGCGCGCCGTGCCGACAAGGAGCTTCATGGGGTTCAGATGGAAGGTGGCCGCATCCCGCAGGCCGCCGTGATAGCTGTCGGCGCCCAGCAGCGCCGCCATGGCGGACGGCTCGTGCCAGGACAGATGCGGGTAGTCGTAGTGCCTGGCCATGTGTTCGGCATGGGCCTGGTACTCGGCAGCCAGCCGCTTGCGGTGGACGACAGACAATTGCCCGGTGCCGAGATCGGCGTCGATGTCGTGTCGCGCCATGAAGCCCAGAAGGTGGCGCTTGGCATCCTCGGCAAGATCGAACAGGGCGCGGCTGCGCGCCCGCCCGATGCGCGGCTCCAGCTCCTCGGGCCAGAGGCGCTGGCCGGTGCCGAACTGGCCGCCATTGCGGCCGGACGCCCCGTCGCCCAGGCGGGCCGCCTCCAGAAGGACGACGCGCGCTCCTCCCTGCGCAAGGTGCGCGGCAGCCGAAAGGCCCGTGAAGCCGCCTCCGACGATGACGAGGTCGGCCTGGCGGCTGCCGTCGAGGCGGGGATAGCGCGGCCGCCCGGCGATCGAATCCTCGTAGAAGGAGCGGCCCGGCGAGATGGGAGACTGGTAGCCGGCCTCAGACATTGAGCAGCAGGAACTCCCGTTCCCAGGGGCTTATCACCTGCATGAAGGTTTCGAATTCGCCGCGCTTTATGCCGGCATAGGTAGCCAGAAAATCACGGCCCAGGACGTTCTGGAAGGAATCCTCCGCCTCGAAGGCGGCGACCGCTTCCAGAAGGCCACGCGGCAACGAGATGACGCCATCCTCGTTGACGGTGCGGTCCGTGGGCTGGTCCGGCTCGATGCCCTCGGTCATGCCGAGATAGCCGCAGGCCAGCGATGCGGCCAGCGCCAGATAGGGATTGGCGTCGGAGGACGGGAGGCGGTTCTCCACCCGCCGTGCCGCGGGTTCCGACGTCGGGACGCGGAACGCCGTGGTGCGGTTGTCGTAGCCCCAGGCATTGTTGGTGGGAGCGCTCATCCCGTGCGTCAGCCGCCGGTAGGAGTTGACATAGGGCGCCATCATCACGAGTGCGGCCGGCACATAGCGCTGCATGCCGCCGATGAAGTGGTGGAAAAGCTGCGAGGGCGACCCGTCCGGATTGGAGAAGACGTTGGCGCCCGTCCGCCGGTCCACGACCGACTGGTGGATATGCATCGCCGAGCCCGGCTGGCCCTGGATCGGCTTGGCCATGAAAGTGGCGTAGATATCGTGCTTGAGCGCCGCTTCCCGGATGGTGCGCTTGAACATGAAGACCTGGTCCGCCAGCTCGATCGGGTTGCCATGGCGCAGGTTGATCTCAAGCTGGGCGGCGCCGTCCTCGTGGATCAGCGTATCGATCTCCAGGCCCTGTCGGTCGGAGAAATGATAGATGTCGTCGATCAGCTCGTCGAATTCGTTGATACCGCCGATGGAATAGCTCTGGCCGCTCTGGATCTGCCGGCCCGAGCGACCGATGGGCGGTGTCAGCGGATAATCCGGGTCGACATTGCGCGACACGAGATAAAACTCGATCTCGGGCGCCACGATGGGCCGCCAGCCCTTCTCCTCGTAAAGTTCCACCACGTGCTTCAGCACGTTGCGCGGCGTGTAGCCGACGGCCTTGCCGTTGACGTCCACGAGGTCGCAGATGATCGCCGCGGTCGGGTCGGTCTCCCACGGGACTTCGGCGATGGTGGAGAAGTCGGGCACCAGCTTCAGGTCGCCGTCGTTGGGCGAATAGCGGAAACTGCCGGTCTCTTCCGGGTACTCGCCCGATATCGTGTGCATGAAGAGGGCGGACGGCAGCGCCAGAGAGGTATTGCCGGTGAATTTCTTGGCCGGCATCATCTTGCCGCGTGCGACGCCGGCAAGGTCGGGGGTGATGCACTCCACATCCTCGATCCGGCGCTCGGCAAGCCATTCGCGCGCCTCGTCCATGTCGGCGACACCACGCCGGGAATCCAGGAAGGCAGGTCGCTTTCGTGTCGCCTTGGCGAGGGGAGGCACGCTGCGCCCGCTTTCGCCGATGGCTGGGACGCCTGTCCTGACCTGTCCGTTCTTCTTGATCCTCGAGGGGGTGCCCGCCTCGGATTTGGGGGGTTTCGGACGTTTGGCCATGCAATCCTTCGCGACGGGTTTCGACGTCGATGGATGATAGCCAGTTCAGGTAGAGGCGGGCAAGGCGGCGCTGCCGCCGCCTTGCCCGGTTTTCAGCGTTCCGTACGCACGATCACGGGAACCAGCAGGTCGCCCCAGCAGCCATTGCCGGAATGGTGGCGTGCCGAGCGCACCAGTTCGACGGACAATCCTTCCTCCACCGCCTTCATGACCGACTGGTTGAGGCGGTGCAGATCGTTGGCGAGGGAGCGGATGGCCGCCTGCTGCGTGGTATCCATGGTGGCGGATTGCTCTTCGGCGCGTTCGCGGACACGGGTGCGCGGGCGCTTTTCTTCCATGACGAGGCTCATCTCGGTCTCTCCTTAAGAAGGGTTGTCTGGTTATTCGGCGGCGACGTTCAGCGGCGATGCCGGCCGGAACTGCGCACTTTCGGTGGATTCGCCCATGGCGGTGGTGGAGGATGTGCCGCCGCTGATGGCCATGCTGACGGCATCGAAATATCCGGTCCCCACCTCGCGCTGATGCTTGGTGGCGGTGTAGCCGTCCGCCTCGGCCTCGAACTCGGCCTGCTGCAGCTCCGAATAGGCCGCCATCTGACGGTCACGGTAACCGCGTGCCAGCTCGAACATGCCGAAATTGAGCTGGTGGAAGCCGGCCAGCGTGATGAACTGGAACTTGTAGCCCATGGCGCCGAGCTCCCGCTGGAACCGGGCGATGGTGGCCTCGTCGAGGTTCTTGCGCCAGTTGAAGGAAGGCGAGCAATTATAGGCGAGCATCCGGTCGGGATGCACCTTGCGGACGCCCTCGGCGAAGCGGCGCGCCTGGTCTAGATCCGGTTTCGAGGTCTCGCACCAGATCAGGTCGGCATGCGGCGCATAGGCGATGGCGCGGGCGATGCAGGGCTCCAGCCCGTTGCGCACGCGGTAGAAGCCTTCCGCCGTACGGCCGGCATCGTAGTCGACGAAGGGCCGGTCGCGCTCGTCGATGTCGGATGTGACCAGCTTGGCCGCCTCGGCATCCGTCCGTGCCACCACCAGGGTCGGCACGCCCATCACGTCGGCCGCCAGGCGCGCCGCCGTCAGGTTGCGGATATGCGCCGCCGTCGGTATCAGCACCTTGCCGCCGAGGTGGCCGCACTTCTTCTCGGAGGCCAGCTGGTCCTCGAAATGCACGCCGGCCGCACCGGCTTCGATGAAGGCCTTCATGATCTCGAACGCATTGAGCGGTCCGCCGAAGCCGGCCTCGGCATCGGCGACGATGGGCGCAAACCAGGTTTCGACGCTTTTGTTGCCTTCCGAATGCTCGATCTGGTCGGCGCGCTGCAGGGTGCGGTTGATGCGTCGGCACAGTTCCGGCGCGGCGTTGGCCGGATAGAGCGACTGGTCCGGGTACATCGAGGAGGCGGTGTTGGAGTCTGCCGCCACCTGCCAGCCCGACAGGTAGATCGCCTTCAGGCCGGCACGCACCATCTGCATGGCCTGATTGCCCGTCATCGCGCCCAGCGCATTGACGAAATCCTCGGTGTGGAGCAACTCCCAGAGCCGGTTGGCGCCGTTTTCCGCCAGCGTGTAGCGGATGGGGATGGAGCCGCGAAGTCGCCTTACATCCTCGGCCGTGTAGGGCCGCTCGATCGTATCGAAGCGGCCTGCCGGTGCGCTGGGGACGAGGTTGTAAAATTCAGTCATGTCCGGTTACTCCATGATGCTGCGCAGTGTGCTGCGTCCGGAAGCAGGATTGACAGAACTTCCGATCCGACGACAGCAGAAACCCGGAATTGAGGGCCCGCAAAGGTGTCGTCTTGTACGAGCTTTGACAAAAGCCGTATGTCATGATGTAAAATCTGTAAAATTCCCGGGCTGTAAAATTGCGGTCAAAGATTGGATGGCTGATAACAAGATCTTTGCCGGGCCACGGTTGCGTCGGCTGCGGAACGGATTGGGGCTGACGCAGACGGCCATGGCCGCCGAGCTCGGCATCTCGCCCTCGTACCTGAACCTTCTGGAGCGGAACCAGCGCCCATTGACGGTGCAGATCCTCCTTCGGCTGACGGAGATCTACGACGTCGACCTGTCGGGCCTGCAGGCGCGGGAAGGGGACAGCGTACGCGCCGAACTGAAGGCCGCCTTCGCCGATCCGCTTCTGTCGGGCGAGCTGCCCGGACCGCAGGAGATGGGAGAACTCGTCGACGCCGCGCCCAATGCCGCGGCCGGCATGGCCAAGCTCTATCGCGCCTACAAGGAGATGGAGGCGCGTCTGTCGGATCTGTCCGTCCTCCTGGCCGGGCAGGGCAAGGCGCTGGACGCCGCCGGCTCGCGCCTGCCCATGGATGCGGTGCGCGAGGTGCTGGAAGACAGGCCCAACTACTTCGCCGGCATCGACGGTGCGGCCGAGGGCCTGAGTACGGAGATCGGCCTTGGCGACGATGCCTATGGGGCGCTGAAAGCCTGGCTGAGAGCGCGGCATGACGTGTCCGTCCGCGTGCTGCCGGTGGAAACGATGCCCAACTGGCGTCGCCGTTTCGACCGGCATTCGCGCCGCCTGTTCCTGTCAGAGCGCCTGTCGGCGCCGGACCGGCTGCGCGAGGTGGCCTTTGAAGCGGCATCCCTTGCGCTGGCGCAGTCGATCGGATCGGAACTCGAGAGTTTCGCCTTCGCAAGCGCGGAAGCGCGGCGACTGGCCCTTTTCGAGCTGACGCGCTACGCGGCCCACGCGCTGATGATGCCCTATGGCGCCTTTCACGCCGCCGCCGAGCGGGCGGCCTACGATATCGACGCGCTCGCCGGCCGCTTCCAGGCCTCGTTCGAGCAGGTGGCAAACCGGTTGACGACGTTGCAGCGCCATGGGGCGCCCGGCGTGCCTTTCTTCATGATGGAGGTGGACCAGGCCGGCAACCGCTTCCGGCGGGCAGGAGCGCAGGGCTTTCCCGCCCGCCGCTTCGGCGGCGGCTGCGTGAAGCTGGCCATCCACACCAGTTTCGCCGAGGCGGGGCGGGTGATCGTGGAAGAGGTGGAGATGCCCGACGGGGCCTCCTTCCTGACGATCTCGCGGACGCTGGAGGGGTTGAAGGCCGGCTTCGCCGAGCGCCCCCGCCGCACGGCCCTGCTGCTGGCCTGCGATGTGGCTTTCAAGGACAGGGTCGTCTATGGCAGGCTCGGCGGGATGTCGCCGGTGCCAGTCGGGCCCTCGTGCCGGCTCTGCGAGCGGCCTGCCTGCCTGGCCCGGGCCGAGCCGCCGTTGACACGGCCGCTGGGCCTGGACGCCTGGGTCAGCGGCCTGTCGGCTTTCGATTTTTGAGTAGGAGTGTCGCTGGTGGATATGCGGAGCGGGTCATCCCAGAAAGCGAAGACCGAGGGCCTTGAAGACACGATGAGTCGGCAGGGTTTCGTCGCGCGGGCGGTGCAGAAGGTGGTGGACGGGGCCGAGGCGTGGAACCTGTCCTGTTCCACCCTCGGCAACCCGCCGGTCTACGACAATGCCGTCTTCCCCTGGGCTGCGGATGTGGAGGCCGAATGGCCCCTCATCCGAAAGGAGCTGGATGCCGTCCTGACCCGCAAGGGAGAGCTGCCCGCCTTCCATGAGATCTCCTCGGAGGTGCGCTCGATCTCCTCCGACCAGAACTGGAAGACCTTCTTCCTGTGTGGCTACGGCATCAAGTCGGAGGAGGCGATCCGGCAATGCCCGGAGACATGGCGCATCCTGCAGAAGATTCCCGGCATGAAATCGGCCATGTTCTCGATCTTCGAGCCGGGCAAGCATCTTCCGCCGCATCGCGGACCGTATAACGGGGTGCTGCGCTTCCACCTGGGGCTGATCGTGCCGGACGAGCCCGACAAGATCGCAATCCGTGTCGCCGACACGCTCTGCCACTGGCAGGAAGGCAAGGCGCTCATCTTCGACGATGCCTACGAGCACGAGGCATGGAACCACTCCGACGCGGTGCGCGTGGTGCTGTTTGTCGATTTCGAGAAGCCATTGCGTTTTCCCGGGCGCCTTACCAACAAGGCCGTCCTGAACATGGCCGTGTTCACCCCCTTCATCCGTGAAGGCTACAAGGCCCACAAGGCGTGGGAGAAGATCTTCTACGGAGCGGGACAGAAGCACCGATGAGCGACATGACGATGAACCAGGCGCGCTGGCGCGCGATGACGGACCATGACGTGGCCGCCGTCACCGCGCTGGCCGACCGGGTACATCCCGGCCTGCCGGAGCGGCCTGAGGTCTTCGCCAACCGCATCGGGCTTTTTGCGGATGGGGCCATCGTGCTGGATACCGGCGAGGCGATCGCCGGCTATGGCGTCGCACATCCGATCGAGCGGCTGTCGCCGCCGCCGCTGGACACCATCCTCGACGGGCTGGAGCCGGCAGCGGATGCCTTCTACATCCACGATCTCGTGGTTGCGCCGGAACGGCGGGGGCGGGGAGAGGCGCGGCAGGGAATCGAGCGGCTGCTCGCCATTGCGGCGCGCCTTCCGGTGACGACGCTGATCTCCGTCTATGGGACGGGGCCTTTCTGGGCCCGCTTCGGCTTTACCGCCATCGACGATGCGGCGCTTGCCGCCAAGCTCGCGGCCTACGGGCCGGATGCGATTTATATGCAGCGCGACAACCGTTTGTGATCTTGTCCAGTTAGGGGCTACCAAAAGGCCCGACTCTCGGAAATAGTCGGGCGTCCGGCCCCGTCGCGTGACTTCAGGAGATGCATATCTTGCCCAACCGTCCCACTTGCAGCCTCGTCGCCCTAGCCGCATTCGCCGCCCTGACCGGGCAGGCCGCCGCACAGCAGCAACTGAACATCTATAACTGGTCGGACTATATCGACCCGACGATCATCGAGGACTTCACCAAGGAGACGGGCATCCGTGTCGTCTACGACACGTATGATTCCAACGAGATCCTGGAAACCCGGATGCTGGCCGGCGGCAGCGGCTACGACATCGTGGTGCCCTCGGCCGAATATCTGGCCCGGCAGATCCAGGCGGGCGTATACCAGAAGCTGGACCCATCCAAGCTGACCAATCTCGGCAATATGTGGCCGATGATCCAGGAGCGTGTGGCGGCCTTCGATCCCGACAACGCCTACACGGTCAACTACATGTGGGGAACCACGGGCATCGGGTACAACACGGCCAAGGTTGCCGAAGCCCTGCCCGACGCGCCGCTGGACAGCTGGGCGCTCGTCTTCGATCCGCAATATGCCGAGAAGCTGGCGACATGCGGTATCGACATGCTGGATTCTCCCGGCGAGATCATTCCGGCGGCCCTGAACTTTCTGGGCGTCAATCCGGATGCGGCGTCGGCCGAGGATATCCAGAAGGCGACGGACCTGTTGCTAAAGGTGCGGCCCTATATCCGCAAGTTCCATTCGTCGGAGTACATCAACGCGCTGGCCAACGGCGACATCTGCGTGGCGGTCGGTTTCTCCGGCGATATCTTCCAGGCGCGCGACCGCGCGGAAGAGGCCGGTGCCGGCGTCGAAATCGGCTACTCCATCCCCAAGGAAGGCGCGATGATGTGGTTCGACCAGATGGCCATCCCCGCCGATGCGCCGCATGTCGAGGAGGCCCACACCTTCATCAACTACATGATGCGGCCCGAGGTGATCGCGCGCGCCACGGACTATGTCGTCTATGCCAACGGCAATCTCGCCTCGCAGAAGCTGATCGACCCGGACATCTTCAACGATCCGGCCGTCTACCCGGACGAAGCGACGCTGGAGAAGCTGTACATCAAGCTGCCCTACGATGCCCGGGCGCAGCGTCTGGTGACGCGCGCCTTCACCACCGTGCGGACCGGACAGTAGACGCGAAGGCGAGGCTCTGTTCGATGGCGACGCCGCTCAAATCGCTCGGTAGCATCCGGCGGAACTTCGATCCGTGGAACGACCCCACGGCCAAACCCCTGATCGAGTTCGACCGGGTGGTTCGGACCTTCGGCGACTTCAACGCCGTGGACGATCTGAGCCTCGACGTCTACACGCGCGAATTCTTCGCGCTGCTGGGGCCTTCGGGGTGCGGCAAGTCGACCCTGCTGCGGATGCTGGCGGGCTTCGAAACGCCGACCTCCGGCGATATCCGGCTGGGTGGACAAAGCCTGACCGGCGTTCCGCCCTATCGCCGGCCGCTCAACATGATGTTCCAGTCCTACGCCCTGTTTCCGCATATGAGCGTAGAGAAGAACATCGCCTTCGGCCTGAAGCAGGACGGCATGGCGCGGTCCGAGATTTCCGACCGCGTGGCCGAGATGCTGCGGCTGGTGAAGCTGACGCCCTATGCGAAGCGCAAGCCGCAACAGCTATCGGGCGGCCAGCAGCAGCGCGTGGCGCTGGCCCGCTCGCTTGCCAAGAAGCCCAAGGTATTGCTTCTCGACGAGCCGCTCGGCGCGCTCGACAAGAAACTGCGGGAGGAAACGCAGTTCGAGCTAATGGACCTGCAGCAGGAGCTTGGCCTGACCTTCGTGATCGTCACCCACGACCAGGAAGAAGCGATGACCATGTCGGACCGGATCGCGGTAATGCGCGCCGGCCGGATCGAGCAGGTGGCGACACCGGCCATCCTGTACGAGGCGCCGAACTCGCGTTACGTCGCCGACTTCATCGGCAATGTCTCGATCGTCGAGGGAACGGTGGAGGACGTCTCCGGCGACAGGCTGCGCCTCGCGGCCGAAGGCGGCACCCTGACGGTGGACGGCGCGCCGAACCTGGCAAAGGGGGCGGCCGCCGCAGTTGCGGTCCGACCCGAAAAGATCAAGCTCAGCCGCCGCCCGCCGGAGGCCGGCGCGGCCAATGTGCTGAAGGGCACGGTCTGGGACATAGCCTATCTGGGAGATGTGACGCTGTTCAACGTCAAGCTCGATAGCGGCACGATCATGCGGGCGACCGTCATGAACGCCTTCCGCGTCGCGCCGGAGCAGATCGGCTGGGAAGAAGAGGTCTATCTTTCCTTCCCCGCCGATGCCGGCGTCATACTGTCGACGTGAGGGCGCGGCATGGCGGCTGAAACAAGGGTCGGCGACAAGACGGCGGGTTCGGGCGGCGGCTGGTTCCGGGCTGGGGTGATCGGCATCCCCTATCTCTGGCTCGTCGCGCTCTTCCTCATACCCTTCCTGATCGTGTTCAAGATTTCCCTGTCGGAAACGGCGATCGCCCAACCGCCCTATCTGCCGACCTTCGACCTGGGCGATCTTTCGGCGAGCTGGGAGGCCCTGCGCGACCTATCCTTCGAAAACTACCTGTGGCTGGGAGGCGACCCGCTTTACATCAACGCCTATCTGTCGAGCCTGCGCATCGCCTTCGTGTCCACCGTCCTGGCCCTGGCGGTCGGCTATCCGCTGGCATACGGCATGGCCCGCGCACCGGGCGGCCTCCGCCCCATCCTCTTGATGCTGATCATCCTGCCCTTCTGGACAAGCTTTCTGATCCGCGTCTATGCGTGGATCGGCATCCTGCGGGGCGAGGGCTACCTCAACCAGTTCCTGCTATGGACCGGGCTGATCTCGCAGCCGCTGAACCTCCTGAACACCGAGATCGCCGTCTATATCGGCATCGTCTATTCCTACCTGCCCTTCATGGTGCTGCCCATCTATGCGAGCCTCGAGCGGATGGATCACCGGCTGGTCGAAGCGGCGAACGACCTTGGCTGCCCGCCCTTCTGGGCCTTCTGGAAGATCACCTTTCCACTGTCGCTGCCGGGCGTCGTCGCCGGGTCGTTCCTGGTCTTCATCCCGGCGGTGGGCGAGTTCGTCATTCCCGACCTTCTCGGCGGCTCCCAGACGCTGATGATCGGCAAGGTTCTGTGGGATGAGTTCTTCATCAACAGGGACTGGCCGGTGGCGTCCGCCGTGGCCGTCCTGCTGCTCCTCGTGCTGGTGGTTCCCATCATGATCTTCCAGAAGATCCAGGCCCGGAGCCTGACATGAGCGGCCGGCTATCGCCCTTCAACCTCGTGTCGCTGGTGGTCGGCTTCGCCTTCCTCTACCTGCCGATCGTGCTGCTGGTCGTCTATTCCTTCAACGCGTCTCAACTCGTTACCGTATGGGGCGGCTTCTCCACGCGCTGGTACACGGCGCTGGCGGGCAACAGCCTGTTCGTCGACGCGGCCTTCATCACGCTGCGCGTCGGTATCCTGTCGGCCACCATCGCCACCATCCTCGGCACGCTGGCGGCCATGGCGATGGTGCGCTACGGCAATTTTCGCGGCAGGCTTCTGTTCTCCGGCATGGTGGCGGCGCCCCTGGTGATGCCGGAAGTCATCACCGGCCTGTCCCTGCTGCTGCTGTTCGTCGCCATCAACTTCGACAGGGGGTTCTGGTCGGTCACACTGGCGCACACGACCTTCTCCATGTGCTTCGTCGCCGTGGTCGTCCAGTCGAGGCTGATCGGCGTCGACCGCTCGCTCGAAGAGGCGGCGCAGGACCTTGGTTGTCCGCCCTTGAAGGCGTTTCTGCTGGTGACCATACCGGTCATCTGGCCGGCTGTGCTGGCGGGCTGGATGCTGGCCTTCACTTTGTCGCTGGACGATCTGGTGATCGCCAGCTTCACCTCCGGCCCCGGCGCCACCACCTTGCCCATGCGGATCTACAGCCAGGTCAGGCTGGGCGTCACACCCGAGATCAACGCCATATCGACGATCATGATCGGCGTGGTGGCGACCAGTGTGGTGATCGCCTCGCTCGTCGCCAAAAGGCAGGAAGTGCGCCGCCTGCGCGACGAAAGGCTGGCGCAGGAAGCGGAGCGCCTGGCCGTTACGTCCGCCGCCTGACGATAATCCCTATCGACAGGCTGTGTCGTGGGCCGCACGGATGGCGTTCATGGTTTCGTCGAGCGCGGCGGCCACCGGGTCTTCGCCACCGCCGCGTGCCGCCATCACGACATCCAGCGCCTCGATGTCGGCAAGAGCGTTGACCAGCGCCGGGCGTACGAGCGGATCGGTGACCGAGGACAACGTCGGCGCAACCGCCGCCACATAGGTTGCCGCGCCGCGCCCCGGCGCCTGCGTGGCGGTATGTCGGTCCAGATCGATGAAACCGCCGCGCCGCGCCGCGAAGACCAGCCGTCGCGCGGCACGCTCGAGTTCACCGCGCGTCTCCAGCGCCATGGGCGGACGCCGCGCCGCCGGCCCGAGATCGCCGGTCGAGGGCAGGGTGGCCGCACCGGATGCGACGAGGGTCAGGAGGCCCGGACCGTCGCCTTGCTCCTCCTCGGCGTCGATGGATGGCAGGCCGCCCGGCCCGGCGATCTGCAGGCCGGGCCGATCGGCCGGCGCGTATCGTGGCGCGGGCGGCGGAAGCATCGCGTCGAGGGCGGCTTCGGCGTTGTCGCGGGCCGATTGCGCCAGGAAGGCTTCGGCCTCGTCCAGCCGCAGATCCGTCACGGCGAGCTGGTCGGTGTAGCTGCGCAACGTGCCGAGATAATTGTCGAGGCCGGAGCAAAGGTAGGGTGAGGGGCCCTGCGACAGATAGTCGGACAGGTCCGTGCGGACCCGTTCCGCAACCCAGCGGTTCGATGCCGTGGCCGGCAGCGACCGGGCGCCGCGTTGAGCGGCAAGCTGGCCGGCCAGCCGCCGTGCCTTGGCCAGCGGGGCATCCGCCTTGCCCGGCCTGTCGGCGATCGAAAGCCTGCCAGGCAGACGCGCATCACCGGGGGCCGTCCCCAGCATCGCCTTGACGTCGATGTCGGCCAGGCGCTTGAAGGCGTCGGCCCTTACGCTTTGCAGGGCGCGGTGATAATCGTCCGACGGGCCGGCCAGCGCAATCGGCGCGGATGCCGCGATGGCCAGGACGGCGATGGTCCCGATGAGGCCGATGGTCGCTTTTGCCGGCATGTCTCGAACCCGTACTCGCGGCACGGAGGAAGGGTCCGGCAGCGGATGTCTCGTTTCAGATCGGCTTGGAGCGCGGCGTCACGGTGACGTCCAGGCTCGGCCACTCGCCCCTCAATATGAACTCGATGGGTTTCGATGAGGTGAACGTGGCGTTGCCGTTCGCATCGGCGACATCGGGGGCCATCGGCTCGAACAGGCCCTCCAGGGATACGGACGTATCGGCCAGCGCGACGAGGCCCTGAAGCGTCATGCGGCCGGTGGTCGCCGCCATTTCGAAGCTGTCGACGCGCAGGAAGCTTCCGGCGGTCGACAGACGCGCGGTCAAACTCTCGAAGCCCGTCGATTGCCCGCCCGGCTGCAGCACGAAGCTGCGCTGGCCTTGCTGGAGGTCGCCGACAGTCGGCATTCCGGCCACCGTGCCTGCACGGATGTCCACCTTCGCCTCGATCCGGTTGCTGTTGGCGATCTCCACCCAGTTACGAACCGGCAGGTCCAGCTTGCCGCCGATCGTTGCGGTGCCGGTCAACTGCAGGTCATCGGCGGACAGGCGCTGTGCGATGGCCGCGGCCTCGATGCCCTGAAGCGCATAGGTGCCGGTAAGGCGGGGTGCCGCCGCGTTCGCATCCAGCGAGACACGCCCCTGCGCGCGTCCTCCGAAGACGGAGACATCGCCGATATCGATGACGGCATTGCCCGAAGCGAACTTCACCGTGGCCGCCAGTTCGTTCATGCCGACGCCGGCCAGCTGCGATTGCGTGGCCGAAAGGCGCAAGTCCACGTCGATGTCGCGTACGAAGTGCAGCGGGATGCGTCGTTGCAGGTCCAGGACGTTGCGCGGTAACGGCGCGATCGCGCTGCCCAGCGTATCGAAGTCGAAGCTTTCGAAGGCGAGGGTGCCCGCAAGCATGGGGCGGCCGGCCAGCATCGCGATTTCCAGTGCGCCCTGCGCGCGCATGTCGCCGAGGCCGATGCTGGTGCGGCTCAGGAAGGCGCGCTCCCCGGCCAGCCGCAGATCCGTCTCGAGCGCCACGGAGCCGAAATCCGGCAGCGAAGGCCCTGGGCTGCCGATCCACCGGCTGAGGCGCGCCAGCGAGGGCGCTTCCAAAGCCAGTCGTCCGTTGAGTTGGAACGGAGTGCCGCCTGTGCCTGTCCCGTCGAAACGCAGGCTGACGGGCGGCGCACGCAACGTGGCGGAGAGCTGGCTTTCCTCGCCGACCAGGAACGCCGCCGGCGAAGCCACGGACAGAGCGATGTCGGCCGGTTGGCCATTCCAGACGAGACTGCCGGACAGCTCTGCCGGTTGCCGACGGCCATCCCATTGCAGGGCCAGGTTGATATTGCTGATGCCGGGGGCATCGCCCTGCGGGCGGAACAGCCCGTCGCGAACCTCGATATGGCGCACGCCCTCGAACCGTTGCAGGACGGCGCGCAGCGTCTGCGTCGCAAGATCGATCACCTGCAGGCCATCCGCCGGTGCACCGTCGCCCGGGCCGTCCGGGGCGGCCGGTGCCGGATCGGACGTTGATGGACCGGTGGGCCGCTCATCCGCCTCGGTGAATTCGGGCCGCACCAGCGTCAGCCGGGAAATATCGGTTCGTCCGATCAACGCGTCCATGAGATCGAGCTGCGCGATGACACGCGCCACGCGCAACTCCCGCGTGTCGTCGGCGCTGTCCATCCGGATGTTCGACAACTCCACGACGGGGCGCGGCAGAAGCCGGAACGTGGCGCCGCCATCCACCTGCACGCTACGCCCCGTCAGGGCGGCAAGACGCTGTTCTATGCCGTGCCGGGCATTTTCGAGGTTCAGCGACAGGCTGGAATTGGCAAGAAAGACGATGCCGATCAGGATGGCCGCCGCGACGCCGGCGAAGGTCCAGCCGAAGATGCGGCGTTTGCGGCCATCTCCGGGGGGCGAATGCAAGGGCGTATCGTGGGCGGACAAACGGGTCTCGTGCGCGGACTAAACTGTAGGGTGTATATACGGGACATCTCTGCGCGATGCGAGTGTACCGGCCTGACCTGTCATTGAGCCACGACCCGGTCCGCCGGGAAGGTGATTTCGACGATGGTGCCTTCGCCCTGCGTCGAGCGCAATGTGAAGCGGGCGGAGTTCGCCTCCACCATCGCCTTGGTCAGCGGCAGGCCGAGCCCGGTGCCGTCGCCCCGTTCACGGGCGATGGAACTGACCTGGCTGTAGGGAATCATCGCTTCCGACATTTCGTCCTCGCTCATTCCGATGCCGGTGTCGCGGAAGCGCAGGATGAAGCAGCCCTTGGCGTCCACGCTGGCCGTGACGACCACCTGGCCGCCCGCCGGCGTAAAGCGGATGGCGTTGGACAGGAGGTTGAGCGCGATCTGCCGGATGGAGCGGGCGTCGGCCAGGATATGCGGAAGGCCGTGCGGCAGGTCGCTGCGCAGGATCACGCGGGCCCGGCCCGCCTGCGGCTGCATGAGGGAGACGATCTCCGCCGCGATATCGACGGCGGAGATGGGCGCGATCTTCAGCGAGGCCTTGCCGGCCTCGATCTTGGATATGTCCAGAAGATCGTTGACGAGGTCCAGCAGATGATGGCCGGAATGCTTGATGTCGCGTAGATATTGCAGGTAGCGCTCGTTGCCGATGGGGCCGAAGCTTTCCGCGGCCATCACATCGGCAAAGCCGATAATGGCGTTCAAAGGCGTGCGCAATTCGTGGCTGATATTGGTGAGGAAGCGGCTTTTATGCAGGCTGGCGTCTTCGGCCTGCCGCCGTGCCGCCACGAGCTCTTCCTCGATGCGCTTCCAATGCCCGATGTCCCGGATGACGACGCACCAGCCCCGCCCTGCGCCGAGCCTGCCGATGGTGATGAACAGCGGGATCGGCGCGCCGCGCGCTACCTTGCCCATCACTTCCCTGCCATCGTTCAGAATGCTCTGCATGCCGCCGTCGCGCAGCGCAGCCAGATAGGCGGCCGCCGTCGCACGGCTGTCTTCCGCGATGAGGTCGGTGAAGGGAAAGCCGCGGCACTTGGCGGCCGAGAGGCCGAACAGCGCCTCCGCCGAGCCGTTCATCGCGCGCAGCGTGCCATCGTCCTCCAGCATCAGGATGCCGTCCGTCGCCGTATCGAGTACGGCGCGCAACTCGATCGCCTCTTCGTCGGCGGGGGCGGGTGCCGGACGCTGGAAAGTCAACAGGAGGATTGCCGTACCGGCGATGGTGACGCGCTGCATCTGGCAGGAGACGCGCACGACTTCCCCGTCCTGCCGCAGCAGCCGGATGCAGCCGTGCGCCTCGCCGAACCTGGCTTCGCCGGCGGCAAGGACCTCCAGCCCCCCGGCCTCTTCCAGAGCCGCCAGTCCGGCATAACCGGACAGCTCGAAGAAACTGCGATTGGCATGCGCAAGGCGTCCCCGAACCTGCACCAGGGCGGCAACGGGCAGTACGTCCAGAAAGGTGACGATGTCGGCGGGCAGGTCCTGCGGGGGCGCGGCGGGCGGCGTATCGCCGAGCCCGCCAAGGGCTGCGCCGATGGAGGCGAAAGCGTCGGCCTCCGCACCGGAAAGCCCGCTGCCGCCGAGCGGTTCGGTGAGGCTTTCCGCCTCGACCCGCCCGACGATGCGGCCGAAGCCGCGTATACCCTCGAAGACCGTGCCACGGCCATAGACCGGCAGGGCCGCAAGTTCGATCCGCATGCGGTCGTCGCTGCTGTCGATCGGCCAATCCACCATTCGGTCGGACCATGGGGCACGGTTGCGCAGCAATGTGGCGACTTCGCCGGACGGGTCGAGGCCCAGGCGATCCATGACGTCGAAGATGGCCTGGCCGTGCAACGCCCTGGCACTCGCTCCGACGGCGGTTGCCAGCTCTTCGCCGACGGCGGTGAAGCGGTAGGCGGCATCGACGCGCCATTCGAAACGGCCGTCGGCGACCGGCATTTCCCGCTCTGCCGGTCCGGCTTGCCCCGGCATGGTTTCGGCGCGCAGCCTGTCGCGCGACTCCGCCGCCTTGTGGCGCAGGGTGACCGCCTTTTCGGAAAGGCGTTCATGCCACCGCTGGACGATCTGGCCGATCGGGGTCGTGGAAGGATGTTCCTCGGTTGCCTCGGCCCGCGTATCAGGGGCGCTTCGCGCCGGTTCGGCCATTGCCGGCGGAGAAGGCCGCGCGGCCGTCCAGGGGCCTGTATCCGCCACGAGGGCAAGTCCGGTGCCCAGACGCGCGAAGGCGAGCTTGCGGCCCTCGTCGGGGATTTCCAGGTAATCGATGGGGCCGGTCAGGAACTCTTCCGCAGCGTCGGTAAAGTCGGCTGCCCGGTCCGGGCCAAGCGAGGCGCTCATCGCCTGCAGTCCGCCGGCGGCGATGATCGCGGCCGGATGGCCGACCATTCCGGCTTCCCGCAACAGGCGCTCCGCCAGCATGGCGCCGACATCCGGACGTGCCATGGGATGGAGACTGGACAGCAGCACGAATTCGTCGCCAGCCCCGGCAACGGCCATGCGCAGGCGGATCGTCGTGGAGACGAAGCCGGCGCCGGACTGCGTTGGCAGCCGCGTCGTCACCTCTCCGTCCCGCATCAGGGCGCCGGCGAATTCCCGTATGCGGGTCAAGGGGGAGGGCGTCCCGGACATGAGCGTGTCGGCCGCTTCGTTGTGCCAGAGCACCCGGGCCAGATCGGCGGACAGCGCCGCAACGGCGCAGCCGGCTTCGCCGGCGCGGCGTACATCTTCAAATGCCATGATCTCCAGAGGGTTCATGTCCTGAAAATGTCCTGTCGAGGGCCCCGCCCATCCCGTTGGTTACGCCTTTGTTAATAGCGCCCGGCACGCGCGAAATCCATTGCGCGCGTCGGGGTCCGCCGATCATTCGTCGGGAAGGGTTAACATCCCGCGTCATGCGTCCGGCTGCTCGTCAGTTGTCAGAACTGAGGAAATCCGCTCATGTAGGCGCCTGACCATGGCGAGGGAGAGTGTGATGAAGGAGAAGGCAAGGCCCGCAGGCAAGGCCTCGGCGGAGTTTTCGCAAGCCGAGGACGCCTTCAGGCAGGCGATGGACCCGGAAAACGTCGCGCGCGCGCAAGCCGCGCTGGGGCTGGATCCCGAGCGGTTCCAGGAAGCGCTGCGCGGTTTGACCGAGCGCACGGTCGAGCAGTCGCGCAAGACCTATCAGGCGATCCGTGACAACGCCGACGAGGCCACGAAGACCCTGGAGGCCACGTTGGAGAACGCGCACAGCGGGTCGCTGTCGCTGTCCAAGAAGGCGATAGAGGCGCTGCGCACGAATGCCGAACTCGGCTTTGCCCATCTGGAAAAGATGACGAAGGTGCGGTCCGTGGCCGAGCTGGTCGAACTGCAGTCGGGCTATGTGCGCGAGCAGACGGAGCTGATGGCCGGGCAGATCAGGGACATGCAGTCGCTGTCGCGCACGGTCGCCAACGAACTGGTGCGGCCCGGCAAGGAGGCCATCGACAAGGCGCGCACCCGCAAGGAGTGATCCGGCGCGCGACATTGCATTTTAGGGTGGTCTCCATGCGCGGGATGGGCTTGCGTCCCGCGCCGAATGAATTTATGTGAACCGCCATGGAGCGACGCGCTCCTCGGTATGCGGTTGTAGCTCAGCTGGTTAGAGCGTTGGATTGTGGCTCCAGAGGTCGGTGGTTCGAACCCACCCAACCGTACCATCCCCAAGCCCCCATGACACATGGTCCGTCCGCACGATGAGCATGGAAGCGACGGACGCCGCCATGTGGATCGACGTCCGTGTGTCCCTGAGCCGATGATCGAAACCGAACGCCTTATTCTGTCGCCACCCACCATCGATGACTTCGAGTGCAGCCTCGCCATGCATCGACACGAGACGATGGCGCGATACACGGGCGGCCAGCTCCTCGGCCGCGAGGATGTCTGGAGAAAATTGCTGCAGGGAATCGGCCACTGGACGACGTATGGCTATGGCATCTTCGTCGTTCGCGGCAAGGCGGATGGCGCCTTCATCGGCGAGGTGGGCCTGGCTCACTTCCGCCGGGGCCTGGGCGAGGCCTTCGAGGCATCGCCCGAGGCGGCATGGATGATAGAGCCGGCCGCTCACGGCAGGGGGTATGCGAAGGAAGCCGCCGAGCGCGCGCACCGTTGGATGGCCACCGAGCACGCTATGAGCCGGTCGGTCTGCATCGTCCATCCCGACAACAGCGGATCCATCCGTGTGGCGGACTCTCTTGGATACGAGCGGATCGGCCAGGTATCGTACCGGGATGCCGATCCCTTCATGTTCGAGCGCATCGCGCCCATCCCGGCCGGCTGATGCAGGGCGTGGGCCGGAGCCGATCGGCCCCGGCGTTGCCGATGCTCAGGCGATCCCCGCACCTCCGGTGACGCCGTAGACCTCGCCCGTTATGTAGCTGCCTTCCTGGGTGGCGAGCAGAACGTAGATCGGTGCGATCTCGACGGGCTGGCCGGGCCGGCCGAACGCGCTGTGCCCGCCGAACTGTTGCACCTTCTCCGACGGCTGGCCGCCGCTGGATTGCAGGACTGTCCAGAACGGGCCGGGGGCCACGACATTGGCGCGAATGCCCTTTTCGATCAGCTGCTTCGACAGCGCCTTGGTGTAGGCGACGATTCCCGCCTTCGTGGTTGCGTAGTCCAGGAGAATGTCCGACGGATCGTAGGCCTGCACGGAGGCGGTCGTGATGACGGCGGCACCCGCCGGCATATGCGGAACCGCCGCCTGGCATATCCAGTGCAGCGCGTAGAGATTCGTCTTCAGGGTCTTGTCGAAATCCTCCGAGGAGAGCTGCGAGATGTCCTCGCGGAATTGCTGGCGGCCGGCGTTGACGACCAGGATGTCGATGCCGCCCATATGCGAGGCGGCCAGTTCCACCAGCTCGCGGCACCAGGCCTCGTCCATCACGTCGCCCGGCAGCGCGAGGGCCTTGCGGCCCTCGGCTTCGATCAGGGCGATGACTTCCGCCGCGTCGGCCTCTTCCGACGGAAGGTAGGCGATCGCGACGTCGGCGCCTTCACGGGCATAGGCGATGGCTGCTGCGCGGCCGATGCCGCTGTCGCCACCCGTGACGAGGGCCTTGCGGCCCTGCAGCCGGCCATGGCCGACATAACTCGTCTCGCCGTGATCGGGGGCCGGCTCCATCCTGGTGGCCAGACCCGGGGCGGGTTGTGGCTGATCCGGAAAAGGCGGTTGGGGATATTGCGTGCGCGGATCCTGCATGGTCGTGCGGCTGGTCATGAAAGCGTCTCCAGTTGTCGACAAGAGCAATCCCGTTGATCAATATCCGTTCCGCCGTTGGACATGCGGCTTGCTCTGGAGCGTCGTTCGATGCTGGGTGTTCTTCGCAACCGGTCCTACCGTCATCTTTTTGCGGCACAGGCGCTTTCGCTCGTGGGAACGGGGCTGACCACGGTCGCGCTGGGGCTGCTTGCCTATGACCTCGCGGGGGACGAAGCCGGAGCGGTCCTCGGCACTGCGCTCGCCATCAAGATGGTCGCCTATGTCGGCATTTCGCAGTTCGCCGGGGTCCTGACGGCGTGGCTGCCCCGCCGGACATTCCTGGTGACGCTGGATATCGTCCGGGCGGGGTTCGTGCTTCTGCTGCCCTTCGTCACCGAGATCTGGCAGGTCTATGCGCTGGTCTTCGCCTTCCAGTCCATGTCGGCGCTGTTTACGCCGACCTTCCAGGGAACGATCCCCGACCTGCTGCCCGACGAGCGCGACTATACCAGCGCCCTGTCGCTGTCGCGCCTCGCCTACGATCTGGAAAGCCTGTTCAGCCCCCTCCTGGCAGCCCTGCTTCTGACCGTGATCGGCTTTCACTGGCTGTTCCTGGGAACGGCGGTCGGCTTCCTGGCCTCAGCTTGCCTGGTCGCTACGGTCGTCGTGCCATCGGTGCAATCGGTGGCCGGTTCGGGCTTCGTCGAGCGCTTCACGCGCGGTGCGCGCATCTATCTTGCCACGCCCCGGCTGCAGGGGCTGCTGGCGCTGTCCCTCGCGGCGTCCGCCGGCGGTTCCATGGTCATCGTAAATACGGTGGTGCATGTCCGTACCGGGCTGGGCGGCTCCAACCAGGATGTCGCAATGCTGTTCGCCGCCTATGGCCTGGGTTCCATGTCGGTTGCGATCCTCATGTCCCGCATTCTCGCTGCGGTATCGACACGGGCGACGATGATCGGCGGTGCGGTGGCGATGGCCTGCCTGTTGCCGGTCGGCGGCGCCGGCCCGGGCTGGATTGCGAGCATCGCCCTGTGGATGCTGATGGGGGCGGCGTCCTCCGCCATCGGCACGCCGGCCGGCATCGTGTTGCGACGGTCGTCCAGCGCGGCAGACAGGCCGGCGGTGTTCGCTGCCCAGTTCGCCTTGTCGCATGCCTGCTGGCTGGTGACCTATCCGCTGGCCGGCTGGCTTGGCGCCACGATCGGCCTCGACGCGACGTTCATCGCCCTGGCCGCGGTCTGTTCCGCCGCCACCCTCGCCGCAGTCAGGCTCTGGCCCGCCGCCGATGCGGTCGAGATCGAGCACCAGCACGCCGCTTTCGACCACGATGCCATGCATGTCCACGACGAGCATCATCGGCACGCGCATGAGGGTTGGGAAGGTCCGGAGCCGCATCGCCATCCCCATCGGCACGCGCCGGTCAGGCACAGCCATCCCTTCACCATCGACGACCACCACTTCGTCTGGCCGAGGGCGATGGAACGGGGCTAGAGGGAAAGAATTCACAAAGGCGGGTTACCCGGGCACGCAACGATTGCGCCCCTCTGCCTTTGCCCTGTACAGGGCCTTGTCCGCCCGATCCATCCATGTCGCGACGTCAGCCGTTTCCGCATTGCATTGCGCAAGGCCGAAACTGGCAGTGAACGGCAGATCGGGCCGCTCCTCGATCGTCGCGGCCTCGATGGCGGAGCGAAAGCGTTCGGCGGCTATCCTGGCTGCGGGCAGGCCGGTGTTGACGAGCAGGATGGCAAATTCCTCGCCCCCGATGCGCCCGATCTGCTCCTCGCTGCGTTTGACCGCCTCGCAGGCGGCGCTGGCGCTTTTCAGCACCGCATCCCCTATGCCGTGCCCGTAGGTATCGTTGATCGACTTGAAGCGGTCGAGATCGAAGATGACCAGCGTGACGGGCTGGCCATGGCGCAGAAAACGGCTCAGCTCCCGCTCCGCAGCCTCGATGAAGGCTCGGCGCGTTGCCAGGCCCGTGAGGCCATCGCGAGAGGCGATCTGGCGCAACTCGAACTGCGTGATCGCCACCGCCGCAAACTGTCGGAGGGTGGCGTAATCGTCCGGCCCGAAGGTTCTCGGCTGCATGTCCAGGATGCAGATCGTGCCGATGTTGTAGCAGTCCGGCGATGTCAGCGGAATGCCGAGATAGCTGCGCAGATGCGGCGCTCCGGTAACCATCGGGTGGTCGGCGAAACGGGGATCGAGCGTCGTGTCCTCGATGGCGAGGATGTCGGCGGACTGGATCGTATAATTACAGAAGGCCGCGTCCCTGGGGATTTCCGCGATGGGGAGCCCCTCGACGGCCTTGTACCACTGCCGCCTGTCGTCGATGATCGAGATCAGCGCGATCGGCACCCTGAAAATCGTCTTCAGCAGGCTGACGATGGTATCGAACTGCGGCTCGGACGGGGTGTCCAGAAGGTCGTAGCGCGCAACCGCGCAAAGTCGGCCACGCTCATCGCCGAGCTTCAGGTCATGGAACATCGGCACACTCTCTTCATGGACGCCCTGGCACATGGATACGTAACTGGACGTAGATTGTCGGGACGAAGCGCAGTCAACCGATGGTGCGACGACACGACACAGTTGCAGCGGACGCCGCCACGGTCCGCGACCACCGACCGGACACCCGCGTATAAGGTATCTTTTATCATTTATCCTTAAATTTCAGGTCCGGCGGCCCTGGTTGCGGCATTTGCCGATGGACGACGCGCGCCATGGACTATAATCCTTGGCCTTCCGGCGGTTTCAGGCGCCGCCGTAAGCTAGGATTTCAGTCATCCATGAAGCTGCTCTTCGTGCATCAGAATTATCCCGGGCCGTTTCGCCACATCGCGCCGGCACTGGCCCGGTCGCCCGACCATCGCGTCGCCGCGCTCCATATGCGCTCGGACCTGCCCGACCGCGTGGACGGTGTGCAACTCGTTTCCTACCGCCCCGCCCGCAGCAGCACGCGGGATGTGCATCCCTGGCTGCGCGATCTGGAAACCAAGACGATCCGGGGTGAGGCGGCGTTCCGCGCGGCGAGCGCGATGCGAGAGCGCGGGTACGAGCCCGATATCGTCGTCGGCCATCCCGGCTGGGGCGAAATGATGTTCCTGAAGGACGTGTGGCCACAGGCGCGCATGGCGATCCACTGCGACTATTATTTCCGCAAGGATGGCGGCGATGTTGGTTTCGACCCGGAGTTCGCAACGCCCGATCCGCTCGACGCCAGCCGCATCGCCTTTCGCAACCTGCATCTGGACATGACCCTGCGCGAGGCCGATGCCGGGCTTGCGCCGACGCAGTTCCAGGCCGACGCCTTCCCCGGATTCTTCCGCCAATGGATAACGGTCGTTCCGGACGGCATCGACACGGTCCGTTTCGCGCCGCGCGCCGACGCCGCGGTCGATGTCGGTGAGGGACTGGTGCTGACCCGCGACGACGAGGTCGTCAGCTTCTGCGCCCCCGTGCTGGAGCCCGGCAGCGGCTATCACATCTTCATGCGTGCGCTGCCCGAGCTTCTCGCCGCGCGGCCGGCTGCGCACATCGTGATTGCGGGCGGGGAGGGCGCGCCCGCGGATTGGCCCTCCGCAGGGCTGAGCTGGAGGCAGAAATTCATCGACGAGGTGCGGTTGCTGGTCGGCCCGGCCGACTGGGCCCGTGTGCATTTCATGGGGCGGCCCGACCAGCGTGGGCGCCTGGCGCTGGCGCAGGTATCGCGCGTGCACGTGCACCTTTCCTATCCGTTCCCTCTATCGCCCTACCTGATCGAGGCGATGAGTGCCGGCTGTGCGGTGGTGGCCGGCGATACCGAGCCTGTTCGCGAGGCGATCGCGCATGGCGAGAGCGGCATTCTCGTCGACTATTTCGACGTGCCGGGCGTCGCCGCCTCGATCGCCTCCCTTCTGGCCGACGCGGCCACGCGGACAGAACTGGGAGCACGTGCGCGCGCGGCCGCCTGTGCCGGCTGGGATCTGAACGCGGTGTCGCTGCCGCGTGCCAAGGCATGGCTGGAGGCGGTCGCAGCCTGACCCCGGCCATGAGAAACCTTCTCTTCGTCCACAATAACTTTCCCGCCCAGTTCAAGCATGTCGGCCCCTTGCTGGCCCGCGAAAGGCGCTATGCCGTGTCCGCCCTTCACAAAAGGCCGGATCTGCCGGACCAGGCGCTGGGCATGCGGCTCTACAGCTACACGCCCGTCGGCGGCATATCGGCCGGGGTGCATCCATGGCTGACGCAGGTCGAGAATGCCCTGAACCACGGCGAGGCGGCCACACGCCGGGCGCTGGAACTTCGCCGGGCAGGCTTTGAGCCGGATGTTATCATCGGACATCACGGCTGGGGCGAGATGATGTTTCTACGGGATATATGGCCGAAGGCGCGTATCGGCCTGTATTGCGAACTCTATTACCGGCATCGGGATTCGAGCTGGGACTTCGATCCCGAGTTTCTGGATACGATCAACCCGGCGGCCGTATGCAAGGCCCGGATGCTGAACATTCCCTTCGACCTCAGTTTCGAGGGGGCGGTCGCGGGCCTTTCGCCGACACGCTGGCAGGCGAATACCTTTCCCGAGTCGATCCGCCGCCGCATCGACGTGGTGCATGACGGCATCGATACGGCGCAGATCCGGCCCATTGGCAGTGCGAGGCTGGAGGTGGATGGCGGGGTGCTGACACGCGATAACGAGGTTTTCACCTTCGTCAGCCGTCATCTGGAACCCTATCGTGGGCTCCATATCTTCATGCGTGCCTTGCCGGCGCTGTTGCGCAAACGGCCGGCGGCGCATGTCGTCATCGTCGGATCGGAGGGGAAGGAGGGCGGCTATGGCCCGCTACCCGAAAGCGGAACCTGGAAGGAAAAGTTCATCGCGGAGGTCCGCCCGCAGATGGACGACGCGCAATGGGCCCGGGTGCACTTCCTCGGCCGTATTCCCTATGAGCGTTTCCTGCAGGTGCTGCAGGTTTCCACGGTCCATGTGTACCTGACCTATCCGTTCGTGGTGTCGTGGTCTTTGCTGGAAGCGATGAGCGCGGGTGCCGCCATCGTCGCCGGCGATACCGCGCCTGTGCGGGAAATGGTCGAAGACGGGCACAACGGGCTGCTGGTCGACTTCTTCGACAGCATGGCGCTGGCGGATACGCTTGCGCGCCTTGCGACGGCCCCCCTGCAACGGGCGCGCATGGGCGCTGCCGCACGACAGTTCGTCATCGATACCTACGAGGTCGCGCATTGCGCACGGCGCCAGGCCGAATGGATCGACCGCGTGGCGGCTGGATAGCCAACCGGCGCGCCATGCGGCAACCTAGAACAACTTGCCCTGTTCCGGCTTGCCCTGTCCCACCTTGTCCGCCCCGGCCGTGCGGCGGGGCCGTGCGGCGGCGGCTTTTCCGTCCAGCGCCATGGCCTCGCGGCTTTCGCCGCTGGCAAACTCGACGGAAAATCTCTGCCCGGCCGTCAAGCCATCGGCCCGGGTGATCGCCTGGCCGGTCGTATCGCGGATGATGGCGTAGCCGCGTTCCAGCACCCGGCGCGGGTCCAGGCTGGCGGCAACACGCCAGACGCCGGCCAGCCGCTCCGCGCGGCGCGCGGCCGCACGCTCCCAGGTCTGCTGCAGCGTCGCGCCGACCGGCATCAGCCACCGACGCCCATTGTCCAGCCGGTGATCCAGCAGGGACGAGCGCAGCCCGGCGGCGATGCCTGAAAAGCGATTCCGCGCAGCGGATGCACGGCCGGAGATTGCATGGGCCGACCGGTTGGCCAATTCCGTCAGATGCGCACGCTTCTGCCCGATCATGACTGCCAGGCGGCCAGGCTGCAGCCGCGCGGATGCCGACAGGAAGCGTCGCCTTTCGCCGGTGACGTAGGCGGTCAGGCCGCGCTCCAGCCCGACGGCAAAATCGTCCAGGCGGCGTCGCGGCGTTGCAAGCAGCATGTCGGCGCCCGGCATGGCGCGCGCCAGCGCCACCAGCGCGCGACGCTCCTGCTGCAATTGCCGGCTGATGCCGGCGCGCAGGCGCGCATGCAGGGCGGCCACCTGCGCCGTCAGTTCGGCCCGGACGGGGACGGCCATTTCCGCCGCGCCGGTGGGCGTCGGCGCACGACGGTCGGCCGCGTGGTCGATCAGCGTCCAGTCCGTTTCGTGGCCGACCGCCGAAACGAGGGGGATGGCGGAAGCCGCGGCCGCCCGCACGACCGCTTCATCGTTGAAGCCCCACAGATCCTCCAGGCTGCCGCCGCCCCGCGCCACGATGATGAGGTCGGGCCGCGGAACCTTGCCGCCGGGTTGGATGGCGTTGAACCCCTCGATGGCGGCGGCAACTTCCGCCCCGGATGTCTCGCCCTGCACCCGCACCGGCCAGACCAGGAGATGCACGGGGAAGCGATCGGCGATGCGGTGGCAGATATCGCGGATGACAGCGCCCGTCGGCGAGGTGACGATGCCGATGACGCGCGGCATGAAGGGCAGGGCACGCTTGCGCGCCGTATCGAACAGGCCCTCCGTTTCCAGCTTCAGCCGGCGCTCGTTCAGCAGCGCCATCAGGGCGCCGGCGCCGGCCGGCTTCAGGTCGTCGATGACGATCTGGTATTTGGAGGAGCCGGGATAAGTCGTCAGCCGGCCGATGGCGATGACTTCCAGGCCTTCTTCCGGCCGGAACGCCAGCTTGGCGAAGGTGGCGCGCCAGATCACGGCATCCAGCCGCGCACGGTCGTCCTTCAGCGTGAAATAGGCATGGCCCGAGGCGTGGGCGCCGCGATACCCGGAAATTTCGCCGCGCACGCGAACATTGCCGAACGCATCCTCGACGGTGCGCCGCAAGGCGCCGGACAGTTCCGACACGGAATATTCCGCGGCATTGGTGCCTTGCGCCGCAAAGACGCCATCCGACATCACCAGCCGGCCGCCGTCATTCCGGGGCGCAGGCGTTGCGAGCGGATGACCCGTGTTTCCGGCAACTGCCGCGTCAATGGCGTTTCCTCCGTCGGCGGCACCAGGTTGCGCAGGCTTTCCCGGATGTGCTCGATCAGCGCGGAGATGACGGGGGTGTCGGTGTTCTTGCCTCGCATTACCGCGATCTCGGCATCCTTGAGCCTTGGGAAGCCTTCCTCCTCGGTCAGGACGCGCATCCCGGGCCGCAGGGCGCATTCGGGCAGGACGCTGATCGCCAGTCCCGCCAGCACGGCGGACGTGACGATGGTGGCCGACCAACTGGTAAACAGGACGCGGTGCTGCCGCCCGGCCTGCCGCAATGCCTCGATGCCCTGCTTGCGCCATACGCAGTCGGCCCGGCCGATCGCCAGTGGCAGAACCTCTTCCAGGTGCACCGTATGGCAGGCCGACGTCACGAAGTGCAGCGGCTCTCGCCGGACGATCTCGGACCAGGCATGCGTCTTGGATGGGCACACCAGCGCAACGTCCAGATGTCCTTTCTCGACATGCTCGACAAGGCTGTTGGTGGTCTCGCAGGCGATCTGTAGTTCGACACGCGGATTGGTCCGCACGAAGCGGCCCATGATCTCGGGCAGGAAGCGCTCGGCGTAATCGTCCGGCAGTCCGATGCGGACATGGCCGGAGATATGCTCTTCGTCGAAGGCCGTCAGCGTTTCCTGGCTCAGCGCCAGCATGCGCCTTGCATAGGTGAGAAGGCGCGCGCCATCGTCCGTCAGCTTCACGCTGCGGCCGTTGCGCTCGAACAGCTCTTTTCCGAGGCGGTCTTCCAGACGGCGGATCTGCATCGATACGGCCGACTGCGTCTTGAAGACATCTTCGGCGGCGCGGGTGAAACTGCCGGTGTCGACGACGGCGATGAAGGTTCTCAGCTGGTCCAGATCGAGAGGCGTTGCCATGAACTCAACCCATCATTGATGATGATGGGTAGCATTACAAACATTCGTTGGCCTAATCAATGAGGCAGCCTTATCTCAGGGTTGATAGCCAGCGTGACCACGGTCTGAACGGCGGGGATAGCCCCTTCGCCGAACGGGTTCGGCTGGCTCTCGACAGCGAAAGGGAACCAGAATGTCTATCACCCTGAAGGGTAGCGGCCGCGACGAGTTCGTCGGTATCGCCTCCTCCATACGGATCGGCTTCGCGGCCGTCCCCGCGATCCTGCGCTCCTGGCGCAATCGTCGTCACGCCTACCGCCTGTCCGAAATGCCGGACTATCTCCTCAGCGATCTCGGCATCCGCCGCGATGACGTGCACGAGGCGCTGGGCGCAAGCTGGCGGGAAGACCCGACGTTCAAGCTGGCGGTAAGGGCGGCCCGGCGCCGGCGCGGACTTTGATGCAAGAACCACCGCCGGACGCCGGCACAGCTTCTGTCAATTGACCGCCACGGATCGACGAGATTCGTGGCGGTTCTGCGTTCAGGCCTTGAAGGCTTCCACGAACTGCGGAACGAAGGTCTGCTGGAAGGTCACGTCGGCGTTCGCCAGTTCCGGGTCCAGCGTCTTCAGCATCTCGAACAGGCTGTCGAACCCGTCTTCGCCGATGATGCCGTCCGGGCTGTACATATCGCGCGAGTTCTCGAAGGCGGTCTTGTAGAATTCGCGGTCACCGAAGAGGTAATCCTCGGGCACGGTGTCGGCGACGTCGTCCGGGGTGGCGTCCCGCAGCCAGTGCAGCGACTTGACGAAGGCGTTGACGATGCGCTGCGTGGTGACCGGATTGGCGTCGATGAAGCTCTGCTGCAGGTATACGGTGGCGGCGGGGTTGGTGCCGCCGAACAAGGCGCGCGTGCCTTCCTCCGTGCGCGTATCCAGCAGGATCTCGATATCACCGTCCGCTTCCAGCCGTGCGATGACGGGATCGAGATGCGACAGGCCCGCGATCTCGCCGCGCTTGACGGCCGCAATGCCGCTCGCTCCGCCGCCGATGCCGATGATGGACACGTCGTTGGCCGTCAGCCCGTTCTTGACGAGGGCGTATTGCAGCAGCAGCGCGGTGGAGGAGCCGGGCGCCGTCACGCCCATCGCGCGTCCCTTGAGGTCGGCGATGCTCTTCACCTCTTCCGCAAGATCCTTGCGGATGCCGATGCAGATGCCGGGGAAGCGGCCGAGCTCGCACACCGCCTTGATGTCCTGACCCTTGTCCTGCATGCGGATAGTATGCTCGTAGGCGCCCGTGACGACGTCGACCGAGCCGCCGACAAGGGCCTGCAGCGATTTGGCGCCGCCGCCGAAATCATTGATCGAGACCGTCAGGCCCTCTTCCTCGAAGAAGCCGCGCCGTTCGGCAATGGTCAACGGCAGATAGTACAAGAGCGGCTTGCCGCCGACGCCCAGCGCCAGGCTGGCCTTTTCCGGCGTCGCGGAGGCATCCTGCGCATAGGCCGGCAGGCGCCCGAGAATGGATGTCAGGCCGAGCGCGGCGCTGCCCATCAGGATCGTTCTGCGTGTCGTCATGAAGTGTTCCTCCCTTTGTCGTTTGTTATGCGGTTGCCGAGCTTGCCGCCTGTGGACGCCAGACCAGAAGCCGATCCTCGACCAGCGTCACCAGCCAGTCGATCACCAGCACGAAAGCCATCAGCACGAACATTCCGGCGAAAACGCCCGTCACGTCGAAGACGCCTTCGGCCTGGTGGATCAGGTAGCCGAGGCCCGCCGCCGAGCCGAGATATTCGCCGACCACCGCGCCCACCACGGCAAAGCCGACGGCGGTATGCAGGCTTGAGAAGGTCCAGGACAAAGCGGAGGGCAGATAGATGTGGCGCAGGAGCTGGCGCTCGTTCATGCCGAGCATGCGAGCGTTGGCAAGGACGGTCTGGTTCACTTCCTTCACGCCCTGGTAGACGTTGAAGAACACGATGAAGAACACCAGCGTCACGCCCAGCGCCACCTTCGACCAGATGCCGAGGCCCAGCCACAGCATGAAGATCGGCGCCAGCACCACGCGGGGCAGGGCGTTGGCCGCCTTGACATAGGGGTCGAACACGGCGGCCAGCATCGGCTTGCGGGCAAACCAGAAGCCGATGGCGATGCCGCCGACCGAGCCGATTATGAAGGCCAGCGCCGCCTCCAGCAAAGTAATGCCGAGATGGTACCAGATCGTGCCGGCGGCGAACCACTCGTAGATGCGCACGGCGACGTCCACCGGCGTGGAAAAGAAGAACCGCGCATTGGCGGGGTTGCCGAAGATGGTGGTCGCGGTGAACAGGTGCCAGACCAGGATGACGACCAGCGCGACGCCGACCTGTGCCGGCAGGAGCATGTACTTCTTCACGACCGAACCCCGCTCGTCTGCCGATAACCCTTCAGCACCTCTTCCTTCAGCGCGTGCCAGATCTCGCGATGAATTTCGTGAAAGCCCTTGTCCAGCTTGACCTCGGAAATCTCGCGCGGGCGGGCGAGGGTGATGTCATAGGAGCCCATGATGTGGGACTTGGGCCCCGCCGACATGATGACGACGCGGTCCGACAATGCGATCGCCTCTTCCAGATCGTGCGTCACGAACAGCACGGCCTTGCGGTCCTGCGACCAGAGGTCCAGCAGCAGGTCACCCATGATGACGCGCGTCTGCGCGTCGAGCGGGCCGAAAGGCTCGTCCATCAGCAGGAATTTGGGGTTGCGGATCAGCACCTGGGCGAGGCCGACACGCTTGCGCTGGCCACCGGACAGCATATGCGGATAACGGTCGGCGAAGGCCGCAAGGCCGACGCGGCCAAGCCATTGCGACGCCCGCTCGCGCGCTTCCTTTCGCGATGTGCCGGCGACTTCCAGCCCGATGGCGATATTGTCCAGCACCGTCTTCCAGGGCATCAGCGAATCCTGCTGGAACAGGTAGCCGGCCCTGCCGTTCAGGCCTTCCAGCGGGCGCCCGTCGATGCGCACCGTGCCGGCCGAGGGCTTGAGAAGGCCGGCGACAGCGTTGAGCAGGGTGGATTTGCCGCAGCCGGTGGGCCCGACGATGGAGACGAACTCGCCGTCGCGCACGGACAGGTCCGTGGCGGCCACGGCGTCGAACTTCAATCCATTGGCCAGCCTGAAGGAGATTTCGACTTTGTCGAGGTCGATGGCCGGGTTGGCGGCCTGGACGGCCGGAGCAGCTCCGGAAGCCGCGCTCACGGGCACTGACCCGTCGGCACGTGGGCGCGCCCGAACGTTTGGCATGCTTGCATTGTCTCCTCCCATTGCGAGCGCAACCTAAGATTTTTATGCGTTTCGCGGAATACGTCAGCCGGGAATGGTCGTTTCCATTTGGCGAACGACGTGCCGCACCTGCCCGCCGGCCTGCGCGCCTGGAAGGGCGGCCGCCCGGTTGGCAAGCGGGACGAGCGCGTCGAGCGCCACGCCGGTCGAAACGCCCATGCGATCGAACATGGACACGAGGTCCTCGGTTGCGACGTTCCCGGTGGCGCCGGGGGCGAAGGGGCAGCCACCGAGGCCCCCCATGGCCGCGTCGAAAACGCGTACGCCCTCCTCGAAGGCGGCGAACACGTTGGCGACGCCGCGCCCGTAGGTGTCGTGGGCATGCAAGGCCCAGTGCCGGACGCCGGGAAAGGCCGACCGCGCCGCCGAAAAAAGCTGCCGCACCTCGGCCGGCGCGGCGCGCCCGGTGGTATCGCACAGGCAGATTTCGGCATCCGGCCGCATCGGCACCAGGCGTTCCAGCAGCGCCAGCACGTCGTCCGGCTGGACACGGCCATCGAACGGGCAGTCCATGCTGGTTGCAAGGTTGAGCCTGACCGGGATGTCGGCGGGCGTCGCCTGCATCAACTCTCCGTAGGCGTCGGCCGATTCCAGCGGCGACTGGCGGACGTTGTTGCGGTTATGCGCCTGCGATACCGAAAGGACGAAAGCGATCATCGGCGCGCCCGCTGCCAGCGCCTCGACCCCGCGCCTGAATGTCGGCACCAGAACCTGTGGCAAAAGGCGCTCTTCCGCCGCGATGCGTTTCAGAAGCTCGGGCGTGTCCGCCAATTGTGGAATGGCCCTGGCGCTGACGAAGGAGCCGATCTCGATGCGGCGCAGGCCGGCTTCGGCCGCGCCGTTCACGAAGGCGAGCTTCTGTGTCGTGGGGATGAAGGGGCCGATGGGCTGGAACCCGTCGCGGGGGCCGACTTCGACGATCTCGACCGCGTGGATCGGCGCAAGAGCTTGTGTCACACGACTTTCCTTTCGCGAAGACCTGCGATTTCGTCGGCCGCGAAGCCGGCTTCGGCCAAGACCTCGTCGGTATGTGCGCCGATGGCGGGGCCCGGCCAGCGGATATCTCCCGGTGCTTCCGGAACATGGGGCACGATACCGGCGTGGAGCGTCGGCCCGATCAACGGGTCGTCGACGCTGCGGACCATGCCGCGCGCCCGATATTGCGGGTCTTGCGCGATGTCCGCCGCCGTGTAGGCCAGGCTTGCGGGAATGTCGGCGGCGTCCAGTTCGGCGGCGGCATCAGCGGCGTTGCGCGCCGCTGTCCAGTCGGCGATGACGGCGTCCAGCGCATCGACATGCGCCAGACGCGCGGAATTGTCGACGAAGCGCGGGTCGGCGGCCAGGTCCGGCCGGCCGATCGTCGTGGCAAGCCGGCGGAAGAGCGGGTCCGAATTGGCGGCGATCAGCAGCCATCCGCCATCCGCCGTCGGGTAGGCGCTGGTGGGCGCAGCCGTCTTGATGCGGGCGCCCTGCGGCTCGCGGATGGTGCCCAGGCTGCCATATTCCGGCAGCATGCCCTCCATCATCGACAGGACGGATTCCGTCAGAGCGACGTCCAGGGTCAGCGATTGCGGCCGGGTGCGGCCGGCATCGCGCTGCCACAGCGCGGCCATCAGCCCGAACGCCGCATAAAGGCCGGCAATGGAGTCGCCAATGGAAATTCCGACGCGCGATGGCGGCAGGTCGGTCGTTTCCGGCGGATGGTTGGTCAGATAGCGCAGGCCCCCCATCGCCTCGCCGATGACGCCGAAGGACGCCTTGTCGCGGAACGGACCGGTCTGGCCGAAACCGGAAATACGGGCGATGACGAGATTGGGGCGCACGGCGCGCAGGCTGGCGGCATCGAGCCCGAACCGGTCCAGCTGGCCGGCCCGGAAGTTTTCCACGAGGGCATCGGAGCCGGCGGCCAGACGCAGGACCACGTCGCGGGCTTCCGGCTTCTTCAGATCGAGCGTGATGCAGCGCTTGTTGCGGCCATGCATGGACCACCAGGGCGAATGCCCGTTCTTGTGCTGGCCCCACTGGCGGACGGGGTCGCCGCCGGGCGGCTCCACCTTGATGATGTCCGCGCCAAGATCCCCCAAAAGGCGGGTGCAGAATGGCGCGGCGACGAAATGGCCAAGCTCGATCACTTTCAGCCCGGTCAACGGACCGTGCCTCGGCGTAACTTCCATGATGTCCTCCCCGGCCCGGTGGGGCCGGAGGCAGGTTTGCAAGCCCGGCTGCTTGCGTTCCATTAGCCTTGCGCCAACACGCGTTCGCCCCGCGCGAAGAAACTTACCCTCAGGCCCCGGCCAGGAGATGCTCGCGGAACAGGCGAACGGCGGGCGTCGCCTCGGCCGGGTCGCGGCTGACGATCTTCAGTTCGCGGCGGGCCCATTCATCCGTCAGCGGAATGGCCTTCAGCCGCATGCCCCGGCCGATGACGGCGAAGACCCCGTCCGGGATGAGGCCGATGCCGATGCCGCTTTCCACCATGCGAAGCACGGCATCGAAGCCCGGTACGTGGAACCGCAGTTTCACGTCGCGCCCCGCCATCGCCGCGGCGATCTCGGAGCGGCGATAGATGGCGCTGTCCTGATGCAGGCCGATATGCTCGTATTCGAGCGTATCGGCAAAACCGATTTCGCTGCGTTGCGCCAGCGGATGGTCCGCCCGAACGGCCAGCACCAGCCGGTCGCGGCGATAGGGGGCGGAAAACAGCTCGCGGCTGTCGATCGTGGCGACGCAGAGGCCGATGTCGCCGACGCCCTCTTCCACGCCCCGGATGACGGCGGCGCTGGTGCGCTCTTCCAGTTCGATGCGAATGCCGGGATGCGCCTTGTAGAAGCTCGACAGATCCTCGGGCAGGAACTCCACGATGGTGGAGATGTTGGCAAGGATCCGGACCTGGCCCAGCATTCCGCCGGCATGGTCCGACAGCTCCGCGCCCATGCGCTCGACATTGGCGAGGATGGCGCGGGCGTGCCCCAGGAGAGCCTCTCCCGCCACGGTCGCGCTCATGCCGCGTGGATGCCGGGTAAACAGCGCCGCGCCCAGGACCGCCTCCAGCTCCGCCAGGCGCTTGGACAAGGCGGATGGTGCGATGTTCTCGCGCTCGGCGGCACGCGTCAGGTGCTGCTCGTCGCACACGGTGACGAACAGCCGGAGACTGGTCAGGTCGATCCGGCGGATGAGGTCGAGGGGAGCCAAGGCCGGCTTAGAATTCGGACATCTCGCCGCCCACGGGATGCGCCGGCTGGTGCGTCGCCAGAACCTTGTCGATGCGGCGACCGTCCATGTCGACGATCTCGAAGGTCCAGTCCTGGTAGGTCAGCACTTCCCCGACTTCGGGGATATGTCCGATTTCGTCCAGGATGAAGCCGGCCAGCGTCTCGTAGTCGCGATCCCTCGGGAAGGTGAGCTGGACGAGGGCGCGCTCGACATTGTCGACCGTCATGCCGGCGTCGACCAGCCACGAGCCGTCGGCCCGCCGCGTCACGCCGTGCTCTTCCTCGATGCCCTCCGGCAGTGCGCCGGCGATGGAAGCCAGGATGTCGGTGGGCGTGACGACGCCTTCGAAGGAGCCGTACTCGTCCAGCACAACGGCCATGTGCGTGGAGGCGGACTGGAACCTGTCCAGAAGCTTCAGCACCGGCATCGCCTCGTTGACGTAGAGCGGCTCGCGCAGCGCGGCACGCACGTCGATGCCGCCGGATTCGCGGAACTGGTCCAGCAAGTCCTTTGCCTGCACCACGCCGATGATGTCATCGGGGTTTTCACCCGCCACCGGTATGCGGGAATGGCCGCTCGTGCGGATCTCGTCCAGCACGGCGGTAGGCTCGTCCTCGATGGACACCCAGAACACGTCGGGGCGCGGCACCATGACGGAGCGGGCCGTCCTGTCGGCGATGCGCAGCACGCCCTCGATCATCTCCCGTTCCTTCGGCTCGAAGACGCCGCTCTGCGTGCCTTCGGCGATCATTGCCTTGACCTCTTCCTCGGTCACCGTGTTCTCGGCCGTGCTGGACACGCCGACGAGGCGCGAGACGGTTTCCGTCGATATGCGCAGGAACCAGACGATCGGCGCGCCGATCCGGGCGAGCAGCAGCATGAAGGGCGCGACGAAGGAGGCGATCCGCTCCGAATGCGTCAGGGCGAACCGCTTGGGGACCAGCTCGCCGAGGATCAGCGACAGGTAGGTGATGATGACGACCACGACGGCAAAGGCCGTACCCTGCGCATAGGCGCCGACGACGGGCAGCGGATCGAGGATCTCGGCCAGCGGGCCGGCAAAGGCCGAGGCGCCGAAGGCGCCCGCGAAGATGCCGACGAGGGTGATGCCCACCTGGACCGTGGACAGGAAGCTCGTGGGATCGTCCACCAGCTTCAGCGCGCGGGCTGCACCCTTGCTGCCCTCCTGCGCCATCTGCTGCAGGCGGCCGCGGCGGGCGGAGACGACGGCCAGTTCGGACATGGCGAAGAAGCCATTCAGAAAAATAAGAAAGATGACAATGACTGCGTTGAAGACAAGCATCCGGCTCGGGGAACCTTTTTAGCGGGCGCAACGGCCCAGGAAGGGCGCATGGCCCAGAGAGAACGAGAAGTGGCGCGCCGGCAGGGCCGGCGTGGTAGGGTCGGGGTTCATCGGCTCTTTCCCGGCCTGCGGGAAGGCGGGTGCCGGTCGAAGACGGCCATCATGTCGCGCCAGTATCCGGCCTGCATCTCGCGGCCGCTGGCCATCATGTCGAAGGCCATGTCGATGGGCGTGCGCTGTCGCTCGGTCGGTACCGGCGGCTGCCGCCTCGGATCCTCGGCCGTGGCGGCCTCGGCCGGTTGTGCCGGATCCACGGGGAAAGGCCAGGGAAAGCCCTTGAACGCGTCGGCGAAAAGACGGGTCATGGCCGCGGCGGGATCGGGCGCGGCGTCCCGGCCGGACGGGCGGCTGAAAGCCTCCATCGCATTGGCCGAACGCCGCATCACCTCCGCCATCCAGACACCCGCGCTATCGGAGGGCAGGGGCTGACGGTCGGGGCGGCCGGCGGCATTGTGCATGAACGCCTCGAGCGTCATGGCGGACAGCGTCGGCATCATCTTCATCAGCGTGTCCGGCGCGAGCCCGCTGACCATGGATGCCTGCCGCGCGACCGCATCGGCCAGGCCCGAGGGCCCGAACAGGCCCTTCATGGCCGTGTTGCCCGCGGCTCGACTATCGGTCGGCAGCAAGGAGACCTTCGCCATCATGTCGGCGAAAGCGGCCTGGTTGGCCTGCAGTCGGCGGAGGCCCAGCAGAAAGGCGGGCGCGAGGGCGTCCGTCGCCTCGCGCATTTCGTGCTCGCTCAGGCGAAACTGCGCCTGGAGCCCTTGCATCGCCTGCTGCATCTGGGCCGTGGCCGCAAGCCAGTCGGCAAAACCGTTCATCGTCCTTTTCCGCTCATCGGCCCATAAGCATGGGGCCAAACGTCATCGCTGCCAAGAGGCAAGCGCAATCAATAGGCCAAATGGGCGAAAACCTTGGCCATCGAGCGGTCCCATTGCGTATCGTACAGGCGCACCAGTTCCTCCGCCGAGGTGGTGCCACGGGCCACGACTTCTTCCAGTGGCGCCAGGAAGTGGCTTTCGTCGTTGCCTTCCTCGTTCATCCGGGCGCGGGCCTTCAGGCCCTTGCGCGCGATGGCCACCACCGCGCGCGAAAGCTCCAGCACGCTGGCATCGCGGAACCCTGTCGCGAAGCCGGTCGTCGGCACCGCCTCGCGCATCGCGGAGACCTCCTCGAAGGTCCAGTCGGCGCAGAGCGCCTCCGCCTCGGCCATTGCGGCCTCGTCATAGAGGAGGCCCACCCACAGCGCGGGCAGGGCGCAGATGCGCCGCCACGGACCGCCATCGGCGCCGCGCATCTCGATGAAGCGCTTCAGCCGGACATCCGGAAAGAGGGTGGACAGATGGTTGGTCCAGTCGCCCATGTTGGGTGTCGCATCCGCGACGCGGCCCTTGAAGGCCCCATCCAGGAACTGCCGGAAGGTGATGTCCGTGGCGTCGTGATAGACGCCGTCGCGCATCACGAAGTACATCGGCACATCAAGCGCCCATTCCACGTAATCGCGATAGGTGAAGCCGGGTTCGAAGACGAAGGGCAGCAGGCCGGATCGCTGGTTGTCGACATCGCGCCAGACATCCGAGCGCCACGAGACGAGGCCGTTGGGCTTGCCTTCGGTGAAGGGCGAATTGGCAAAGAGCGCCGTGGCCACGGGCTGCAGCTTCATGCCGATCTGCATCTTGCGGCGCATGTCGGCTTCGTCGGCGAAGTCCAGATTGACCTGGATGGTGCAGGTGCGGAACATCATGTCCAGCCCGCGCGTGCCGACCTTCGGCATGTAGTTGCGCATGATGTCGTATCGCGACTTCGGCATGATGGGCGTCTCGGCCAGCGTCCACAGCGGGCTGGAGCCCATGCCCAGGAACTCGATACCGAGACCCTTGGCCACCTTGCGTACATCCGCCAGATGGGCATTCGATTCGCGGCAGGTCTGGTGGATGGTCTCCACCGGCGCGCCGGAAAGCTCGAACTGTCCACCCGGCTCCAGCGAGATCGCCCCCTGGCCGGAGGCGCCCGCAAGACCGATGATGCGGCCGTCGTCGGTGATGGCTTCCCAGCCGGACAACGTCTGCATCCCCTCCAGGAGGCTCCGTATGCCGCGCTCTCCCTCGTAGGGAACGGGCGCCAGCGTATCGGCATAGAAGCCGAACTTTTCGTGCTCGGTGCCGATGCGGAACTGCGCCTTGGGCTTTTCCCCGCCCTTCATGTAGAGGGTCAGGTCATCGACGCTGTCGATCGGCGTCAAATCGGTCGTGTCGCGCGCCATGGCTTTCCAGTCCGCTGTCCGCCGCAGGCGGTCTATGGTTACTCAGGCTGTCTATTGCCCGGACCGGCCCTGACGCAAGTGCCGATCGCAACGCAAGGGCATCATGTCCGCCAGTCACCGGCCGCCGCCTGCACCACGGCCATCGCCGCCACGGCCGCCGTATCGGCGCGCAGGATGCGCGGGCCGAGGGGGATTGCCGTCACGAAGGGCGCTTGCATCAACATCGAGCGCTCGTCGGCGGAAAAGCCACCCTCCGGGCCGATCAGCAGGGCCAGCGGCCGGCCCGCCAGCGGCGACAGAATGTCCAGTACGCCGGCCTCATCGGCCCGCTCGTCGCAGAAAATGAGCTGGCGGCCGGTATCCCAGTCTTCCAGAAGCCGGGGCAGCCGTACCATGTCGCGACACTCCGCGACGGACAGGATGCCGCATTGCTCTGCCGCCTCGATGGCGTTGGCGCGCATGCGGTCGAGCTTGATACGCGGCGCCTGGCAATGCTGCGTCATCACAGGTTGCAATACGCCGGCGCCCATCTCCACCGCCTTCTGCACCATGTAATCCAGGCGTGCGCTCTTCAGCGGCGCGAACAGGTAGTGCAGGTCGGGTGTCGGCGTCTGCGGCCGGGTCGACCGCTGGACCTCCAGATCGAGCTTCTTCTTCGAAACGGGGGCCAGCCGCGCCAGCCATTCGCCGTCGCGCCCGTTGAACAGCAGCACCGTGTCGCCGGCGCCGAGCCGCATGACGTTCGCCAGGTAGTTGGCTTGTTCCGGCGTCGCAACCACCACCGCACCGTCGGTGAGGGCGTCCCCCACATGAAGGCGCGGGGCCCTGAAATCATAGTCCGGCATGGCCACCTCCAGAACTCTTGTCGCAGGACAGAAACCGAATCGCCGTCCGCCTCGTTTCCATGCGCACATAAGGGCTACGTCGGAACCGGTTCAATCGGAAACGCGGTCGCCTTCAAGGTCGGGCCTCGAGGAGATGGACTTCATGGATCTCGGAATCAGTGGGCGGGTCGCCATCATCACCGGCGGCTCGGGCGGCATAGGCTTCGCCACGGCGAAGCTTCTGGCCCTCGAAGGGGTCAAGCTGGTCCTGTCCGACAGGAAACAACCGGATGTCGACGACGCTGCCGGAATCATCGGCGGCGATACGCTGGCCGTCGCGGCGGACGTGACCAGCCAGGCCGATGTCGACGCACTCGTGGCGCGGACCATCGAAACGTTCGGCACCGTCGACATCGTCGTTCACACGTCCGGCATTACCGGCGGCAAGGGCGATCCGCTGGAGGTGAGCGACGAGGAGTACCGGGAAGCCTGGGACATCGACTTCATGTCGGCCGTGCGCATGGGCCGGGCGGCGATCCCGCAGATGCGGCAGGGCGGCTGGGGCCGGTTCGTATGCATCACATCGGAAAATGCCGTCCAGCCCTATTGGGAAGAGGCCACCTACAACTCCGCCAAGGCCGCGCTGGCCGCGTTCATCAAGGGGCTGTCCTACAGGGAGGCCGCAAACGGCGTCCTGTGCAACACGGTGGCGCCCGCCTTCATCGAGACGCCGATGACGGACGGCATGATGAAGAAGCGCGCGGAAGAGATGAACATCACCTTCGACGAGGCTGTGCGCACCTTCCTGGACGAGGAGCGCCCCGGCATCGTCCAGAAGCGGCGTGGCAAGCCGGAAGAGGTCGCCGCCGCCATCGCCCTTCTGGTGTCGGACCGGGCGTCCTTCATCAACGGCGCCAATCTGCGCGTCGACGGCGGGTCGGTGATGGCGATCCAGAGCTAGCGGTCAACCAAGGCGGGATGGCTCCCGGCCTTCGCCACTAAGACGCGTCGGAAGCGCCGCAATCTCGCTTCCGACGGCATTCTCGGCCATGCGGATGTCATATGAGCTCTGCAGGTTGAGCCAGAATTGTGCGCTTGTCCCGAACCAGTGTCCAAGTCGCAGTGCGGTATCACCAGAGATGCCGCGCTGCCCCTTGATGATCTGCGTAATCCGGTTTGTCGGAACATCGAGCTGCCGCGACAACTCGCTCGCGGACACTCCAAGCTCGTTCAATTCGTCGGCAAGTAGTTCGCCTGGTGTATCGGTGGACGAGCCATGATGCCGCTCCTTAATGATAATCGACGATTTCGACCATCGATGGCCCGGTTGAGTCCGCAGGCCATTCGAAACAAATCCGCCATTTCGGATTGATGCGAATAGAGAATTGGCCCGAGCGCCCGCCCTTCAAACCCTCTAACCTGTTGCTGGGCAGTTGACCCAACTCCGCCAGACTGATGGCCGCATCCAATATCTCCAGCCGTTTCCATGCCTGCCGCTCGAAGCTCTGGAACGCGAATGTTTACGCCGGCGGCAAAATCTACCGTTCGCCTGTCTCTGTAGCTCAGGATCATAAGAGCATTTAGTCAGACTTACGCCTTACGTCAGACGTAAATCACGTAGACGCCGCTGCCGCAACGCAGTTTACCGCTAAGCTGTATCTGGACGACGCCGCTGCCCCGCCACAGGGGCAGGGCCGGGTGGTTACTCGACGCTTTTGGGTGGTACCGGGTCGGATGCCGGAAAGGTATCTTCCAGCGCGTCGTCAAGGCAGGCTTCCTCGCCGTCACTGTCTTTCGATGGGGTTTCGCGCTCCACCTTGTCGCTGCGGAAGCGGTTTTCCTCTTCCGTCTCGCGCTCCACGCGGTTGACTTCGCTCATAGTGCACTCCCTCTGGATTTTGCCTTTGGGTCAGGAACGGCCGTTGGACGCCCCCGTTCCCGCCGCCAACGCCGCACCCAGCCTGTCGGCGTCCGCCTGCGAGAAGGCGCAGAGCACGATGCGGGTAAAGCCGCCGCCATCCGCCGCTTCCAGGCAGGCCTGTACGGCAATCCTGGCAGCGTCATCCTTGGGATAGCCGTAGATGCCCGTCGAGATGGATGGAAACGCGATGCTGCGTACCCCGTTTTGCCGGGCCAGCGTGAAGGCGTTGCGATAGGCATTGGCCAGGAGCTGCGGCTCGCCGTGTCCGCCGCCGTGCCACACCGGCCCCACGGTGTGGACCACACGGCGCGCGGGCAGGCGGTAGCCGAAGGTGATGCGGGCCTCGCCCGTGGGACAGCCGCCGATGCTGCGGCATTCTTCCAGAAGCTCGGGCCCGGCCGCACGGTGGATGGCGCCGTCCACGCCACCGCCACCCAGGAGGCTTTCATTCGCCGCGTTGACGATGGCATCCACCGAGAGTTGCGTAATATCCCCGACGAGAACCTCGATCCCGGTCCCGTTGCGTGTCGTCTTCATGACCCTTCTCCCTTGTGCGTCCTCACATGCTTGGCACCGCGGCAAGCGTGGACTTGCTCTCGGTCCTTCTTTAGGTGCATTCCAGGGTAGTGAAGAAATGGGAGGTCGGGAGCGTCATGACCATAGCCATGCCGAAGCCGGACCGGGAGGTCCTGTCGCGACGGGAGGCCATCGTGGCCGCGCTGCGGGCGATCGTGCCGGGCGAGGGCGTCGTCGACGCGACCAACGAGATGCGCGTCTTCGAGACCGACGCGCTGACGGCCTATCGCCAGTTGCCGCTTGTCGTGGTGCTGCCGGAGACGGTGGAGCAGGTGGCCGCCGTGCTGAAATATTGCCATGGCGAGGGCATCAAGGTGGTGCCGCGCGGCTCCGGCACCTCACTGTCAGGCGGGGCGCTGCCGCTGGAGGACGGTGTGCTGCTGGTCCTGTCGCGCTTCAACCGCATCCTGGAAGTGGATTTCGACAATCGCTGCGCCGTCGTGCAGCCGGGTGTCACCAATCTCGGCATCACCCGCGCGGTCGAGCATGCCGGCTTCTACTACGCGCCGGACCCGTCTTCGCAGATCGCCTGTTCCATCGGCGGCAACGTCGCCGAAAATTCGGGCGGGGTGCATTGCCTGAAATACGGGCTTACCGCCAACAACCTCCTGGGGATCGAGTTCGTGACCATCGAGGGCGAGGTAATCCGGCTCGGCGGCAAGCATCTCGACAGCGAGGGCTATGACCTGATCGGGCTGATGACGGGCTCGGAAGGGCTTCTGGGCGTGGTAACGGAAGTCACCGTGCGCATATTGCAGGCGCCGGAAACGGCGCGCGCCGTGCTGATCGGCTTTCCGACCAGCGAAGAAGCGGGCGCCGCCGTTGCGGCCATCATCGCCAAGGGCATCATCCCCGGCGGCATGGAGATGATGGACAGGCCGGCCATCCATGCGGCGGAAGATTTCGTCCATGCCGGCTACCCGCTGGACGTGGAGGCGCTGCTGATCGTCGAGCTGGATGGCCCCGAGGCGGAATGCAGCCATCTGCTGCAGGAGGTGGAGGCCATTGCCCGGGCCAATGGCGCCACCACGGCGCGCGTGTCGCAATCGGCGGAAGAACGCGCCGCCTTCTGGGCCGGGCGCAAGGCGGCCTTCCCCGCCGTGGGGCGCATTTCGCCCGACTATCTGTGCATGGACGGCACCATCCCGCGCAAGGAACTGCCGCGCGTGCTGGCCGGCATGAAGGCGCTTTCGGATAAGTACCGGCTGCGCGTCGCCAATGTGTTCCATGCCGGCGACGGCAACCTGCACCCGCTGATCCTGTACGATGCGTCGAAGGACGACGAGCTGCAGCGCGCCGAGGATTTCGGTGCCGACATCCTGCGCCTGTGCGTGGAGGTGGGCGGCGTCCTGACGGGCGAGCATGGCGTCGGCATAGAAAAGCGCGACCTGATGCCCGAGATGTTCGGCGAGGACGATCTGCGCCACCAGCAGCGCGTCAAATGCGCCTTCGACGACAAGCATCTTCTTAACCCCGGCAAGGTCTTTCCCGTGCTGCACCGCTGCGCCGAACTGGGCCGCATGCATGTGCACCGGGGCCAGGTGCCCTTTCCCGACCTGCCAAGATTTTGACCGAGCCCATGCTGAACACGCAACGCAAGATCATTCGCCCCGACACGGCCGAAGGCGTGCGCGATGCCGTGCAGGCCGCTTTGGCCGACGCCGCGCCGCTGGCGGTGGAAGGCACCGGCAGCAAGGCCGCCATCGGCAAGCCGGTGCAGGCCGCGGCGACGCTGTCGACGGCGGGGCTTTCGGGCATCACCCTTTACGAGCCGGAAGAGCTGGTGCTGTCGGCAAGGGCCGGCACGCCCATGGCCGAGATCGAAGCCGCCTTGCAGGCGCGCGGCCAGCGGCTGGAGTTCGAGCCCATCGATTACGGGCCGCTGCTTGGCCAGCCGGCGGGAGAGGGCACGCTGGGCGGCACCATTTCGTGCAACCTTTCGGGCCCGCGCCGCATCAAGCAGGGCGCGGCGCGCGACCATATATTAGGGATCGCCGCCGTTTCGGGCCGGGGCGAAATCTACCGCGCCGGCGGGCGCGTGGTGAAGAACGTGACGGGCTACGACCTGTCGAAGGGCATGACGGGGGCGTGGGGCACGCTGTCCATCCTGACCGATATCACCATCAAGGTGATGCCGGACGCGGAGACCGAAACGACACTGGTTCTGCGCAACCTGCAGGACGACGAGGCCGCTGGCGCGCTGTCGGCTGCCATGGGCTCGTCGGCCGAGGCGTCCGGCGCGGCGCATCTGCCCTACGGGGTTGCGGCCGGCGTTCTGGACGGGCGCTTCGGCAAGCAGGCGGCGACATTGGTGCGGCTGGAAGGCTTCGGCCCATCCGTTGCGGCGCGGGCCGGGCATCTGGCCCAGGCGATGGAGCGGGTCGGCGCCGTGGAGCGGCTGGAGCGGGACGAATCCCGGTTGTTGTGGCGGCAGGTGCGCGATGTGGCGCCCTTTGCCGGGCCCGACCACCGCGCCGTGTGGCGGCTGTCCGTGACGCCGACGCGCGGACCGGAGATCGTCATGGCGCTGCGCATGCACATGGCGGCGGATGCACTGTACGATTGGCAATGCGGGCTGATCTTCCTGCGGCTCGAGCACGGGGTGGAGGCGGAGCGGATCCGCGCCGTGATCGCGCAGCATGGCGGCGGCCACGCGACACTGGTGCGGGCCGGGCTGGACGAGCGCCTGTCGACGCCCGTCTTCCAGCCGCAGCCACCGGCGCTTGCGGCGCTGTCGCAAAGGCTGCGCGCGCAGTTCGACCCGCAATCCATTCTCAACCCCGGCAGGATGGGCTGACGCCATGCAGACACATTTTTCTCTGGCGCAGCTTGCCAACCCCGATGTCGCGCATTCGGAAGAAATCATCCGCAAGTGCGTGCATTGCGGCTTCTGCACCGCGACGTGCCCCACCTATGTCACCCTGGGGAACGAGCTCGACAGTCCGCGGGGGCGCATTTACCTCATCAAGGATATGCTGGAAAACGGCCGCCCCGCCGATACGCAGATCGTCACCCATATCGACCGCTGCCTGTCCTGCCTGTCCTGCATGACGACCTGCCCTTCGGGCGTCAATTACATGCATCTGGTGGACCATGCCCGCGCCCATATCGAGGAAACCTACCGCCGCCCGCTGCCCGACAGGCTCATCCGCGCCATGCTGGCCAAGGTGCTGCCCTATCCGGCGCGCTTCCGCGCCGCGCTGAAGCTGGCCGCCCTTGGCCGGCCCTTCGCGTCCCTTCTGGACAAGGCCGGGCCGCTGCGCCCGCTGGCCGCCATGCTGCGCCTTGCGCCGACATCGGTGCCTGCGGCCGCGCCCGGCCAGGCCCCGGGCATGCGGGCCGAGGGTGCGGCCAGCGGCCCGGCGCATGGCAAGCGTGTGGCGCTGCTGTCGGGTTGCGCGCAATCGGTGCTGGACCCCGGCATCAACGCCGCCACCACGCGCCTTCTGAACCGGCTGGGCGTCGAGGTGGTGATACCGCGCGGCGAGGGCTGCTGCGGATCGCTGACCCACCATATGGGCCGCGAGGACGAGGCGCTGGCCTCCGCCCGCCGCAATGTGGACGCGTGGACGCGTGCCATGGGCGAGGGCGGGCTGGACGCCATCATCGTCACCACGTCGGGCTGCGGCACGACCATCAAGGATTACGGCCACATGCTGCGGCTGGACCCGGCCTATGCCGACAAGGCGAAGGCCGTTTCCGCGCTGGCCAAGGACGTGACGGAGTTTCTAGCCACGCTCGACCTGCCGGCCCCGGCGAGGCCCGGCAGCGCGGTGGTGGCCTATCACTCGGCCTGCTCGATGCAGCATGGGCAGCGCATCACCAGGGCGCCGAAAGAGCTTTTGAAAAAGGCCGGCTATATCGTGCGCGATGTGCCGGAAGGGCATTTGTGCTGCGGCTCGGCCGGCACCTACAACATGCTGCAGCCGGAGATTTCGGCGCGGCTGCGGGACCGCAAGGTGCGCAATATCGAAAGCGTCGCGCCGGACCTGATAGCAACCGGCAATATCGGCTGCATGACGCAGATCGGCTCGGGCACGGGCATCCCGATCCTGCATACGGTGGAATTGCTGGATTGGGCCTATGGCGGCGCGCGGCCCGAAAAGCTGGCCGGCCAGCCGGCGGCCGTGGCGGCGGAATAGGCTCCGCCGCCTGGACTGCTGCCTCAGCCGCCGAAGATGTTGGCGAGGAAGCCGGGCTGCTTGTACCGGCCCACGGCTTTCTCTGTGTAGACGGCATCGCGGCCTGCGCCGCCGGGGCCGATCACCACCACCTTGGTGCCGGGCGATACGTTTTCGTAAAGATGGCTGACATCCTCGTTCATCATGCGGATGCAGCCGGACGACATGTTCTGGCCGATGGTCCAGGGCTGGTTCGTGCCGTGGATGCGGAACAGCGAATCCTTGCCGCCGCGATACAGGTACAGGGCCCGCGCGCCCAGCGGGTTGTTGGGGCCGCCTTCCATGTAGGCCGGCAGGATGCGGCCCTTGGCGCGCTCACGCTCGCGCATGCGGGCAGGGGGCGTCCAGCCCGGCCACTCGGCCTTGCGGCCAACGCTCATCGCGCCACCCCAGGAAAATCCTTCCTTGCCGACGCCCACGCCGTAGCGGGTGGCCTTGCCGTCGGCATGGACGTGGTAAAGGAACTTGCGGTCGGTATCGATGATGATCGTGCCAACCTTCTCACGCGTGGATATCAGCACCGGCGTGCGCGCAAAGCGCTTGTCCGGCGCGGGCATGGCGCGGGTTTCGCGCGCGCCCTGTACCCAGCGCTGCTCGGTATGGTCGTAGTAACGGGTGGTCTGTGCTGCTGCGGGCAGGGCGCTGCCGAGGGCGGCAAGCGAAACCAGAACGGCCCCGGCAAGGCGAAGATTCTTCATCTGCAATCCCCCATGGAAGGGGCAGGCGCGCCCCGTGAGGGACAAGAATAGGACGATCAACTTATAGTTGCTTTGCCGAGTTTGGATTTCGGCGGAATTGCGACAGGCTGTTGCCGGCAAGGCACATTGCGCCAAAAGGCCCGCGCGATTTTTGGCGAGGGGGCGGAAGCGCGGACGAACCCGCCCCACCGCCAACCTCTAATAGTAGTTCACTTCCCAATCCGCGAGGGCGTGCTGGATGCACTCCCTTGCGAGCTCAAGCCGCATCCGGTTGAGTTGCGACTGGCGGATCTGCCAACGGCGCTCGGCTGCGGTTTTCACCAGCTTGCGTGCGACGAAAAGCAGGTCTTCGGGAACGATTCTGTGGGCGATGCCCGTGAATGCGTCCACCGGCAGGAGATAGCCGTCTTCCGTCTCGATGAGACGTCCGGGGATAAGCCTCCATTCGCCGGTCTTGAACCGGACGTGCATTACCGCATCGCGATTTCGATGGGTGATGCAGACGGTGGAGGAAATATGTTAGAGGCTGGATTAGCCATGATGCTCGAAACCTCCTGGGTTAAATGAGCGTTACGGTTAGGCCCGGTGTGGGAGCCGCTAACTCCCCATCGGGCCGATTGATTTATAGAACATAAGCCATCGTCTTGGAAAGCGAGAAGTTGCGATGACTCCATGTCGCAACCCGTTCGCGGCTGCTGCGTTATGCGGTGGCCCCTGTTGGGGTGGCTTTTGTATGGGCCGATGATTCGAGTTTTTCGGGGATGGAAGAACCAGTGAAGACGCTTCTGCCTTTTGCCTTGCTCGCAACGCTGGCGCTTGCCGCCTGCGGCGACGACCAGAACAACAACGCGGCCGGCACCCCGCCGCCCCCGCCTGCGGCCACCACCGAGACGGCGCCACCGCCGCCTGCGCGGTCTGAGGCCGAGCAGGAAGCGCGTGAGGCAGGCCAGGCGATCGAGGATGCGGCCCGCCAGTCGGGCGATGCCATCGGCGCGGCTGCCCGCGACCTGCAGGAGCGCGCCGGCCCGGCCATGGAGCGTGCCCGCCAGGAAGGCGCCGAGGCGCTTGAGAATGCCAGGCAGGGCATCAACAATCTGACGCGCAGCGCGGCTTGCCAGACGGCGCGCGCCGCCAACGACGCCGAGGGCATCGCGGCCAACTGCGGATGACGATGCTGCCGGAAACGGCATGGCGAAAGGCGGCGCGGCTTTTGCTCGCCGCCTTTTTCGCGTTGGCGGGCATCGCGCACTTCGCTTATGCCGACGCTTTCGCCCGGATCGTCCCGCCGATCGTTCCCGCGCCTGTCCTTGTCGTGCAACTGACCGGAGTGGCCGAACTTGCCGGCGCCTTCGGGCTTCTGACGGGGCGCTTCCACCGCGCCGCGGGCATCGCGCTTGCGCTTTATTGTCTGTGCGTCTGGCCGGCGAATTTCTACCACGCGCTTATCGACTGGCGCAGCGGCACCGGCCTGCCGATGGCGTACCATGCCCTCCGCTTACCGCTCCGACCGCTCCTCATCGCTTGGTGTCTTTGGGTTGGTGGGAGTGTGCGGGAGAGGTAATGCTGGTATGGACTAAGAGGTCGTCTGAAGGTGTGTGCAACGAGTGCGAGGGGCCAAATGACGGAGCTTGTTCGACGTGACAAAGCGGAGGCGGGCGATAGTTTGAATCGACAAAGGGACGCTGCCTTGCGACTGCTCCCGGTCACAGTCGCATTGGGCGGCAATTCACGACGAAAGCTGCTCGAAAGTGTCCGGGCGTCTCCCGCCGCCAAAGCGGGGCCGGGCGCGGCCCGCGGCCAGGACTTCCTCTACGACGATGGCGGTTTGCCGGAATAATCGCGGTTTATATTTTTGGTTCTGATGGCGAGATCATAATTGCAATTTGCATGGCAGCCGGCGCGTCGATCAACGCGTCTTCGATCACTCCATGCGTCGCCTTTGCGGACCGGCGACACAGTAGTGTTCTCTATAGCCTGCGTGGAAGCCTCACGCAGGCGGTACAGAGGCCTGCATCAACGCGATGCCTGCTCCTGGGGGTTCTGAGACACGCGCCAGATGGTGTTGGACAGGTCGTCGGCGATCAGCAGGATCCGCTTGTTCGGATCGAAGGTGACTCCCACCGGGCGGCCCCGCGTCTCGCCGCCTTCGATGTGGAAGCCGGTCGCGAAATCCACAGGGTCGCCTGCCGGCTGGCCCTGTTCGAACGGCACCCACGTGACCTTGTATCCCGACGGATCCTGACGGTTCCAGCTTCCATGTTCGCCGATAAAGGCGCCCTGGGCGAAGTCTCCGCCAAAGCCATTATCCGTCGTGAACGACAGTCCCAGGGCCGCAACGTGTGAGCCGAGCGCGTAATCCGGCGCGATGGCCGTATCGACGAGTTCGGGCTTCTGCGGATGAACGCGCGGATCGAGGTTCTTGCCCCAATAGCTGTATGGCCAGCCATAGAACGCGCCATCGCGCACCGATGTCAGATAATCCGGCACCAGTTGGGGCCCGAGCTCGTCGCGCTCGTTTACCACGGCCCATAGACTGTTGGTCGTCGGCTCGATCGCCAGAGCCGTCGGATTGCGGATGCCACGGGCAATCGTGCGGGTTGCGCCGGTCAGGCGATCGATCTCCCAGACGACGGCCCGCTCTTCCTCCACGTCCATGCCCCGTTCGCCGACATTGCTGTTCGAGCCGATGCCGACATAGAGCTTCGAGCCGTCGGCGCTGGCCGCGAGCGACTTCGTCCAATGGTGGTTGATTGCCGAAGGCAGCTTGGCCACTTCCTCGCCCGGCGCGGTAATCTCCGTCTGCCCCTCCTGGTAGGGGAAGCGCATAAGCGCATCCTGATTGGCGACGTAGACGGCGCCGTCGACGAAGGCCAAACCGTAGGGCGCGTTCAGATTGTCGATGAAGACAGTTCTGATTTCCGGCGTACCGTCATTATTGGCATCGCGCAGAAGGGTAATGCGGTTGCCGCTCTGAACCTGCGTGTTGCCCTGCTTCTTGATGTAGCCGGCGATCACGTCTTTCGGGCGAAGCGCCGGCGCGTTGCCGCCACGCCCTTCTGCAACCAGAATATCGCCGTTTGGTAGAACGAGCATCTGCCGGGGGATCAGAAGGTCGCTCGCCAATGCGTTGATGGTGAACCCTTCCGGCACGGTCGGAACCTCGCCGTTCCACCCGGCGGGCTCGGCGATCTTCATCGGCGGTATCAGCGTTTCATTCACCGCCGGCAGATCGGGCGTTGCTCCGACCTCGTTGAGGGAGGGGTCGCTTTCGCTGCAGCCCGTCAGCGCCAATGCTGCAACCGCGGTCATCAGGAATGTTCGGGTCATCGGGCGGCTTCCAAGCGTGTGGTTCGGGAAAAGAACATCCAGCCTGCGACAAGCGCGAGGATGGTGGTGACAGCCGACAGGCCAACGCCCACAGTGCCGACGGAGCTCCACGCATCCCGCGCATGATGGAACGCGTTGACGAGACCAAGAACCCACATGAGAGCGACGACTGCGAAGTAGAGAAGGCGGCTGCCGCTGTCGGCGCGGCGGAGCTTCAAGAGCCAGTCGACAAGCGCCCAGGCGGCTACCAATCCACCGAACACGAGGGCTCCGGCAATCGCCCAGCTCGCGAAGTTGGTCCACTGGATTTCGGCGGTGTTGAGGTAGGCAATATCCGCCGCGAGCGCCGTCGCGAAAAGGGCTACCGGAAAGCTGAGCAGGATGCCGTGTATGGCCCTGGAGAAGGACCTCCCGCCGTCGATAGTATGGGTCATGCGCAACTCCGGTGCTTTCGCCTGAAACAAACCGGCGATCGATCTGTTCCAACGGTCACACTGCAGGACGGCACCATTTCTGCGATGCGATGCGGCGCTAACCCGAAGCCTGTACGTCCGCCCCGTTTGCCATCCCATGCACGGCCCGGCGGGCATAGGTCCTGGGCGCTGCGCCGACCTCCCGCGAAAAGGCTACGCTGAACGTGCTTTGCGAGCTGTAGCCGACGCGCCGGGCAACGTCCCCAACGGCCGGGCTGTCGGCGCTCCGCAGCAGATCCTTGGCCAGGGCCATCCGCCATTTTAGCAGGTAGTCCATCGGCGCAACGCCGACCTCGCGCCGGAAGCGGTCGTAGAAGCTGGATCGCGACAACGCCGCCTCGCGCGCCAGCTCGCCCACCGTCCAGGGCCGGGCCGGTTCGCCATGCATCCGGCGCAGGGCCGGCGCCAGCCTTTCGTCCGAAAGGCCGCGCAACAGGCCGGGGGCAGGGGATGACAGCTTCGTCGTGCGAAACGCCTCGATCAGCAGTACCTGCAACAGATGCCCCAGCACCACGTCGCGGCCCGGCCTTTGGCCGCGCGCCTCCGCGTTCAACAGCTCGACCAGCATGGTCAGCCGCCGCTCTCCGCGCACGATGACCAGATCGGGAAGCAGCGAGACGAGCAGCGCCGAATCGTCGGAGCCGAAGGTGCAGGTGCCGACCAGCATGCGCGTGTCGGGCGTCCCCTGCGGCCCGATGCGGAAGACGCCGGGGCCGAGTTCCAGCGGCTCTGTCGTGCGCCCACCCTCGGGCGGAATACGGCTGGTTACCTGCAACGCGTCCGTCGCCGGCAGAAGAACGAAATCGCCCGCATGCAGCCGCTCGGGCGCGCGGCCGCCGGCCGCCAGGGTGACTTCGCCCTCCAGAAGGGCGGCATAAAACGGCTTGTCGTGCGGCGGGCGCACCGCCCAGCGACCGCTGGCCGTCACCATCTTGGCGAAGGAGGCACGGGGTTTCAGAAGGGCGATCACCTCGGCGAGCGGATCAATCACGGGTTGGACGGTCTCCAATGTCTTGCGGACGATGAAACGTAGAACGTCCGGCGTGCAGCGTCTATCTCCCCCTCAGGCAACGCAAGGACAGAGAGAAAGCCCATGCAAACCGTATTCATCACCGGTAGCTCTACCGGGTTCGGCCGCGAGATCGCCCTGCGCTTCCTGAACGAGGGTTGGAACGTCGTCGCCACGATGCGCGACCCCGCCGCCAGCACGCTGCCCGAATCCGACAGGCTGCGCGTCCTGCCGCTGGATGTGACGGATGCCCGCAGCATCCACGATGCGGTGGCCAAGGCCGGCCCGATCGACGTTCTCGTCAACAATGCCGGCATCGGCTGGCTGAATGCCGTGGAAGGCACGCCGCTGGACATGGCGCGCCACATCTTCGAAACCAACACGCTGGGAACCATCGCGACAATGCAGGCGGTGCTGCCCGCCATGCGCGAGCGGCGCTCCGGCGTGATCGTGAATGTCAGCTCCAGCACCACGCTTGCGCCGATGGCGCTGTTGTCGGTCTACGCCGCAAGCAAGGCGGCGGTGAACATGCTGACGCAATCGGCCGCGCTGGAGCTGGCCGAGTTCGGCATCCGGGCGCGCGTCGTGCTGCCGGGGGCGGCGCCCACCACCAGCTTCGGCAACAGCGCCCGGGCGCTGATCGGCCGGAATGGCGGTTTCCCGGAAGCCTATGGAGATTTCGTCGGCAAGACGATGGAGGCCATGCAGCAGCATGCGGCGGGCCCCGTCACCACGGCGGAGGATGTCGCCGAGGCCGTGTTGCGCGCCGCGACCGACCCGGATTGCCCCATGATGCTGCCGGCCGGCGCCGATGCCAAGGCGCTGGCCGCCAGGGACTGACGCGTCGATCCCGCAGGCAAACGGCGCTTGCGCCTTGCCGCGCCCCGCCGGGCGCGGCATCTTCGTAACCTGTGAGCGATGAGTTGCCGGCGGGCGGGGCGCTGAACGACAGTTATTTCGAGGCCGATGTCTGCCGCAATTGCGGGGCGACATTGACGGGCCCCTATTGCCAGGCCTGCGGGCAGAAGAAGGCCGACCGCTTCGGCCGCGCCCATCTGAAGGACGAGATCTGGCAGAAGCTGCGCTGGTTCGAGGCGGAGATGCTGAAGGCCGCCTTCAACGTGTCGCTGCGGCCGGGCCGGGTGGCGCGGGATTATGTGCTGGGCCAGCGCAAGGCGCATGTGCACCCTTTGAAACTGCTTCTGGCCGCCATCGTCATCCTGCTCATCGTCATCGCACAGACGGGTTACCTGGAAGCCGGCGATACACGCCTGTCCAGGGCGCTGGAACTGGTGCGCGCCTGGTCGAAATGGTCGTTCTCGCTCGGCATCGTCGCGGTGCTGATCGCTTCCAACCTCGTCTTCCGGCGGCGACAGGGCTTCAACTTCTTCGAGCATCTGGTGCTGGCGACCTATGTGCAGTTCGTCATCATCGTCGCCAACATCATCAACCTGTCGCCCTTGTTGCTGCACACCGGGCCTGACCTCGTGGCACGGCACCGTCAACTGACGGGCCTCTATATGGATTGGGTGGAGGCCGGCATCGTCTTCCTTGCCTTCGGGCAGTTCTTTGCCGTCGACTGGCGGCGGCAATGGTGGTGGCCGGCCATCGGCGCGGCCGTCTTCTATGTCGCCAAGGAAGGGCTGCTCTATCTCTATGCGCGCGCGGTGATCCGTATCGTCATCGCGCAACTTCGCTGACTGGTCGGTTCCGCGTGGGAGGACGCCTTATGAAGACCCTGTTTGCCTGCGGGCTCGTTGCCGGCCTTGCTGCATCTGTGCCCGGCGCAGGGGCCGCACCGCGAAGCCCGTTTCCGACGAAGGCGGACAGCGAAATCTGCGATCCGATCTTCGCCCGTCTGGCCGAGGCGGAGCAGGGCATGCTGATGGCGCAGGCGCAGGATCCGGCGCCGCCGCAGCAATCCACCCCGGCCGGGGAAGGCGATGCCGCCGGCTTAAGCGAAGGGGAACTGGCAACGGAGCTCAGCGCCATGCTGCAGGCCTGCTCCTACGAGGGCAAGGCGCTGGCGGTCGACCCGAAAGCCCTGACCGCGCCCGAACAACCGGGCGGGGTGGAGGCCGTTGGCGCCATCATGCGCTTTACCGGCCTGCCGCAGAATTTCCGCATCATGGAAGGCGACGTGCCCAATGCCGCGGCGATGATCGTGCTGGGGCCGGACGGCATCCCGCAACGGGTGATCGCCTATAATGCCGGCTTCATGGAAGAGGTGCGCACCGCCACGCGCGATAATAACTGGTCGCCGCTGTCGATCATGGCGCACGAGATCGGCCATCATCTTTCGGGCCACACGATGGTGCCGGGCGGCAGCCAGCCCCCCACCGAGCTGGAGGCCGACACATTCTCCGGCTTCGTGCTGTTCAAGATGGGCGCGGCGCTGCCCGATGCGCAGATCGCGATCCGGGCACTCATCCCCGAGGCCGATGGGCCGACCCATCCGGGCCGGGCAAAGCGGCTTGCCGCCATCGAGGCGGGGTGGACTCAGTCCTGCGAGCAGCAGGGCGGGCCATGCGACGGCGCATCCGACGTGACGGTGGCCGCCGTTGAAACCGCGCCGGCGTTGGCCCCGGAACCGCAGGCCGGGCCGGCCGGCATGCCGGATATACCCGGCGCGGGGCAGATCATGATGCCGGATGAGGCGCGCCGCATGCGCGAGGCCGATGCCGGCCGTCAATCGCAGGTCGACAGGATGCCGCGCCTGGGCGCGGAGGCGACGCCCGCCAAGTTCGACCGGTTCGTCTATGACGAGCTCGGCATCTTCGGGCCGTCCATCCGCGACCGATTGCAGGATACGGCCTTCCGCTTCGCCGCAGCGGCCAATGTGGAAATCGTCACCATCGTCGCGCGCGATCTGCAGGGCCGCACGGCCGACGAATATGCGCTGGATGCCATGCGGCAGCTGCGCGTGGGCAAGCTGGATGTCGGCAACGGGGCCGTGCTGGTGGTGGCTCCGGAGGCGGGGCAGGCGGGCGTGGCGCTCGGCCCCGGCCTGTTGGTGCAGTACGATACGGTGGAGCCGCTGCGCACCTACCTGCAATCCTATATCGACCTCGTCGCCGCAGGCGCGCAGCCACGGACCGCCAGCCAGGTGCTGGCGGATGCCGCATACCGCATCATGCGCGATGCACGCGCGCTGGAATGGGATGTGCGCTATGGCACGCTGGATGCCATGACGGCCCAGACGGGGTCCACCGCGCGCCGACTGGTGGCCGTGGACGCCACCATCATTTCGACCGCGCCGGACCGGGGCGACAGCACGCTCGGCATCAACGAGCCGATGACGCGCTACACCGGCCCGGCGCTGCATGCGCGCACGCAAGGCGGGCAGGACCTCATTCTCTACGTCAACCCGAACGTCCCGGCGCTGATGCCGGTGCCACTGGAAGAGGGGAAGCGTTACCGCTTCATCGCCCGCAACAGTTTGCTGATCCAGGATACGCCGCAACTGGATCTGATCAGCTACGATCTTCTCCAATAGGAGTAGGCGGAAACGTCGATCACAGAAACATGATGAACAAGTCATAATTTAGAGGCGTTCTTCGTTGAGTGCCGCAATCCCGCCATCGTAAGCCCGGTCCGAGGGTCGATCGCGAAGGGGTTGGGCGATGTCGAAGCAAAGCGCATTTATCCGCTATCTGGCGGGCGGGGCGTGTATCCTGGCGCTGGCGCATGGCACGTCCGCCCAAGCGCAGCAGATCGACTCGGTGCTGTTGGACGAGGTTGTCGTGCAGGGCGCAGGGCAGGGCGGCAACGGCCTGCCGGCCACCGGAACGGTTGGCCAGCCGCCCGCGCCCTATGCCGGCGGGCAGGTGGGGTCCGGCGCCCGGCTGGGCATGCTGGGCAATCGCAGCTTCATGGAAACGCCCTTCAACATAACCGGCTACACCGACGAGTTGATCCGCGACCAGCAGGCGCGCACGCTGGCGGATGTGGTGCTGAACGACCCATCGGTGCGCAACGACGCCCCGGCCTTCAGCGAGCGCGACGCCTTCTTTATCCGCGGTTTTTCGGTGACCAATCTGGATACGGCCTATGACGGGCTGTTCTATATCGCCAATCCCCGGCGCAGCTATCTGGAGGGGATCGAGCGGGTCGAGATCCTGAAAGGCCCGTCCACCCTTCTCAATGGTGGCGTCGGCCGTGTGGGCGGCAGCATCAACCTCGTGCCGAAACGGGCGGGCGATACGCCGCTGACGCGGCTCACCACCACTTACATCAGCGATTCGCAAGTCTGGCCGCATTTCGATATCGGCCGGCGCTACGGCCCGACGGGAGAGTGGGGCATCCGCGTCAACGGATCGTACCGCGCGGGCGATACCACGCTGGATCGCAACGACATCCAGCTCGGCGTCGGCGCGGTGGGGCTGGACTATCGGGGCGAGCGCCTGCGCGCATCGCTCGATCTCAACTATTCCAACCAGCAGATCGATGCACCGACATCCCTGTTCAACGGCGCGGTGCCCGGCATCACCATTCCGCGCGCGCCGGACGGCAGCATCAACACCGCCAACTCGTTCGAATATATCGACAGCGTGCACCAGATGGCGGCCGGGCGCATCGAATACGACATCTTCGACAATACCACGCTGTATATCGCCGGTGGCGCAAGCCGCTACCGGGAGGACTTCCTCACCTCGTCCTACCTGATCCAGGACGAGAACGGTGACGCCACCGCCACGCTGGCCATCCAGCCGCAGAAGATCCAGGGCTTCACCGGCGAGGTCGGCGCACGGTCCGCGTTCGAGACCGGGGCCGTGGGCCATCAGTTGAACGTCTCGGCCTCGCAGGCGCTGAACGAAAATTACCGTGGCGGCTTTGCGCGCGTCGTGCTGCCGAGCTTCCCGACCAATATCTACGACCCTACCTTCTTCGTCGGCGGGCCGATCGACACCAGCGCATTCCCGCGCGCCAGCGGCCGGCCGAAATTCGCCGACCTGCAGCTCACCAGCATCGCACTCACCGATACGCTGTCCATGTTCGACGACCGCTTCCAGTTGACGCTGGGCGGGCGCTACCAGGATATCCGCTCGCGCGGCTTCTCCACCGTGCCGGGCCCGACGCTGGGCGAACGCAACTACTACTACAGCGATTCCCGACTGAGCCCGGCCGTGGCCGCCCTGGTGCGCGTGACCGACAGCCTGTCGGTGTATGGCAACTACGTGGAATCGCTGACGGAGGGGCCCATCGCCCCGGCCACCGCGGCCAATGCCAACGAAATCTTCGCACCGGTGGTGAACGACCAGAAGGAAGTCGGCGTCAAATACGATTTCGGCTTCATGGCGGTGACCGCGTCCCTGTTCGAGATCACGCAGGCCAGCGGCTTCACCGACCCGGTCACCCGGATATTCTCGGTCGGCGGCCGGCAGGTCAATCGCGGCCTGGAGCTGAATGTCTTCGGCGAGGTGGCGGACGGCGTGCGGCTGCTGGGCGGCGTCACGCTGCTCGATGCCGAGCTGGAGCGCACCGCCGGCGGCCGCTTCGACGGCAATGACGTGCCGGGCGTCGCCAATGTCGCCTTCAACCTCTACGGCGAATACGACATCAACTGGCTGACGCCCGGTCTGACGCTGACGGGCCGCGTCATCCATACGGGCAGCACCTGGTACGACCAGGCGAACACGCAGAAGATCGACGACTGGACGCGCGTCGATGCGGGCCTGCGCTACGCCTTCACCGGACCCTACGACAAGCCGGTGGAACTGCGCGCCAATGTGGAGAACCTGTTCGGCGAGGATTACTGGGCCTCGTCGGCACGCGGTTTCCTGGCGGCGGGTGCATCGCGCACCTTCACGGTCTCTGCCGCGTTCGAGTTCTAGGATCGTCGGCGGCGGCGAAGATCCACCGATATCGGCGGGCCGTCCGATGCAGGGCGGCCCGCCTTTTTCACATTAACGGCTGACGACCTCGAAGCCGCCATAGATCATCCGCTTGCCGTCGAAGGGCATGGGATTGTCTTCCCCGCTGTTTTCCATCTCGGTGAAGACAGCCTTCAGGCCGCTATCCCTCGTGGCCTTGTCCGGCCACTCGATCCACGAGAAGCATACGGTCTCGTCCGGCTTCGCCTGCACGGAGCGCTGGAAGTCGGTCACCTTGCCGGGCGGCACATCGAGGCCCCAGCACTCGACATGCCGTGTCGCGCCATGTTTCAGGAAGAACGGCGCGGCCTTGCGGCAATGGTCGACGAATGTGTCCTTGCCAGCCGTCGGCACGGCCAGCACGAAGCCGTCGACATAGCCGAATGCGCCGCCGGGCCCCTCATCCACCACCGGGTCGAAGCCGCCGAAGATCATCCGCTTGCCGTCGAAGGCCATGTCGGACATGTCCATGCGCGGGTCTTCCATCATCTTCGCTTCGCCGGCATCGCGCGTTGCCTTGTCGGGCCATTCGATCCAGCCGAAGCCGACAAGTTCGTCGTTCCGGGCGTCCACCGATCGGTAGAAATCCGTCAGCTTGCCGTGCGGCACGTCGTCGCTGACCGCATCCACGACGGATTGCGCGCCGAACTCCCGGAAGAAGGGCACCGACTGGCGTGCCTGCTCGATGAAGCGTTCGCGCTTGCCAGGCAGGACGGGAAGCACGCATCCGACGATATAGGGCATGGTCGTTTCCTCTTATGGTTTGGGCATGTCGTTGATGTGGATGATGTTGCCGTCCGGGTCCTTGAACCAGACCATCTTCATGCCGCCGGCATAATGGATGCCGTCGCGGTACTCGATGCCGTCCATGGCATAGTGCTCGAAGGTGACGCCTTTGACGGCCAGTGCCGCCACGATGGCCTCGATGTCGCCCGCGGCGTCGAAGACGACGGCGTTGGCGCGGTTGGAGCCGGCCTCGTCGGAGCGATAGACGACGAGATGCGTATCGCCGGTGGCGTAGACCGTTACCTCGTCGTCTTCCTCCACGGCGACAAGGCCCAGCAGCCCGCCGTAAAAGGCCCGGGCCCGTGGCATGTCGGATATCGCGATGATGGCGGATGATGACTTGTCCGAAAGCATGGCGGCTCTCCCTTGTCGCCAGTCTCCTGTCCTGAGATAAGTTGATATCAACACAATCGGAGACTGTCAATATCGGGCCGGGGTCGCTATGCCCGTCCGGCAGCAAGGAGAATTTCGATGACCCGTGGGATCGATCACCTCGTCGTCGCCGTCCGCGATCTGGATGCAGCGGGCGATTTTTATGGCCGCCTCGGCTTCCAGGTCGGCGCACGCAACCGGCATCCCTGGGGCACCGAAAACAGGCTCGTCCAGTTTCGCTCGTCCTTCATCGAGTTGATTTCGGTGGGACAGGATGGTGTTGCGATTTCCCCGCATGGTCCAGGCCGGTTCAGCTTCGGCGCGTTCGTGCGCGATTATCTCAAGCTGCGGGAAGGGCTGGCCATGCTGGTGCTGGACAGCGCCGATGCCAAGGCCGACGCCGCAGGCTTCGCAAGGGCCGGTATCGGCGATTTCGAGCCCTTCTTCTTCGAGCGAAAGGGCAGGCGACCGGATGGCAGCGAAACGCATGTCGCGTTCACGCTGGCCTTCGCCGCGGACCCGTCCGCGCCGGACGCCGGCTTCTTCGTCTGCCAGCAGCATTATCCAGAAAATTTCTGGAACGCGGATTTCCAGACCCATCGGAATGGTGGGCGCGATGTGGTGGGCGTCACGCTTGTCGCAGCGCATCCGCGGGAGCACGAAGCCTTCCTTGCCGCGTTCACCGGGGCAACGCCGCGAGACGATGGTATCGTCCCGTTGGATGGCGGCCGGCTAGAGGTGGTGCGGGCCGACCATGGCGACGGTGCCCGCTTCACGGCCTTCGCCGTCGCCGTACCGGATATCGACGGGCAGGCAGAGCGCCTTTCGGCAGCCGGCATCGCGTTCGAGCGTGCGGGCGATAGGCTGGCCATCCCGGCCGAAGCCGCCTACGGCGTCGAGATCCGCTTCGAGCGGGGAGCGTGACGCAGAAGGCAATCCAGCACGAAGTCCGCCCGGGCCGCGATGCCGGTTTTCGGCAAGATGACTGCCTCGTAACCGAGGTCGATGGAGGCGGCGAGGAGGCGATCATACTCGGCGATCGCTTCCTCCAGCCCATGCCGACGTTCCGGGTCATGGACGTAGATTTCAGGCCAGGGCGGCGTCAGGAAAAGCTGCGGGTGGTAGCGCCCATGATCCGCAAGCGTCTGCCGTGCAGGATGGCCGGTCGCATGCTCCAGCGCCACGGCGGCATCGATGAGGCCACGGTCGAAGAAGACCGGACCGGGCAGATGCGCGGCGGCTTTCCTGTCCTCGGCCGCCAATGCCAGCGCCTGGACGGCGAAGGCGGCAAGATCCACCCACGGCAGCGCCGCCCCGCCGCCCCGCGCTTCGCGCTGCACGATCCGGCGGCCGGGCTCGGGAACGGTGGCAAAACCCCGCTTTGAAAGTTCCGCCAGCAGGCTGGATTTGCCGCCGCCCGAACAGCCGGACAAAACGACGAGCCGTCCATCCCGGGCGCTCCCTCGAAATCCGACATCTCGTAGAGTGAGCGGTTGCGGCATCACGCGCATTGCTTCCCTCCTGCCGGTCCGGCTTCGCGTTATTCATGGTCCCGCAGGAACGTGAAGACCGTTTCCCTGATCGCCTTGTCCCCGACCGGGAGTGCCGTGACAAAGGCCGAGATGGGCCCAAGGTGATCGACATCATCGAAAAGGCGCAGCGTAGCCTGACCGCCTGCATCCTCTATGGCGCGCGCCATGGACACCGAATTATCGGCCGCGACCGTCCTGTCGGCGGTGCCATGGATCAGGAGCGTCGGCGGTCCGGTGCCGCCTGCATAGGTGACGGGCTGGCTGCGTTGCCGCAGCGATGGCGGGAAGATGCGCTTGTAGCGCTCGTCCGTCAACGGCAGGAAGTCGTAAGGCCCGGCCAGGCCCACAAACGCGGAAATGCGCTCCTGCGATGAGCCGGCGGCGTCGAGATAGCTTCGATCGAACGCCAAGAGTGCTGCGATCTGCGCCCCGGCCGAATGGCCCATGAGCGCCATGGGGTGCTGCCCGCCCGGCAGGCCGTCGGCGCCGGCCCGCGCCTTGTCTTCTATAGCCGCGAATGCCATGGCTGCGTCCTCGACGAATGCGGGGAAGGTGACTTCCGGGTACAGCCGGTATTCGGGGATGGCGACCACGAAGCCCTGCGCCGTCAGCGCCTGTCCGACGAAACGGTAGATGGTCTTGGAGCCTGTGTCCCACGATCCCCCGTGGATGAACACCACCAGCGGCGTTCTCGCCGTTGCGCCGTCAGGCACATAGAGATCGTATGTCTGGCGTGGATCCGGCCCGTACGGGATGTCTTTGGAAACGCTGTAGCCTGCCCGGCTGGTGATCAGGTCCACCACCTGGCTTGCGCAGCCCGTCAGCAGGACGGCGATCCCCGCAACGAAGGACGCCGCACGAAAACGCCGGGTGATGCTCATGGGTGGAGGGTCCGGTAACAGGAGCCCGATCTGCCGTGTCCCACCCCAGCGCTCCCTTGAATGGCGATGTGCAGGCCGGCTGCCCGGTTGCAACTGGCGTAGCGTCGCCACTTGTCAAACGCCCTCCCGGCGCACATGCGCGATAAGCGCCCGCAGCTTGGGCGCCATGTTCCGGCGCTGAGGGAAATACAGGAAGAAGCCGGGGAATGGCGGCAGGAAGCTTTCCAAAAGCGGCACGAGCTCGCCCGTGTCGATATGCGGCCGCAGCGTATCCAGCGGTGCGAAGGTGATGCCGCCCCCGGACAGGGCCGTTCGCAACATCAGGCGCAGGTCGTTGGTGCTGAGCTGGGGTTCCACCTGTACGTCGAACGGGAGGCCGTTTTCCTCGAACTCCCAGCGATGCGGCGCCACGTTCAGGGCGCGTCGCCAGCCGATGCATCTGTGATGGACGAGGTCGCGCGGATGCAGCGGCGTGCCGTGCGCTGCAAGATAGGCCGGCGCCGCGACCGCGACTTCCCGTTGCTCGCCACCCAGCGGCACGGCGATCATGTCCTGCTCGATCACTTCGCCCAGCCGCACTCCGGCGTCGAAGCCGGCGGCTACGATATCGAACTCCTCGTCGCTCACCATCACGTCCAGCGCCACGCCGGGATTTTCCTCGATGAAGGAAGCGATCAGCCGGCCGGACAAGAACCGCTCCGCAATGGAGGTTGCGGCGATCCGAAGAAGGCCGCGCGGCTTTCCGTCGCCGGCCACTTCATCGAGCGCCGTGGCGATTTCCGCCATCGGGCCGGCCAGTGATTCGGACAGCCGCTCGCCGGCCTCCGTCAGCCGGACCGAGCGCGTCGTCCGCACCACGAGGGCGACGCCGAGCCTGTCTTCCAGGCGCCTGATACCCTGGCTGACCGCCGAGCGCGTCACCCCCAGCCTGTCCGCCGCGGCCCTGAAATTATGCTCCTCGGCGACCGCAAGCAGGATCGGAAGAAGATTGAGGTCCATGTGCATTGTCCAGCACCGCTAACCAGCCAGTCGATCCGATCGAGGATACCGGCGACACCGGGAGCTGTCCATCTTGCCTCCGGACATCGGGTCAAGGAGACAATCATGGACAAGACCATCATCATCATCACGGGTGCCTCAGGCGGTATCGGGGAAGGCCTGGCGCGCGAATTCGCAGGCGCCGGGGCGCGCGTCCTGCTGGGGGCCAGGCGCCTGGACCGCATCAGGCGGATCGCGGCCGAAATCAACGCGGCGGGCGGCATCGCCGAGGCCCGGGCGCTGGAGGTGACGGACCGTGCCGGAATGAAAGCCTTCGTGCAGGTCGCGCTGGACCTTTGGGGCGGTGTGGACGTCATGGTCAACAATGCCGGCATCATGCCCCTGTCGCCGATGGCGGCGCTCAAGGAGGACGAGTGGGATCGCATGGTCGAGGTGAACATCAAGGGTGTTCTCTGGGGCATCGGCGCCGTGCTGCCGGCAATGAAGGCGCAGGGGCATGGCCACATCGTCAACATCGCCTCCATTGGCGCGCTTTCGGTCGTGCCGACGGCCGCCGTCTACTGCGCAACCAAGTTCGCCGTGCGCGCCATCTCCGACGGGCTGCGGCAGGAAAGCCCGGACATACGGGTCACCTGCGTCAATCCGGGCGTGGTGGAGAGCGACCTTGCCTCCACGATCACCCATGCCGAGACGATGGCGATGATGGACGATTACCGTGCCATCGCCCTTAAGCCCGTCGATATCGCACGCGCGGTGCGCCACGCGATCGAGGCCCCGGCGCATGTCGACACAACGGAGATCACCATTCGGCCAACCGCGTCCGCAAACTGAAGACGGGGACGAGCCTGGGATCCGCCGCCGATGGCGAGATCATCGGCGGCGTCCTGCACCATGGCGGCATGACCATCCGCCGCAGCCCTGGTGCGGAGGATGGGGCCGACCGAAATGTATGCGAAACAACTATCGTAGTGCATGCGCTGCGACCCGGAAACCTTCGAGCTGGACCTTGCGGCGTTGAAGGCCCTGATCGGCGAGCGGACGCGGCTGGTCTGCGTCACCCACGCCTCCAACATCCTCGGCACGATCAACCCGGTCGCCGAGATCGCCGACATCGTCCACGCGGCCGGGGCCGAGCTCGTGGTGGATGCGGTCGCCTATGCGCCGCACCGCGCCATCGACATGAAGGCCTTGAAGGCCGATTACTACGTCTTCAGCGTCTACAAGGTCTTCGGGCCCCATCATGCGGTGATGTACGGCCGGCGCGACCGGCTGGAAGCGCTGGACAACATCTACCACTACTTCTTCGACAAGAGCCGGGTGCCGCACAAGCTGGAGCCGGGTAACATCAACTACGAATGCGCCTGGGGTGCGATGGGCGCGGTGGACTATGTCGAGGAGATCGGGCGCATAGGGGGCGCCGCCGATGGGCGCGCCGCGATAGAAGCGGGCTTCGACGCCATTGCCGAGCAGGAGCGCGCCTTGTCCGCCCGGCTAATCGACTACCTCTCGTCGCGGAACTCGGTGCGTGTGATCGGCCGTACATCCTCTGCCGTCGCCGACCGCGTTTCCACCGTTTCCTTTACCGTCGGCGCGGAAAGCTCGAAGCGGATTGTGGATGCGGTCGATGCGGCGCATATCGGCATCCGCAACGGCGATTTCTATGCGCGTCGCATCGTGGAAGATCATGGCCTGATGGCGCAGGACGGCGTCGTGCGCGTGTCGATGGTCCACTACAATACGCTGGACGAGGTGGACAGGCTGATCGCCGCGCTGGAGCCGAAGCTGTGATGCTGGACCTCGTCATCCGCAACGGAACGGTGGCGACCGCGTCCGACGTCTTCCGTGCGGATATCGGCATCCGCGACGGGCGCATCGCGATGATCGGGGAGGGGCTCGGCCCCGCCGGCGAGGAGATCGACGCAAGCGGGCGCTATGTGCTGCCCGGCGGTATCGACAGTCATGTCCATATCGCCCAGCCGTCCGGCGACGGCATCGTCATGGCCGACGATTTCGAAAGCGGAACCCTGTCGGCCTTGTTCGGCGGCAACACGACCATCCTGCCCTTCTGCCTGCAGCAGAAGGGCCATTCGCTGCGCGCGGCGCTTGCCGACTACCATGCCCTGGCGGAAGGGCGCTGCTACACGGACGTCTCCTTCCACCTGATCGTGTCCGATCCGTCCGCTTCCGTCCTGGGGCAGGAGCTGCCGGCGCTGGTGGCCGATGGCTATACCTCGTTCAAGGTTTTCATGACCTATGAGGGGCTCAGGCTCAACGATGCCGAAATCCTTGCCACGATGGACACCGCAAGGCGCACCGGCGCTCTGGTGATGGTCCACTGCGAGAACGAGGATGCGATCCGCTATCTGATCGGCCTGCATGAGGCCAGGGCGACGTCGCGCCCCGCGCCCATGCCTCGACCCGGCCCGCCGCGGTCGAGCGGGAGGCCACGCACCGTGCCTTGTCGCTGGCGGAGATCACCGACGTTCCCGTCGTCATCGTCCATGTGTCCAACGGACAGGCCATGGACGAGATCGCCCGGGCGCGGGCGCGTGGCCTCAAGGTGGTGGGCGAAACCTGCCCGCAATATTTGATGCTGACGGCGGCCGACCTCGATGGAATGGATTGGGAGGGCGCCAAGTTCGTCTGCTCGCCGCCGCCGCGCGACCGCGAAAGTCAGGATGCCTGCTGGCGCGGCGTGGAAACGGGGGTGTTCGACCTGTTCTCGTCCGATCACTGCCCGTTCCGCTACGACGACCCGATGGGCAAGCTCAACCCTCGTGGGCGAACCAGCTTTCGCCATATCCCCAATGGCATACCCGGCGTCGAGACGCGGTTGCCGATCCTGTTTTCCGAAGGCGTCATGAAGGGGCGGATCGACCTTCCGCGTTTCGTCGCTTTGTCGTCGACCAACCATGCAAAGACGTATGGCCTGTCGCGCAAGGGCGCGATCGCGGTGGGGATGGACGCGGACATCGCCATCTGGAACCGGGACGAGGTCCGCACGATCCGCCATGCCGAGTTGCATGACGGCTCGGATTATACGCCCTACGAGGGGGTTGAGGTGCGCGGCTGGCCGACGACGACCATCCTGGGCGGCCGGGTCATGATCCGTGACGGGGCGCTTGTCGGCGGCATCGGCGCCGGCCGCTACGTTTCGCGCGGTCTGTCCAGCCTTGCCGGCGGTATGGAGCGTCGCAGGGCCCTTGCTGCGGCCGCCGTGCACGACATCTAGCGCGCTCCCGCCCGCGCAATGGGCCCGGATGAAGCGGTCTGCCCATGCCTCGACTTCGACCCGTTCTCGGCGATCAGCTCAGCCGGAGCCTGTCCAGCCTGTCCGATCTGCAGACGGGTGACGTCGTGCTGATGGCCGAACTTGCCGACGAGGCGACCTATGTGCGCCACCATCAGCGCAAGATCGCCTTCCTGTTTTCCGCGATGCGCCATTTCGCGGCGGATCTCGTCGCCAATGGCGTGAACGTGGACTATGTCGCGCTCGACGCTGCGGGCAACAGCGGCAGTTTTACCGGCGAGGTTCAGCGCGCCCTTGCGCGCCACAAGCTGGACGGCCTCGTCGTGACCGAGGCCGGCGAATGGCGCGTGCAGCAGATGCTGGAGGGTTGGCAGGATACGCTCGGCGTGCCGGTCGACATCCGGCCGGATGACCGCTTCCTGTGCCCCCATGACGATTTCGACGCCGTGGCGGGCGATGGCCGGACCTTGTTGATGGAGAGTTTCTATCGCCGGATGCGACGCCATACCGGCTATCTGATGGATGGAGAAAGCCCAGTCGGCGGGCGCTGGAATTACGATGCGGAGAACCGCGAGCCGATGCCCGCGGGCATGGCGATGCCGGACAGGCCCGCCTATCCGCCCGATGCGACGACCGAAGACGTCCTCGCACTCGTGCGCGAGCGGTTCGGCAATCATTTCGGGCGGCTGGACGCGTTCGATTATCCGGTGACGCGCAGGCAGGCGAAAGGCTACCTGCGCTGGTTCGTGCAGGAGGCGCTCCCATCCTTCGGCACCTATCAGGATGCGATGGTGGAGGGGCAGCCACTGTTGTTCCATTCGCACCTGTCCGCCCTCATCAATTGTGGCCTGCTGTTGCCCGCAGAGTGTTGCGAGGCGGCGCTGGCCGCCTACGGAAAGGGTGCCGCGCCGTTGAACGCCGTCGAGGGTTTCGTGCGGCAGATCATCGGCTGGCGCGAATTCATCCGTGGCATCTACTGGCGCGAGATGCCTGGATACGCGACCCGCAACGCGCTGGGAGCGAACCGGCCCTTGCCGGATTTCTTCTGGACGGGCGCGACCGAATTGAACTGCATGGCGCAATGCATCGGCGAAACGCGCGACAATGCCTATGCCCACCATATCCGGCGGCTCATGGTGATCGGCAATTTCTGCCTGCTCGCGGGGCTCGATCCGCAGCAGGTCCAGGAGTGGTATCTCGTCGTCTACCACGATGCCTATGAGTGGGTGGAAATGCCCAATGTCGTCGGCATGATCCTGCAGGCCGACGACGGGCTCTTCGCCACCAAGCCCTATGCGGCCTCCGGCAACTACATCAACCGCATGTCCGATTACTGCGAAAACTGCCGCTACGACGTCAAGCAGCGCACCGGCGATGACGCCTGCCCCTTCAACTATCTCTACTGGGATTTCATGGCGCGCAACGCAGGGCGCCTGCGCCACAACCGACGCATGACGCGCACCTATGCGACTCTCGACCGGATGGACGCGGCCGTGATGGCCGACATGCGAGCCAGCGCCAGGACCTTCCTGGCGGCGCTGCCGTCATCGGGCGATTACTGAGGGCCTTGCCAAAAACCCTGACGCCATCAATCGAAAGGCCTCGACCGCCTTTGGCAGGGTTTCCCGCGGTGTCGCGCTGGCGGCAACCCAAAGCGCCGCGTTCAGCGCCGCCCCGTTCAACAGGCGTGCGGCCGCTTCCACATCCACCGGCCGCATCGTGCCATCGGCAATCAGTCGCGCCACCGTGGCAAGCGTTACCTCCAGGCAGGCGCTCTGGCTCGGCCATTGCGACGGGTCGCCCAGAAAGGCCGGTCCATCCAGAAGCACGATGCGGCGGATCTCCGGATCGAGGGCCATTGAAATATAGGCCGCACCCTCGGCCATCAGCCCTTCCCAGGCGGATGGCGCGGCTTCGCCGGCCAGTTGCGCCCGCGCGGCCATCTCGCCGTCGACCTCGGCGACGACCGCGGCAAGAAGCCCCTTCTTGTCGCCGAAGCCATGGTAGAGGGCCCCGCGCGTCAGGCCCGCCGCCGCGGTGAGATCGTCCATCGACGCATCGGCGAAGCCATGTTCGGCAAAGGCGCGTCTGGCTGCCGCAATCAGCCTCCGCCGGTTTTCTTCCATCGTGTCCACACGCCGCCGGCTCGCCATCACGCATTTCTCCTAACTCACATACGAACTGTATCTGACTTGACATACGCTCCGTACGTCATCACATTCCACATACGCCGCGTATCTAAAAGATAGTGGCTTTACGCGATCGTCGAAAGGACGAATCCATGAGCGCGCGAATCCCCGTTTACCCCGCAAATCCAAACCCGCTGAACGAGGAGCATGCCTATTCCCCCGCCGTGCGGCACGGCGACCTCCTGTTTGTCGCAGGACAGGTCGGCGTTCGTCCGGATGGCACGCCGGAACCCGATTTCGAGGCGCAGGTGCGCCTGGCCTTTGAAAACCTCAAGGCCGTGCTGGAGGCGGCGGGCTCCACCTTCGACGATATACTGGATGTCACCAGCTATCATACGGACCCGGAACGGCAGTTCGGCACGATCCTGCCGATCAAGGCCGAGTACTTCCCCGAGAAGCCCTATCCGACATGGTCGGCCTTCGGCGTTACCTGGCTTGCCGGCTACGATTTCGAAATCAAGGTCGTCGCGCGCATTCCAGCGCAAGGCTGAAGGATTCAGTCCTTGGTGACGATGATGGGCGGGGGGCCGCCGCGCCCGTCATCGTAGCTGCCCACCGGGCGCGTCACGCCATCATTGCCGACGATGCCGACAGGCACGCCGCGGCGCAGAATGACGCGGCCGCCGCTATGGGGTGTCACGAGCCGCGGCCGCGTATAGCCGGGAAAGACTCCGCTGCCGGGCGACAATTGCAAGGTGCGCTCGCTGGCGACCCTGTCCGGCAGGACCAGCCTCTGGCGCTCACCAGCATGGACAGCCGTGCCGCCGGCGAGGGCGGCCAGCATCAGGGCCAGTGTGGCGGGCATGGCGAAGCGCATGCGCAAAGTATAACCGCAAATGGTAGCCGGGAGGTGAACGCCGTCAGCGCGTGGCGCGCCGTGCATCGCGGGCCAGTGCCGGCAGCAACGGACGCGCTGCCTCCAGATTCATGCCGGGGCGCAGGCGCGGATCGTACAGCATCGTCATCATGATGCGGTCGTAGCGTGTCAGCACCGTGTGCGTGGAGGTATCGTTGAAGACGCTGAACGGGGCGTCCGGATTGTCGTCCAGCGGCCCCAGCCCCTGGAGGATTTCCTCGATCAGGCAGCGTTGGAACAGGCGTTCGCCCCTGTCGGAAACGATGATGGCGTCCGACCGTTCGATGCCACGCCGCCCGTAGCTGGCGCGCACGATGCAATTGCCCGGCACCTGCATGAAGGGGTTGCGATGCACCCTGCGGGCTGTGGAAACGTAGTCCGCCTGATCGACGACGTGGACGATGAAGTCGGCACGCTCATCGCCTTCGGCCATGCGCGTTTCCAGCCCCGGGACGTCGCGGCCGATGCGCCGCACGAAGGCTTCCACTTCCGCCCGCCTGTCCTGGCGGGCCGTATTCTCGACGCGAAAGCGCACGGGCCCGGCAAATTTCTTGACGAAGCCGGCATTGCTGAAACGGCCGGGAATCTCGGCGTTGAAGACGATGCGCTCGAAGCCGGCGATGAGTTCGGCATCGTCGGGGAGGTCCGCCGCCTTCGGGCCGGACAACGGGGCAAGGATCGCGGCGATGAGGGCAATGGCCCAGAGATGGAACTTCATGAAAGCGGTGCCCCCATGGCGTGCCCAAGCGGTACGCCATGGAACGACTTCTGGCGTATGCGGGCCATCCGCCGCAACAGGCTGCACGCGTGCGTGAAGCGACAAAGGACCATGCGTTGCGCAAATGCCGCGATGCACGCAACGGTCCGTTTCCTTGGCGGGCCTGTCGCATTATCGTCCGGTCATGAGCAACGATTCGAACAGGCTTGCGGACGGGCTGATCCTGTCGGCCGATGGCAAGGCACGCTGTTTCTGGCAGGCGGGCCTGCCGGAATACGAGGCCTACCACGACCGCGAATGGGGCCGCCCGGTGGGCAGCGACACGGCCCTTTATGAAAAGCTGTGCCTCGAAGGGTTCCAGGCCGGCCTGTCGTGGATCACCGTGCTGCGCAAGCGCGACGCCTTCCGGGAGTTGTTCGAGGGCTTCGACGTGGAGCGCGTGGCGGCCTTCACCCCCGCCGATGTCGACCGCATCGTGCAGGACCCGCGCATCATCCGCCATCGCGGCAAGATCCAGGCGACGATCTCGAATGCGCGCGCGGTCATCCGCCTGCGGCAGGAAGAGGGCAAGACGCTCGCGGCGTTCCTCTGGGCCTTCGAGCCACCGGCATCGGACAGGCCGCCGGCCCTGACGCTGGACTGGCTTCGCGGGAACGCCGTCACGCCCGCTTCGAAGGCGATGTCGACGGCCCTGCGCAAGCGCGGCTTCAACTTCGTCGGACCGACGACGTGCTACGCGTTCATGCAATCGATGGGGTTCGTCAACGACCATATCGAAGGGTGTAGCTGCCGCACCGCCTGCGAGAACGAGCGCGACGCCTTCGCCCGTCCCCGCTGACCGCAAGCGCGGCTGGACGAGCGGCTATGGCCGCTTACATGTGTCGGAGCCAACAGATACGGGATCGATCATCCGATGACGACAAAACGGATAACCGCCCTTGCGCTGACGCTTGCCGCAGCTTCGCTTGCCGCCTGCCAGACCGGCACCAGCGCGGTGAATGACGGTGCGGCGCAGGCAATGTGCCGGGCCGATGCGGCGGCGGCGCTGGTGGGCATGGACCGGCTGACCGATGACGAAGCCATGCAAAGGACGGGGGCGACCATCGTGCGCCAGATCGCGCCCGGCCAGGGTGTGACGATGGACTATCGCCAGAACCGGGTGACGGTCGAGACCGACCCGCGTACCGGCAAGGTTGTTCGGGCGGCCTGCGGCTAGGGCATGGCCTTATCGCATGGGGGCGGCGCGCTTCTTGTGCTGTGGGGTTCGATCCATTAGACCCCGGCCTATCAGTCAAAAATGACTTATGTCCCGAGGCCCAAGACCGATGTCCGCCAAGCAGAACCGGGTGAAGGCGCGCCAGCCGCGCGGCTTCGTCGACCGTAGCGCCAGCGACCTGCGTGCGCAGGACGCAATGCTTGCCACGATCCGCAACGTGTATGAGCGTTATGGATTCGAGCCGGTGGAGACCCCCTTCTTCGAATATACCGATGCACTGGGCAAGTTCCTGCCCGATAGCGACCGGCCCAACGAAGGCGTCTTCTCGCTGCAGGACGACGACGAGGAGTGGCTGTCGCTCCGCTACGACCTGACCGCGCCTCTGGCCCGCTACGTCGCCGAGAATTTCGAAGATCTGCCGAAGCCCTATCGCAGCTATCGTGCCGGCTACGTGTTCCGGAACGAAAAGGCCGGGCCGGGGCGTTTCAGGCAGTTCATGCAGATCGACGCCGATATCGTCGGCGCGCCGTCCGTATCGGCCGATGCGGAGATGGCGATGATGATGTCCGACACGATGGAAGCGCTGGGCATCGCGCGCGGCCAGTATGTGATCCGCGTCAACAACCGCAAGGTCCTGGACGGCATCCTGGATGCCATCGGCCTCGGCGGCGACGGAGCCCGTCGGCTGACGGTGCTGCGCGCGCTCGACAAGTTCGACAAGTTCGGGGTGGACGGCGTGCGCCAGCTCCTGGGGGCCGGCCGTCTCGACGATGGCGGCGGCAAGGGCGACTTCACCAAGGGCGCAGAGCTGGATGCATCGGCGATCGAGCGCGTTCTGTCGATCTTTTCCTTCGCCGACGCCGGCGGGGCCGCCCGCATCGCGGGCGTCCGGGACGCCTTCGGCGACAATGGCCGCGTCGTCGAGGGGCTCGACGAACTGGAAACCATCCGTTCGCTGGCCGAGGCCGCCGGCTACGGCGACGACCGGGTGTCGATCGACCCCTCCGTTGTGCGGGGCCTCGAATATTATACCGGGCCCGTATTCGAGGCCGAGCTCCTGTTCGACGTCACCAACGAGAAGGGCCAGAAGGTCCAGTTCGGGTCGGTGGGCGGCGGCGGCCGCTATGACGGGCTCGTCGCCCGCTTCATGAGCCAGCCTGTCCCGGCCACGGGTTTCTCCATCGGCGTCTCGCGCCTCATGACGGCGCTGAAGAATCTGGGCCGCCTCGGCGTGGCCGAGCGTCCCGGCCCAGTCGTCGTCACCGTGATGGACCGCGACAGGATGGCCGACTATCAGCGTCTGGCCGGTCTTCTGCGTGCGGGTTTGAACGCGCCCGGCCAACCTGTCGTGCCGGTGGACGTGTTCCAGGGAAATCCCAAGCAGTTCGGTAAGCAGCTTCAATATGCCGATCGCCGTTCCGCGCCGCTGGCCATCATTCAGGGCGGCGACGAGAAGGCGTCCGGCGTCGTGCAGATCAAGGACCTGATCGAAGGCAAGCGTCTTTCCGCCGAGATCGAGGACAACGCAACCTGGCGCGCCGCCCGGCCGGCACAGGTGACCGTGCCCGAGGCCGAAATGGTGGAAACCGTCCGCCGCATGCTGGCCGAGCAGGCAGCGGATCGCGGAGAATGAGCACCGCGCTCGCAGCACTGGAGCGGTCGCTGCCGGCACAGTTCGTGCAGCGTGGCGCCGTGATGATGGACGTGCCGATCCTGCAGCCTTCCGACCCGTATCTGGATACGGCCGGTGAAGCGTTGCGACGGCGCATCTTCCTGACCAAGGGCGAGGATGGGCGCGGCCTTTGTCTTCGCCCGGACTTCACCATTCCGGTCTGCCTGGCGCATATCGCGAACGGGGCCGGCCTGCCGCGCCGCTATGCCTATTGCGGAACGATTTTCCGCCAGAGTGGCGACGGACCGTCGGAGTATCCGCAGGCCGGGATCGAGGATCTCGGCGATGCCGACCGCGCCGCCGCCGATGGCCGTACGATCGCCGACGCGCTCGGCGTTCTGGCCGATTGCGGCATCGACCTGACGAAGGTGGAAACCACGGTCGGGGACCAGGCCCTGTTCGAGCAGTTCCTGTCATCGCTCGGCCTGCCCTCCGGCTGGCAGCGCCGCCTGATCCGAACCTTCGGGCACGATACGCTGCTGCGCCAGGCGTTGGAATCGCTTGCCACCGGCGGTAGCCGCGCGTCCATCGAGACCCTGTCGCCGGATCTCTACGAACTGGCGCTCGCCCGCGATGTCGCGAGGCTGTCCGATAATATCCGCGACAGGATGGAAGAGGGCGGGCTGCCCCTGCACAGGGGGCGCACCCCGGCCGAAATCGCCGGACGCCTGATCGAAAAGGTCGCCGTTGCGGAAACCCGGCTCGACCGCACGGTGCTTGAACGCCTGCGCGCCTTCCTGTCCATCGATTGTCCGCTGGATCGCAGCGTCGACGCCCTGGAAATGCTGTGCCGGGAAAGCGGGACCGATCTTGGACACTCCCTCGACGCCTTCAAGGCGCGGGGGGAAGCCTTGGCCCGTGCCGGCGTGGACTTGTCCCGGCTGCGTTACCGCGCTGCCTTCGGGCGTGCCCTCGACTATTATACCGGAATGGTTTTCGAGATATCCGCAGAGGGACAGGACGGGCCGTTGGTCGGTGGTGGCCGGTACGACAAGCTGGTTTCTTATCTCGGCGCTCGGGAGACGATCCCCGCTGTGGGCTTTGCGCTGTGGCCGGGCCGGATGGCGTCGGTTGGATCGAGGGTCCCGGCATGAGCGTCACCCTCGCAATTCCGTCCAAGGGGCGGCTCAAGGACCTGACGATCGAGGCGCTGGCGGCGCGGCGGATATTCGTGCGGCCGGGCGAGGATGCGCGGTCCTACCGGACACGCGTGGAAGGATGCGACGGGCTGGAGGTCATCCTTCTTTCAGCATCCGAGATCGCACGCGAACTGCGTGACGGCGCGATCCATTTCGGCGTGACGGGAGAAGACCTGCTGCGCGAGACGCTGCCCGACTTCGGCGATCGCCTGTCCATAGTATCCCGGCTCGGCTTCGGCCACGCCGACGTGGTCGTGGCGGTTCCGGACAGCTGGGTCGACGTAACGACCATGGAAGATCTGAACGATGTGGCCGGCGGCTTCCGTGCGGCACACGGCCACCGCATGAGGATCGCCACCAAGTACTGGCGCCTGACGCAAAGCTTCTTCACTCGCAATCACGGCATCCAGACCTACCGCATCGTCGAGAGCCTGGGGGCGACGGAAGGAGCCCCTGCAGCCGGCTCCGCCGATATCATCGTGGACATTACCTCGACCGGCTCGACATTGACCGCCAACCGGCTCCGCGTCCTGTCCGACGGGCTTATCCTGTCGTCGCAGGCCTGCCTGGCCAGGGCCGACGCGGCCGATGTGACGGGCGAGGACCAGGCGACCATCGACGACGTGCTCGCACGCTTCGACGGGTGATGCGCCGTCTGGTTGGTTGAACTGGTTTTCGTAAGGCCGTATGTTCAGGGAGTGAGGCCGGGTGCTGTAACACCCGACCTCGTTTCGCTTAATGATACCAGAACTGCACCCGGAGTTTGGCCTGCCAGCCGCTCCGGGTTTTCTGTATCACCAGCGTGATCGTCAATGGCAGAACCATCGCTTCTCACGCCTGTTCAAGGCAAGCCTGCTGCCACAGCCGCGGTGGCTCATCCTCCGCGGTTGACGCCGGGCTGGCGCGGCGTCTGCTGCTGCGCCCTCCAACACGACGCGTATAGACGCGCCCCTGCAGGCGCGTCCAACAACGCCGGATTGCGATCTGCCCGTGCGCTAGAGCGTTTTCCGACTGGGTAGAGTCCGGGTTCAGTTCGTGATTCAAGGTGTCGACCGGAAGGGAGGCAGCGATGGCACGGGCTTTGTCGATTGATCTTCGGCCTCGGGTTTTGCGGGCGATGCGGCAGGGTGCGACGACGCACGCTGCGGCCGAGCGGTTCGGGATCGCGATCGCGACGGCGGTGCGCTGGCGGTCGCAGGACCGTTCGGGGCGGACCGACCCGCTGCCGATGAGCGGCGACCGCCGCTCGGGCCGGATCGAGGCGGAGGCCGATTTCCTCCTCGCTCTGGTCGACGAGGCCGACGACATCACGCTTCACGAGATGCAGCGTCGCCTGGCCGACGAGCGTGGGCTGATGGTCGGGGTCGGCACGCTTTGGCGGTTCTTCGACCGGCGCGGCATCACGTGGAAAAAAGACTGCGCACGCGAGCGAACAGGATCGCCCGGACGTCCTGAAGCGGCGAGCGGCCTGGTTCGACGGTCAACTCGAGCTGGAACCCTCGAAGCTGGTGTTCATCGACGAGATGAGCTTGAACACGAAGATGGCCCGTCGATACGGCCGCTCACCAAAGGGAGAGCGGTGTCGCTCCGGCGTACCGCATGGACATTGGAAGACGACGACGTTCACCGGCGCCCTGCGGCTGACCGGCATGACAGCGCCGATGGTGCTGGACGGCGCCATGAACGGTGTCGCCTTCCAAGCCTATGTCAGCCAAGTCCTGGTCCCGACGCTCCTGCCCGGCGACGTCGTCGTCATGGACAATCTTCCCGCTCACAAGGCCGAAGGCGTACGAGAGGCGATCGAGCGGGCCGGTGCCGAGCTTCGCTACCTTCCGCCCTACAGTCCCGACTTCAACCCGATCGAGATGGCCTTCTCCAAGCTGAAGGCGCTCATGCGGGCCAGGGCAAAGCGCACCGTCGAGACGCTCTGGACGGCCGTCGGCATGCTGATCCCGCTCTTCGCGCCGGCCGAATGCGCCAACTACTTCAAGGCCGCTGGATACGACGCCAACTGATCGGAAAACGCTCTAGAGCCCTGTCTCTCGCCTGTCGATGGCGTGCTCGCACGCTTCGACGGGTGATGCGCCGTCTGGTTGATTGAACTGGTTTTCGTAAGGTCTTATGTTCAGGGAGTGAGGCCGGATGCTGTAACGGCCGACCCCGTTTTACTTAATGATACCAGAACTGCACCCGGAGTTTGGCCCGCCAACCGCTCCGGGTTTTCTATCTCAAGCGTGATCGTCAATGGCGAAACCATCGCTTCTCACGCCTGTTCAAGGGCAAGCCTGCTGCCACAGCCGCGGTGGCTCATCCTCCGCGGTTGACGCCGGGCTGGCGCGGCGGCTGCTGCTGCGCCCTCCAACACGACGCGTATAGACGCGCCCCTGCAGGCGCGTCCAACAACGCCGGATTGCGATCTGCCCGTGCGCTAGAGCCGGTTCGCTTCCTTGTCGACGGCAGGTGCATAGGCACCGAACGTCGCCAGATACAGGAAGCCGCCGGCCAGCGCGAAGTTCTTCAGGATGGCGCTGGAATCGCCCCAATGGCCGATGAAGGCCGTGACGATGCAGAAGGCCGCCAGCAGCCATGCCGCAAGGCGGGTCTGGAAGCCGACGATGACGAGCAGGCCGAACACAAGCTCGAACAGGCCGACGATGTAGGCCATGGCCAAAGGCGCCGGGACGCCGAGGCTGCCGAGATAGCCGGCAAAGCCCGCCGCGCCCATGAGCTTGCCGAAGCCGGCCGGAACGAAGAGCAGGCCGAGCAGAACGCGCCCGATCAACAATACGGTTGTGTTCATGCGGCTGTCCCCCTTGGCCCGCGATGAGCGTGAGGGTGCAGCAACTTGGGGGCGGCGTAAAGTGCTTGATTGCGCAAGCGATGCAGAGGCCCCGGTGGTACGGGGGGCGGGGCCCCCGTCCAGGACTTATTCGCCGGGGCGCGTCATGGCTGCGGGATCGACGATCCGGTCATATTCCTCCGCCGTGATGTGGCCGGAGGCGATCGCCTCTTCGCGCAGCGTCGTGCCGCGCTTGTGCGCTGTCTTGGCGATGCTGGCGGCATTGTCGTAGCCGATGGTGGGGGCAAGGGCCGTCACCAGCATCAGGCTCTGCTCCATCAGGGCCTTGATCCGATCGGTATTTGCCTTGATGCCGTCCACGCAATGCTCGCGGAAGGAGTCCATCCCATCGGCCAGAAGCCGGATCGAAGACAGGACGGCGTTGGCGATGACCGGCTTGAAGACGTTCAGCTCGAAATGGCCCTGGCTGGAGGCTACGGTCACGGTCGTCTCATGGCCGAAGACCTCGGTCGCGACCATGGTCAGCGCCTCGGCCTGTGTCGGGTTGACCTTGCCGGGCATGATGGACGAGCCGGGCTCGTTCTCAGGCAGCGACAACTCGCCGAGGCCGGAGCGCGGCCCCGAGCCGAGAAAGCGGATATCGTTGGCGATCTTGAACAGGTCGGTCGCCAGTGCGTTGAGTGCGCCATGGAAGAAGGCGAGTGCGCCGTGCGAGGCGAGCGCCTCGAACTTATTGTCGGCGGTACGGAACGGCAGTCCGGTCAGGCGCGCGATTTCCGCCGCGATCCTGACATCGAAGCCGACCGGCGAATTCAGGCCGGTGCCGACGGCCGTGCCGCCCTGCGCAAGGGCGTAGACGCCGTCCATCGCCTGCTCGACGCGGCGGCGCGAAAGAGACAGCGCGGCCGCATAACCGGAGAACTCCTGCCCCAGCGTGATCGGCGTCGCATCCTGAGTGTGGGTGCGGCCGATCTTGATGATGTCGGCAAACTCCTTCGCCTTCCTGTCGAGCGCATCGTGCAGCGCGTCGATGGCCGGCAGGATGCGGTTCGTCGCCTCGACGACGACGGCAACGTGCATCGCAGTCGGGAATACGTCGTTGGAGGACTGGCCCATATTGACGTGATCGTTCGGGTGCACGGGCTTCTTGGAGCCCAGCTCCCCGCCCATCATTTCGATGGCGCGGTTGGAGATGACCTCGTTGACGTTCATGTTCGTCTGCGTGCCGGAGCCGGTCTGATAGACGACGAGGGGAAAATGGTCGTCCAGCTTGCCGGAAATGACTTCGTCGGCGGCCTGGATGATGGTGTCGGCGAGCTTGCCGTCGAGCTTGCCCATGTCGGCATTGACGCGTGCCGCCGCCTTCTTGACGGTGGCCAGCGCATGAATGAGCGGCAGGGGCTGACGGTCGGTGCCGATGCGGAAATTATTGAGCGAGCGCTCCGTCTGAGCGCCCCAGTAGCGGTCGGTCGCTACCTCTATGGCTCCGATGGAATCGGTTTCGCGCCGCGTGTTCGTCATTACCCTTGGCTCCCGAAGGTTTCACGATTTGTGGGAAGGGTATGCGCCATGACGCCGCGCTAGTCGAGGCGCGATTGTTGCGTTGCGGCAGTAAAATCGTTTGAAGGCGCGACAGGAAAAAGCCGCCACGCGGTGGCGTGGCGGCCTTGCAAACTGGCTGGTGGAAGCGGTCAGCGTCCGACCTGGTCCTTTACCGCATCCTTGACCTTGCCGTAATTCTTCTGGGTCTTGCCCTCGGCCTGGTCCGCAAGGCCATCGGCCTGCAGGCGATCGTTGCCGACAGCCTTGCCGGCGGCTTCCTTGACCTTGCCGGCCAGTTCCTTGGCGCCGCCCTTGACTTCGTTCTTGTCGACCATCTGTCACTCCTGTTTCTTCCCGGCGGAGCGCCGGAGTTCCGATAAGAAACGAAGGAGGTGTGGAGCCGTTCCAGCGGGCAGATTACAAATTGGTCATCTTGCCGGGTTCGATACGAAAAAGGGGCCCGGCTCGCCGGACCCCTCTGTCTTTCTGGTGGAAGCCTGGACTTAGAAGTCCATGCCACCCATGCCGCCGCCCGGCATGGCGGGCATCGGCGACTTGTCCTTCGGCAGCTCGGCCACGAGCGCCTCGGTGGTCACCAGCAGGCCGGCGACGGATGCCGCGTCCTGGAGGGCCGTGCGGACAACCTTGGTCGGGTCGATGATGCCGGCCTGGACGAGGTCGACATAGGTCTCGGTGTAGGCGTCGAAGCCGAAGGCTCCATCCTGCTCCAGAACCTTGTTGACGACGACGGAGCCTTCGACACCGGCGTTCTCGGCGATCTGGCGTGCCGGAGCCTCGAGGGCGCGGAGCACGATCTTGATGCCGGCCTTGATGTCCGGGTTCGCGTCGTTGAGGGCTTCGACGGCCTTCTTGGCGCGCAGGAGGGCCGTACCGCCACCGGGGACGATACCTTCCTCGACGGCTGCGCGGGTCGCGTTGAGCGCGTCGTCGACGCGGTCCTTGCGCTCCTTGACCTCGACTTCCGTCGCACCGCCGACGCGGATGACGGCAACGCCGCCGGCCAGCTTGGCAAGGCGCTCCTGCAGCTTCTCACGGTCGTAGTCCGAGGTGGTCTCCTCGATCTGCGCCTTGATCTGCGCGACACGGCCCTGGATCTCGTCCTTGGTGCCGGCGCCGTCGACGATCGTCGTGTTCTCCTTGGTGATCTGCACCTTCTCGGCAGTGCCGAGCATGTCCAGCGTCACGTTCTCGAGCTTGATGCCGAGATCTTCGGAGATGACCTGGCCACCGGTCAGGATGGCGATGTCTTCCAGCATGGCCTTGCGGCGATCACCGAAGCCCGGAGCCTTGACGGCTGCGATCTTGAGGCCGCCACGCAGCTTGTTGACGACCAGCGTGGCCAGAGCCTCGCCTTCGACGTCCTCGGCAACGATGAGCAGCGGGCGCGACGACTGCACGACCGACTCCAGAACCGGCAGCATGGCCTGCAGGTTGGAGAGCTTCTTCTCGTGGATGAGGATGTACGGCTTGTCGAGCTCGGCGACCATCTTCTCGGCGTTGGTCACGAAGTAGGGGGACAGGTAGCCGCGGTCGAACTGCATGCCTTCGACGGTCTCGAGCTCGAACTCGAGCGCCTTCGACTCTTCGACGGTGATGACACCCTCGTTGCCGACCTTCTGCATCGCCTCGGCGATCTTCTCGCCGACGACCTTGTCGCCATTGGCGGAAATCGTGCCGACCTGGGCGACTTCAGCCGAGGTGGAGATCTTCTTGGAACGGGACTTCAGGTCTTCGACGGCGGCCGCGACGGCCATGTCGATGCCGCGCTTCAGGTCCATCGGGTTGATGCCGGCGGCAACCGCCTTGGCGCCTTCCTTGACGATGGACTGCGCGAGGACCGTGGCGGTCGTCGTGCCGTCACCGGCCTTGTCGTTGGTCTTGGAGGCCACTTCGCGGACGAGCTGGGCGCCGAGGTTCTCGAACTTGTCTTCGAGCTCGATCTCCTTGGCCACCGACACGCCGTCCTTGGTGATGCGCGGAGCGCCGAAGGACTTCTCGATGACGACGTTGCGGCCCTTGGGGCCGAGCGTCACCTTGACTGCGTTGGCGAGAATGTCGACGCCGCGCAGAAGCTTGTCGCGCGCATCGCCGGAGAACTTTACTTCTTTGGCTGCCATTGTCTCTCTCTCCTCGGCGCGCCTTCAAGGCCGCGCCGTTTCAGATTGTCGGGGAAATGCGATGCCGGAAGGGTCAGCCGACGATCCCGAGGATGTCGGATTCCTTCATGATGAGCAGGTCTTCGCCGCCGATCTTGATCTCGGTGCCCGACCACTTGCCGAACAGGACCCGGTCGCCGGCCTTGACGTCCAGCGCAACGACCTTGCCCGCTTCGTCGCGCGCGCCGGCGCCAACGGCGATGACTTCGCCTTCCTGCGGCTTTTCCTTGGCCGAGTCGGGGATGATGATGCCACCGGCGGTCTTGTTCTCGGACTCCACGCGGCGCACGACGACGCGGTCATGCAGAGGACGGAAGTTCACGTTAGCCATATCGTCGAACCTTCACTTGAATGGGGCGGGCCGAAACCCTTCGGCATTCCGGCCCGGATGAATTGGCACTCACCGATGGAGAGTGCTAACAGCCACGAGATAGGTGTGACGCGGCGCGATTGTCAAGGAATGGCTGCGGGCGCGACCCAAGAATTTTTTGCGGCGGTCCGTGCTGCGCTGCCGCGAGATCGGCCCGGGGGGCTCGCGCCGAGGTTGACGCGACGGGATGGGAAACGTAGGCCATCACCGATTACCCATCGACCGGCATATAGGCATGCCGGCATTGCAGGAACAGGATGCGGAATGGATTCGGGACCGATGATCCCCAGGAGAATCGACCGGCTTTCGACGATCGCCGGTTCCTACGATGTCATCTTCTGCGACGTGTGGGGTGTCGTCCACGATGGCGAGGTGAAGTCGCCGCAGGCGGAGGCCGCCCTTCTGGATGCCAGGCGCGCCGGCTGCCGTGTCGTGCTGCTGACGAATTCGCCGAGACCGGGCGAGGGGGTGCGCGCGCAGCTCGATGCGCTGCACGTCACGCGGGATGCCTACGATGCGATCGTCACCTCGGGCGATGCCACGCGGGCGCTGATCGACGAGGGGCCGGACACCATCTTCCATATCGGCGCCCAGCGGGACCTCGACCTTTATGCCGGCCTTGACGTGCGGCTGGTGCCGGAGGCCGAGGCCAAGGCCGTCGTGGTGACGGGGTTGTTCGACGACGAGGCGGAGACCCCGGCCGACTACGCCGACATGCTGGCGCGCCTTGCCGCACGCAATCTGCCGATGATCTGCGCCAACCCCGACATCGTCGTGCATCGCGGCCCGCGCCTGATCTATTGCGCCGGCGCACTTGCCGCCGAGTACGAGAAGCTCGGCGGAACCGTGCACCTGGCCGGCAAGCCGCATCGCCCGATCTACGATGTCGCGGCCCGCGCGGCTGAACTGGCGGGCGGGCGTCTTCTGTGCATCGGAGACGGTCTCTATACCGATATTCGCGGCGCGAACGCCTATGGCGCCGACGCGCTCCTGGTGGAGAAGGGTATCCATGAGCAGGATCTGGCGCCCTTCCACGCCGATATGCCGGCCCTGGCGGAAGAGCTGACGCGGCGGCGCCTGCAGGCGCGCTACGTGACGGGCTCGCTCGCATGACAGCGCCCGGGCGCATCCTGCGCCTCGATGCCGCCACCGCCTTGCCTGAAGATCTGCGCGGCGGCGTGGTGGCGATCGGCAATTTCGACGGCGTACACCGTGGCCATCAGGCCGTTCTCAGTGCCGCGGCCGAGATCGCCACGCGCGAGCGGCTACCGCTGGTCTGCCTGACATTCGAGCCGCATCCGCGCAGCGTTTTCCGGCCGGAACAGCCGGTGGCGCGCCTGACGCCCGCTCCGCTCAAGGCCCGGATCCTCGATGAGCTGGGTTTCGACGCGGTGGTGGAACAGGCATTCACCCGCGAGTTCGCGTCCGAAACGGCCGAAAGCTTCATCGAGGACTGCCTGCTCGGCGCCCTCGGTGCACGCCATGTCGTGGTGGGATACGATTTCCACTTCGGCGCCCGGCGTGCCGGCACCGCAGAGACGCTGGCCGCCGCCTGCGGACAAAGGACTATCGGCGTCAGCGTGATCGCCGAGTTCGACGACGAGGGCGGCGCTGTCGTCTCGTCCTCCCGTATCCGATCGGACCTGTCGGTTGGCGACGTGGCGGGGGCGAACGCCCTTCTGGGCTATCGCTGGATCGTCGAGGGAGAGATCGTCCACGGCCGCAAACTGGGCCGCACGCTGGGTTATCCGACGGCGAACATGACGCTTCCGCACGACACGCTGCTGATGCAGGGCATCTACGCCGTCAAGCTGACGCGGGCGGACGGCGTGGCCATGCCCGGCGTCGCCAGCTTCGGTCGACGGCCCACCTTCGACGGTGGCGCAGCCTTGTTCGAAACCTTCGTCTTCGACTTCGACGACCAACTCTACGGGGAAACGGTCGCGGTTTCGGTGTTCGGCCGGCTGCGGGGGGAGATGCGCTTCGACGATGCGAAGGCGCTGGTTGCGCAGATGGATCGCGATTCGCAGGAAGCGCGGGCGCTGCTGGCCGGTTCCAACCCGCTGTCGCCGCTGGATGCGCGGCTCTCCTTTGGCGTCGCTACCTGAATCTCTCTTTATAACAGGCCGGTCTTGCACTAGAAACTGCGCCACCGAAGCCGGTCCATCCCGACGAAAAAGCCCGATCCATGACCAAAGATGCCTTCGATTACGCCGCGACCCTCTATCTGCCGCAAACGGATTTCCCGATGCGCGCGGGCCTGCCGGATGCCGAGCCCAAATGGATCGAGAAGTGGGATTCGATGGATTTGTACGGCACGCTGCGCCAGGTCTCCAGGGGCCGGCCGAAATACGTGCTGCATGATGGCCCACCCTATGCCAACGGCAACCTGCATATCGGCCATGCCCTGAACAAGGTGCTGAAGGACGTGATCACCCGCTCGTTCCAGATGCGGGGCTACGACTCCAACTACGTGCCCGGTTGGGACTGCCACGGCCTGCCGATCGAATGGAAGATCGAAGAGCAGTATCGTGCCCGCGGTCGCAACAAGGACGAGGTGCCGATCAACGAGTTCCGGCAGGAATGCCGCGAGTTCGCGGCCCATTGGGTGGGCTTGCAATCCGCCGAATTCCGCCGCCTCGGCGTCGAGGGCGATTTCGCCAACCCCTATCTGACGATGGCCTACGAGGCCGAGTCCGTCATCGCCGGCGAGTTGCTGAAATTCGCCATGAGTGGCCAGCTCTATCGCGGCTCCAAGCCGGTGATGTGGTCGGTAGTCGAGCGCACGGCCCTGGCCGAGGCGGAAGTCGAATACCAGGACCACGAGTCGGACACGATCTTCGTGAGGTTCCCCGTCCGTGGCGACGGGCCGTTCGCCGGCGCCGCCGTGGTGATCTGGACGACGACGCCCTGGACGATTCCCGGCAACCGCGCCGTGACGTATAATCCGCGTATCGCCTACGGCCTCTACGAAGTGACGGCGCCCGAGACCGCAGAGGCGCCGCGCTGGGCGCATCAGGGCCAGCGTTATCTGATCGCCGACGCGCTGGCTTCCGATGTCATGGCAAAGGCCCGCGTACCGGAGGGCGGATATGTGCGGCTGGCCGACGTGCCCGCCGCCGCGCTCGAGGACATGGTGCTCGATCATCCCCTACGGGGCTGGCGTCCGGAGGGGGCTGCGGCCACGGCCGGCGAGCCCTATGCGTTTCCGGTGCCTCTTCTTGTCGGCGCCCATGTGACCGACGATGCCGGCACGGGCTTCGTGCACACGGCCCCCGGCCACGGCACGGAGGATTTCGAGGCCTTCATCGATGCGCGCCGGGCGCTGGAGCAGCGCGGCATCGACACGACGATCCCGTTCACGGTCGATGATGACGGCTTCTATACCAAGGATGCGCCGGGCCTCGGGCCGGACGCGCCGGCCGGTGCCGCCCGGGTAATCGACGACAAGGGCAAGAAGGGCGATGCCAACGCGCGCGTCATCGGCGCCCTGGTCGAAACGGGTACGCTGATCGGCCGCGGCCGCCTCAAGCACTCCTATCCGCATTCCTGGCGCTCCAAGAAGCCGGTCATCTACCGCAACACGCCGCAATGGTTCGTCCACATGGACAGGGATATCGGCGGCGCTGACGATACACTTCGCGACCGTGCACTGAAGGCCATCGACGAGACGCGCTTCGTGCCGGCTTCCGGCCAGAACCGGCTGCGCGGCATGATCGCCGACCGGCCGGACTGGGTCCTGTCGCGCCAGCGCGCCTGGGGCGTTCCGATCTGCGTCTTCGTGGACGAGGACGGCGCCATCCTCAAGGATGAGGACGTCAACGCCCGCATCCTGGCGGCCTTCCGCGAGGAGGGGGCGGATGCATGGTTTGCCGAGGGCGCGAAGGAGCGTTTTCTCGGCAATGGGCACGACGCCCGGCGATGGACCATGGTCCGCGACATCCTGGATGTGTGGTTCGATTCCGGCTGCACCCATGCCTTCGTGCTGGAGCAGCGGCCCGACCTGAAGTGGCCGGCCGACCTGTATCTGGAAGGGTCGGACCAGCATCGCGGCTGGTTCCATTCATCGTTGCTGGAATCCTGCGGAACCCGCGGTCGTGCGCCCTACGACGCCGTCCTGACGCACGGCTTCGTCATGGACGAAGACGGCCGCAAGATGTCCAAGTCGCTGGGCAATGTCGTCACCCCGCAGGAGGTCATCAAGCAGTCCGGTGCGGATATCCTGCGCCTCTGGGTCGTCTCTTCGGACTATTCGGAAGATCTTCGGCTCGGCAAGACGATCCTGCAGACCAATGTCGACGCCTACCGCAAGCTCCGCAACACGATCCGCTGGATGCTGGGTACGCTGGCGCACGACACGGGGGAGACGGTGCCCGTTGCCGACATGCCGGAGCTGGAGCGGCTGATGCTGCACCGGCTGTCCGAGCTGGAGACGCTCGTGCTCAAGAGCTACGATGCGTTCGACTTCAAGCGGATCGCGCGGGCCCTGCTGGATTTCGCGGTGGTGGAGTTGTCGGCCTTCTACTTCGACATCCGCAAGGACGCCCTCTATTGCGATGCGCCGTCATCCCTGCGCCGCAAGGCCGCCTTGCAGGTGGTGCGGGAGATCTTCGACAGGCTGGTGACGTGGCTGGCCCCGCTGCTGCCATTCACGATGGAGGAAGCCTGGCTGGCGCGCCATCCGCAGGCGAAGTCGGTTCACCTCGAACAGTTCCGGCCCGCAGGCGCCGACTGGCGCGACGACGCGCTGGCCGGCCGCTGGCGAGACGTCAAGCGGGTTCGCCGCGTGGTCACCGGCGCGCTGGAGGAAGAGCGGCGCGCCAAGCATATCGGCTCATCGCTCGAAGCCGCGCCGGTGGTGTATATCGAGGATCCCGATCTGGCGGCCCTCCTCGAATCGCTCGACCTTGCGGAAATCGCGATCACCAGCGGTATCGCAGTGACCACCGCGCCGCCGCCGGCCGAGGCGTTCCGGCTTGCCGATACGCCGGGGGTCGCCGTTGTGAACCGGTTGGCGGAAGGCCGCAAATGCGCGCGTTCCTGGAAAATTGCGCCGGATGTCGGCTCGGATCCGGAATTTCCGGATGTCAGCCCTCGCGATGCCGAGGCGCTGCGCGAGTTGAAGGCGCTCGGGGTGGCGGTCGCCTGACCGACGCCTTGCATTATCGGCCCGGAAATCTGTAATTTGGCCGCAGTTTATTGTAAGGAGGCCCGGAGGCATCCGCCGGACGGCTTGCGATGCAACGGGGATTGGAAGGTTCATGAGCATGAAGAACGCGAGCCACGCCATACGCCTGGCCATGCTCGGCACATGCGGGCTGGCTCTCGCCGGTTGTGTCGGTCCGACCTACGGAACGGGTACGACACAGGGCGCGCAACTCCTGAACGATCTGGACAACATCGTGTCCCTGGGGTCCAGCGACAACAAGCAGCCGATCAACTATCAGCCGCGCCCCGAACTGGTTAAGCCGCAGAACCTCAACCAGCTTCCGCCGCCGCGCGACGCTTCGGTTGCGTCGGCCGACCCGAACTGGCCGGTTTCGCCCGAAGTGCAGCGGGCGCGCCGCATGGCTGCCGCCGAAGCGACAGCGGGCGATGCTGCGTTGCCGGCGGACTATCGCACGGGTGTACAGGCGCCGGCCGGCGGCAATACGCGCCTTGGCGACAGCGAGGGCTCGTGGATCGATCCGCGCCGGCTCGGCCGGGAGGGCCAGCAGGCGCAGCAGGCCCGCGCGACCCAGTACGGCACACCGTCGGAGCGCCGCTACCTGTCCGAGCCGCCCCTGGCCTATCGCCAACCCGCCGCCGGCGCGCCCGTCGGAGACCAGGGCGTGGACGAGTCGGTCAAGGAGCGCCGCTCCAAGGGCACCCGGACGCTCGGCTCCCGCATCCGCGACGCGCTTCCGTTCTAGGCCTGCGGGGGCTCGCGCCTCAGGCGGAAGAATTCCGTCAGGATGTGGGCGGACTGCGTCTCGGCGATGCCGCCATAGACGTCGGGCGCATGATGGCAGGTCGGCTGCACATAGAAGCGGCCGCCATGCTCGACCCCGCCACCCTTCGGGTCGCTGGCACCGAAGTAGAGCCGGCGGATCCGTGCGAACGAGATTGCCGCCGCGCACATTGCGCAGGGCTCCAGCGTTACATACAGGTCTGCGCCGGTCAGTCGCTCCTGGCCCAGCGCGTCACATGTGCGCCGGATCGCCAGGATTTCCGCATGGGCGGTCGGGTCGTTGCGGGCGCGCGTCTCGTTGCCGGCGCGGGCAACGATACGGCCATCCATCACCAGCACTGCGCCAACCGGGACCTCGCCGCGCTCGCCGGCTGCCACCGCTTCTTCCAGCGCGGCCTGCATGAATTCGGTGCCGTTCAACTCGCGTGACCCCTCGTGTGCGTAGGCCGGACCTGATAGAGCATTTTCAACGAAGGTGGGAGCGTGTTGTGCCTGACGACGCCCCACACCCAGACAGATGACGTGGATCGAACGATGAACGACAGGAACGGCCGCGACGACAAGCGGCGCACGGATGGCCGCCGGCCGGGGCAAGGCGAACGGCGCCACGGGGCGGACGGCGGCAAGAAGCCGTTCAAGCCGCGCAGCCACGGCACGAAATCGCATGGCGGGCATGATGCGGACGGCGCTCCCAAGAAGCCGCGCAGCTATGGCCGCCTGTCGCATGATGCCGGTGGCCGCGACGACGAGAAGCGCGGCGGTTTCGGCAAGGACGGCGAAAAGCGTGGCGGTTTCGGCAAGGATGGTGAAAAGCGCGGTGGTTTCGGCAAGCCGCGCGCGTTGTCCGAGCGCGGAGACGCACCGCGTACGGCGCGTCCGCCGCGCGATGCCTCGCGTCCGCCGCGCGATGCTGCGCCCGAGGATGTCGGCACGATGCGGATCGCCAAGCGCCTGGCGCGCGCAGGCGTTGCCTCGCGCCGTGACGCCGAGGGCATGATTGCCGACGGCAGGGTGCGGGTTAACGGCGCGTTGCTGGACAGTCCCGCCGTCGATGTCGGCCCATCGGACCGCATCGAGGTGGACGGCGCGCCGCTGCCGGCCATCGAGCGTACGCGTCTGTGGCTGTTCCATAAGCCGGCCGGGCTGGTGACGACCAATCGCGACCCCGAGGGACGTCCGACCGTCTTCGACCGCCTGCCGGACGACATGCCCCGCGTGCTCAGCATCGGGCGGCTGGATATCAACACCGAGGGTCTGCTGCTGCTGACGAACGATGGCGGCCTGTCGCGGACGCTGGAACTGCCGGCCACGGGTTGGCTTCGGCGCTACCGCGTACGGGTGCACGGCTCTGTTTCGCAGGCGGCACTGGACGAGCTTCGGCAGGGTATCGCCATCGACGGTGTCTTCTATGGCGCCGTCGAGGCCACCCTCGACCGGGAGCAGGGCTCGAACGCCTGGCTGACCGTGGGCCTTCGGGAGGGCAAGAACCGGGAGGTCAAGCGCATTCTCGGCCATCTCGGCCTTGAGGTGAACCGCCTGATCCGGGTTTCCTTCGGCCCGTTCCAGCTTGGCGAACTGGCCGAAGGCGCCGTGATGGAAGTGAAGGGGCGCACCCTGCGCGACCAGCTCGGCGCACGCCTGATAGAGGAATCGGGCGCCAATTTCGACGCGCCTATCGTCAACGAATTCTCGAACAAGCCGGTCCGCACCGAAAAGCGCGATGGGCCGGAGCGCCGCCGTGCCGATGGCTCGGATGGTGAGTGGATCACCGTTGGGGAGATGAAGCGGAAGCCGAACCGCAAGCGTTCGGATGCCGCATTCCGTGAAAACGGCCTTGCCCGCCTGGATACGAAGCCGGGCGGTGACCGCGGTCCGCGCCGCGAGCGTGACGACAAGCCCTTCCGCGAAGGGCGGCCGGACCGGCGCGAGCGCCGGGATGGCGATGGCGAAGAGACGCCACGTCCGCGCCGGCCAGCCCCCGCGACAGGCCGCCGTTCGGCAAATGTGTGGATGGCGCCCGGAGCCCGCGCCATTGGGCCCAAGCGCAAGGAAGCTCTGGAAGAAAGCGCCCGCACCGAGGGTAGCCGTCCGGCCCGCGCCGGCCGGCCGGAGCGGAAAGGCCCGAGGAGCGACGGCCCACGGAGCGATGGCCCGAGAAACGATGGGCCGAGACGCGATGGCCCCAGGTGGAACGGCCCCAGGGGAAGCGGACCGAACGCCGACGGCCCCAAAGGCTCCAGGGGAAGTGGCCCCAGGGGCAGCGGACCCCGGGGAAGTGGCCCCAAAGGCGATGGCTTCAGGGGTGGCGACCGGCCGAAGGGAAACGGCCCGCGCCCCAGCCGTCCCGGCCCGTCGCGAGGACGCTGAGCCGGCATGCTGCGCATCGTCGCGGGTGAATTCAAGGGGCGGGCGCTGGCGGGGCCGAAGGGCGACGCCATCCGTCCGACCTCCGAACGCCATCGGGGCAGCCTGTTCGACATCCTCGAACACGGCCTGGCTTTCGACATGACCGGTGTGCGGGTGCTGGACCTGTTCTCCGGCACCGGCGCGCTGGGGCTGGAAGCCCTGTCGCGCGGCGCGCGCAGCTGCGTCTTCGTGGAAGAGGGCGTGGAGGGCAGGGGCCTTCTGCGGACCAATATCGAGGCGCTGGGGCTGGGCGGGCGCACGAAGGTCTTCCGCCGGGACGCGACGCGTCTTGGGGCGGCCGGCACGCTCGAGCCTTTCGATATCGTGATGGCCGACCCGCCCTACGGAAAACGGCTCGGCGAAGCGGCGCTGGAAGCGGCGCTGTCGGGCGGCTGGCTGCGCCCCGATGCGCTTGCGGTGCTGGAGGAAGGGAGGGGCGCCTCCTTCGCGCCCATCGCCGGTTTCGACCTCCTGGACGAACGGGACATGGGGGCCAGCGTGCTGCGCTTTCTGCGCGTGTCGCAAGACCGGAGCGAAAAACCCTCGCCGCCCCTTACAAAAACGTAAATTGCGCGTTGCTGGTGGATTGGCCATACCTCGCCGCGCCCGTCGAGCTCCAAAGGATGTGAGACATTGATCGCCAGAACTCATCGTTCATCGCCCTCCGGAAGCGCCGCCCTGCGCCGGCTGCTGATGGTTTCCACCATGGCTTTCGGCCTGTCCGCCGGAATCGTGCCGGCTTCCTTCGCACAGACACCGGCACAGGACGCGCCCGCCGCGTCCTCCACCGTCGAGGAAGCGGTCGCCAAGGCCGAGGCGATGCGCCCGGATATCGAAAGCTTCATGCTGGATAACGGCTTGCAGGTGGTCGTCATTCCCGATCATCGCGCGCCGGTCGTGACGCAGATGGTGTGGTACAAGATCGGCTCGGCGGATGAGCCCCCCGGCCAGTCCGGCATCGCGCACTTCCTCGAGCATCTGATGTTCAAGGGCACGAAAACCCACCCCGCAGGGGAGTTCTCGGCAGCCGTGTCGGATATCGGCGGCGAGGAGAATGCCTTTACCTCCTATGATTACACGGCTTATTTCCAGCAGGTTCCCGTTTCGGCCCTGGAACAGATGATGGAGTTCGAATCCGACCGGATGGCCAATCTGGTGCTGGACGACGCCGCCGTCCTGCCCGAGCGCGACGTCATCCTGGAAGAGCGGCGCATGCGCGTGGACAACGATCCCGGATCGCAGCTCGCCGAAGCCATGGGCGCGACCCTGTTCGTCAACAGCCCCTACGGCACGCCGATCATAGGCTGGCAGAGCGAGATGGAGAAGCTGTCGCGCGACGACGCCATCGCCTTCTACGACCGGTATTACACTCCGAACAACGCGACCTTGATCGTGGCCGGCGACGTGACCAGCGATGAGGTTCGCGCGCTTGCCGAAAAAACCTTCGGACAGGTGGCGCGGCGCGCCGACCCCGGCCCGCGCGACCGTCCGCAGGAACCGAAAGCCCTGACGGAGCGCACCGTGACGCTGCGTGATGCCCGCGTTTCGCAGCCGAGCGTACAGATGGCCTACGTGGTCCCTTCGGAGCGCACGGCCGAGGGGCGGCAGTCCGAGGCGCTCGACATTCTGGCCGATGTGCTCGGCGGCGGCTCGACCAGCCGGCTCTACCGCGCGCTCGTGATCGACAATCCCATCGCGGCAGGGGCGGGCGCCTATTATCAGGGCGACAGCCTGATGGAAGGCCAGTTCATGACGTACGGCACGCCGCGCGGCGACGCCGATGTCGAGACGCTGAAGGCCGCCATCGACGCGGAGCTGGGGAAGATCGTCACCGACGGCATCACGGATGAGGAACTGGCCGCGGCCAAGAACCGCGTGCGCAATGCCCTGATCTACCAGCGCGACAGCCAGACGTCGCTGGCCCGCCGGTACGGCGTGGCCCTGTCGACGGGGCGGACTGTGGAGGATGTCGAAAGCTGGCCGGAGCGGATCGAGGCGGTGACGGTAGACGACGTCCAGGCGGTTGCGCGGGAATACCTGTCCGGGGTCGGCGCGGTGACCGGATATCTCCTGCCGGCCGCCGACGCGCGCCAGCCGTCCGATGCACCGGCAGCGGCGACGCCGCCCGCCGGGCCTGCCGCAACCGATATCGAGGGCTGATCTCCATGTTCCGTTTTTCGAAGTTCCAGCCCTCCATGGCCGTGCGCGGCGGTTTCGTCTTTCTGCTGGCGGCAGCGGGCCTTGCGGCAACGCCGGCCTCGGCCATCGAGATCCAGGAGGTGACCAGCCCCGGCGGCATCCATGCGCTGCTGGTGGAAGACTACACGAACCCGCTGATCGCCATGCGTTTCGCCTTCAAGGGCGCCGGCACGACGGAAGATCCGGCCGGCCGGGAGGGCATGGCAAATCTTCTGTCCGGTCTGTTGGACGAGGGGGCCGGCGACATCGAAAGCCAGGACTTCCAGTCGCAGCTCGACAAGTTCGGGGTCAGCCTTTCCTTCAATGCGACCTACGATAATTTCGCAGGCAATTTCCGCACCATCGTCGAGCACGAGGACGTCGCCTTCGACCTGCTTCGGCTGGCGGTGAACGAGCCGCGGCTCGACGAAGAGCCGGTGGACCGTATTCGCGGACAGATCGCGACCGGCATCATCGCCAGCCGCAACGATCCCGGCACGCTGGCCGGTGACGCTTTTCGGCGCACGGTATTCCCCGGCCACCCGTATTCCCGCCCCACGGAAGGCACCGTCGAAAGCCTCAACGCCGTGACGGTGGACGATTTGCGGCACTTCCGCGACACGGCCTTCGCCAGGGACAATCTCGTCGTCGGCGTCGTCGGCGCCATCGATGCCGAGCGCCTCGGCAAAAGGCTGGACGAGGTGTTCGGCCCGCTGCGCGATACGGCCGAGCTGACGCAGGTGCCGGATATCGAGCCGGCGATGGGTGCGCGCGAGCATATCGAGCTGGCGGTTCCGCAGACGACCATCCAGTTCGCGCTGCCCGGCATCGCGCGGGACGACCCGAAGTTCTTCGATGCCTATCTGATGAACCATATTCTCGGCGGCGGAACCTTCTCATCCCGCCTCTACACCGAAGTCCGCGAAAAGCGGGGGCTTGCCTATGGCGTCGGCTCCTATCTCGTCGACTACGACCACGCGTCGTTCCTGGCGGCTTCGACGGCGACGCGGGCGGACCGGGCCGGCGAGAGCATCGACATCATCCGGCAGGAAATGGCGCGCCTGGCCGAAGACGGGCCGGGCGACGAGGAACTGGCGAAGGCGAAAGCCTATGTGAAGGGCGCCTACGCGGTGCAGAACCTGTCGTCGTCCCTGTCCATCGCCTCGACGCTCGTCGGCATCCAGCTCGACGGGCTGGGCATCGACTATATCGACAAGCGCGAGGGCCTGATCGATGCGGTCGACGCCGAAGGGGTGAAGGCGATGGCGAAGGAGCTTCTGACGCCGGACCCGACCATCATCACGGTCGGGCAGGACAACGGCTGAGACCGCCGGTATGGACGAGGCCGTCGCACCCGTCACGGGCGACCAGCCCCCGCAACGCGGAAAGCCTCGTATCGGGCTTGCCCTCGGCGGCGGCGGCGCGCGTGGCATAGCCCACATCCATGCGCTCCATGCCTTCGACGATCTCGGCATAAAGCCGCACCGGATCGCCGGCACGTCCATCGGCGCCCTGATAGGCGCGGCCTATGCGGCCGGAATGCCGGCCGGCGTGATCGAGGAGTTCGTCGTTGACACGCTCGGCAATAAGCGTCTGGTTGCGGGCCGGCTGTGGCGGACGCGGCCGGCCAGCTTCGCGCAGTTCATGGCCGATGGCGGCGTGCGCCTCGGCCAGTTGAATGCCGAGCGCGTGGTGGGCGCGTTTCTTCCGCTGGAACTGCCGTCCCGGTTCGAGGATCTGGCGATCCCGCTTTGCGTGACCGCCACGGACTTTTATTCCGGCGCTGTGATGTCGCTCGAGAGCGGCGATCTGGTCAGCGCCATCGCCGCGTCGGCGGCGTTGCCTGCCATCTTCCGGCCGGTGCGTCGGGAAGGCATCGTGCTGATCGACGGCGGCATCTGCGATCCGTTGCCATTCGATCTTCTTGCCGGGCGGGTCGATCTCAATATCGCCGTCGACGTGACCGGCGGACCCCTGGAATCGGCCGGCGGCCTGCCGACGCCGACCGAGGCGATGTTCGGTGCCTCGCAATTGATGATGCACGCGATCATCCAGGCAAAGCTTGCATCATCCCCGCCGGACCTGGTCGTCACGCCGCCGGTGAGCCGCTACCGCGTGCTGGATTTTCTGCGGGTGCGCACGATCCTGCAGGAGACGTCCGGCCTGCGCGAGGAGCTGAAACGCAAGATCGCCGCTCTCTGCGAGCTTCACGACCTGCAACTCTGAGCGCTTTCTTCCAGAAACCGCATCAGGCCGGTTTCTGCCTTGCTCAGGCCCTGCCGGGCGCGCCCCTTCATCAGGTCGAAATCCAGTTCCTGGGCCTCGAAGGCCGATACGATGCCGGGGTGCACATAGGAAGAGCGCGCCACGGACGGCGTGTTGCGCAGGACATCGCTGACGGCGCGCATGGCCGCCGCTACGGCGCGCCGACGCTTCGGCTCGGTATCGGCCGATGGACCGACCTCCTCGATGAGATAGCGCAGCGCTTCCGCCGACCCGCGAAAGGTTCGGAAGTCCTTGGCCGAGATGCGCGCATGGCCGGCGACATGAAGATAGTCGTTCAGCCGGTTGGCCGTCAGCACATGATCCTGCCTGTCCTGTCCCTGGAACTTGAACAGGCGCTTGCCGCGGCCTTTGCGCATCCTGGCAAGGCCGTTGACCAGCCGCCGGTCGCGAATTTCCACCGTCTGCCGCTTGCGGGATTTGCCGACGAAATCCAGGACCGCGCCATTGCCGCGCATGCGTAGATTGGTTTTCTCGAGCGATGCGACGCCCCGGCCGCCGTCGATCGCGTATTTCTCGTGGCCGGGCCGCATGGACGACAGGTCGATCAGTCGGACGGCAGTGGCGGCGGCCAGTTTCTCGTCCGGCTGCCGGCGGCGCATGTCGCGGTCGATATGGCGGCGGAGCTGTGGCAATGCGCGCCCGAAGCGCAGCAGGCGCTCTGTCTTCACGGCATTGCGCACATTCACCCAGACATCATGATAGCGATACTGCAGGCGCCCCTTCTCGTCCCGGCCGGTTGCCTGGATATGGCCGTTCTCTTCGACGCAGATCTTGACGTCGCGCCAGGCCGGCGGCAGCACAAGCGCCTTGACCCGGGCCTTCAGGCACTTGTCGGTGATCGCATCGCCATTGGCAAAGCAGATCCGGTGCCCCTTGCCATGCGGCCTTCTCTCCACGTGGAAATCCGCCGGATCGACGATGGTCAATCCGTTTGCGGTGGCGTGGAACTCAAGTGTCTTCGTCATGGGCAGCATCATCCGCTCGGGTCATTTGAAACGGGCGGTGCGAATGGCGGTTCCTGCGGCGACGTGTCCCGGGAACGGGTACACCCCGATGCGATTGCCTTTCGATGGATACGGGAAAGGAAGAACGCGATGTATCGCAAGGGAAGCAAGGTGACGTGGACCTGGGGAAACGGCACCGCCGAGGGCCGGGTCGAGGAAAAGTTCACCGAAAAGGTCACGCGGAAGATCGCCGGAAAGTCGATCACCCGGAACGCCGACAAGGACAATCCCGCATACATGGTCGTGCAGGACGACGGCGCGAAGGCGCTCAAGTCCGAATCGGAGCTCTCGAAGGCCTGAACATTATCCTCCGGGTTGATGGATGGCGGCCAACTGATACATGTGGACTGGAAGAATTCCGGGCCGAATCCATGCATGACAAGACAGAACGCCTTCTGAACGCCGGACAGGACATAATCCGCGCCGCTCTCCGCCACGGGGCGGACGCTGCCGACGCGGCCATATCGCAGTCCCGGTCGCGGGCGGTTCAGGTGCGTCTCGGCAAGCTCGAGGAAGCGGAATCGTCCGAGTCCGACAGCCTGTCGCTGCGGGTTTTCGTCGACCGGCGCGTGGCCACCGTCAGCGCGGATCTTGCCAGCGATCTCGACAAGGCGGCCGAGCGCGCCGTCGCCATGGCGCGCGTTTCCCCTGCCGACCCGTATGCCGGCCTTGCCGAGCCCGACAGGCTTGCCACGGTATTTCCGGATCTCGACCTTTACGACGATACCGATATCCCCACCGCCGACCTGATCGAAGAGGCGCAGGCACTGGAAGCGGCGGCCCTGTCCGTAGCGGGCGTGACCAATTCGGGCGGGGCCAGCGCCACATGCGGCTTCGGCGGGTTCGTCCTGGTTACCTCGGACGGTTTTTCCGGAACGCGCGCGCGCTCGGCCTATTCCCGGTCGGTCAATGTGATCGCCGGAGAAGGCACCGCGATGCAGCGGGACCATGACTTCGACTCCCGCATCCATTATTGCGACCTCGATGCCGCGCAGGCGATCGGCCGCAATGCCGGCGAGCGGACCGTACGCCGCATGAGCCCCGAAAAAGTCCGGACGGGCCGCTATCCCATCGTTTTCGACCCGCGCACGGCGCGGGCGCTGGTCGGCCATCTGGTCGGGGCCATCAACGGCGCGGCCATAGCCCGGGGCACGAGCTTCCTGCGCAAGCGGATGGGCACGCGCATCCTGCCGGAGACGATTTCCGTGATCGACGATCCGCTTCTGGCGCGTGGCTGGGGTTCACGCTCGTTCGATGGCGAGGGCGCGGCGGCTGCGGCGCTGCCGCTGGTGGCCGACGGCATTCTCGTCGACTGGCTGCTGGATGGTGCGACTGCCCGCGAACTGGGCCTGAAGCCGAATGGGCGGGCCTCGCGCAGCGGTGGCGGCGTCTCGCCCTCGGCGTCCAACGTCATTCTTTCGGGCGGCCAGCGGCCCGTAGCGGAGCTGCTGGCGGACGCGGAAGGGGGAATCTATGTCACCGAGCTCATCGGCCATGGCGCCGATCTCGTGACCGGCGACTATTCGCGCGGGGCATCCGGCTTTCGCATCCGGGGTGGTCAGCTTGCCGAGCCCGTTGCCGAATTCACCATCGCGGGCAATCTTGCGGACATGCTCCTGGCCATGTCCCCCGGCGATGACGTCGACAGGCGCTTCCCGATCATCTGCCCCACCATTGCGGTCGGCGAGATGACCGTGGCCGGGGTTTAGACGTGCGATCCGTCGACGATCTCGTCCTGCTCCAGCGAGCGGCCGGCGAGGCCGCCCGGATCGCGCTCGGCTATTTCAGGCAGGATCCGGAAGTCTTCTGGAAAGAGGGAAACTCTCCCGTCAGCCAGGCCGACCTTGCCGTCGACGGTTTCCTCAGGGATTTCCTGCTGTCGGCGCGGCCGCGTTATGGATGGGTTTCGGAAGAGACGGCGGCCGAGCCGCCCAGCGGGTCCGAGGAACGCTTCTTTGTCGTCGATCCGATCGACGGGACCCGGTCTTTCCTGCGCGGCGAAACCACCTGGTGCGTGGCACTGGCCGTCATCGAGGGCGGACGCCCGACGCATGGCGTGATCCATGCGCCCGTCACCGGTGAGATTTTCGACGCCATCGCCGACGGACCGGCACGCGTCAACGGCCGGCAGCTTGCGGAAATGCCGCAGGTCGCCGGGGAGCGCATGAGGCTGTCCCTTCCCGAAGGGGTGCGGCGGCGGTTGGACACGGCGGATGCGGCGCGCATCGATTTCGCAGCGCCCATACCGTCCCTTGCCTACCGTCTGGCGCAGGTGGCGCACGGCCGGCTTGATGGAACCATCGTCCAGCCCAGGGCGAATGACTGGGACATCGCCGCGGCCGACCTGATCATCGACAGGGCGGGCGGTGCGCTGCTGAACGTCGCCGGCCAGCGCCATAACTACAACTTGACGCCGCGACGCCACGGCCTGCTGATCGCCGGCGGCAAGGGCGTGCTGCCGCGCCTCAATGAGATCGCTGCTTCCTTGCACGACTAGCCGGTTTCATGGCAAGCATCCCCGCACGGCAGCAATGCGACAAGGACGACAGGCGATGATTGAAGAGAGCATCCCCAAGCAGAGGTTGCATCTGGTTTTCGGTGGCGAGCTCGAAAGCCTCGACGGTCTCTCCTTCCGCAATTTCGACGACCTCGACATCGTCGGCATCTTCCCCGACTACGCGTCCGCGCTGGCTGCATGGCGCGGCAAGGCGCAGGCCACGGTAGACAACGCCGCCATGCGCTACTTCATCGTGCATATGCACCGTTTGCTGGAGCCGGAAGCAGGCGCATGACGCGCGGCTCCCACGGGCAATGAGAGACGGCGTGCCATCGGACGACCAGCAGGGCAAGACCGGCAGACAGCGCGGCGACAGGCGACGCCTGTTGCGACGCCAGTTGCGCGCGCTGGGGCGCTCCGGTGCGGCGGTGCGCGTGGGTGGCGCCGCAATCTACGGCGTCCTGCAGGCGATCCGCGCCACGCAGCGCATTGCCGATGGCTCGTCCGACTGGCGGGGCATATTGACCAAGGAGCATCCCGCCATCGTCGCGCTCTGGCATGGGCAGCATCTTCTGGCACCCTTCTTCAGGCCGCGTGAACTGCCCTATGTCGCGCTCCTGTCGCGCAATGTCGACGCGGCCATCAATGCCGACGTCGTCGAGCGGTTCGGCATCGGCACCGTGCGCGGATCGGGCGGGCGGGTCCGGCATGCAGCTTCGGAAAAGGGGGGCGTCAAGGCGCTGATCCAGCTTCGACGCTTCCTCAAGGAAGGATACGGCGTCTGCATGATCGCCGACGTTCCCAAGGGCACCCCGCGGGAGGCCGGCCTGGGCGTGGTGACGCTGGCACGCCTGTCCGGCCGGCCGATCATCCCGGCCGCCGCCGTGACGAGCCGCAGGCACGTTGTGCAGCGCAGCTGGGACAAGACCACGATTCCGCTTCCGCTGGGTCGTATGGCGGTATGGATGGGAGACCCCATCCATGTTCCGGCCGATGCCGACGATGCGACGATGGAAGAAATCCGCCGGCAGGTTACGCTGGCCATAGAAACGGCCAATCGCCGCGCCATCGCATTGGCCGACGGCGTTCAGGCAGAGGCAGGTAGCACGCATGAGTGACGGCTGGGCGCGTGGCGTTCTGACCACGTACAGGCTGGTCGGGTCCCTCGCATATCCGATGCTTGGAGCCTATGTCGGCTGGCGGGCCGCACGCGGCAAGGAAGACCCCCGGCGGCGGCGCGAGCGATATGGCTTCACCGATGCGGTACGCCCGGAAGGCGGGCCGCTGGTCTGGATCCATGCCGCTTCCATCGGCGAAAGCGCTGCGGTTGCGCCCCTGGTGCGCGAGATCGCCAACGAAGGCTTCACCATCGTCATGACGACGGGCACGGTCACCTCCGCCGCCATCGTGCGAGAACGCCTATCGGATGCCGTTATCCACCAATATGTGCCGCTCGATCTGAAGCAGTCCGTCGCGCGCTTCCTCGACCATTGGCGGCCCGATCTCGCAATCGTCGCGGAAAGCGAGATCTGGCCGATGACATTGATGGAACTGACCAGGCGCCGCATACCGCAGGTGCTGGTCAATGCCCGGCTGTCGGACCGCTCCTTCCGCCGCTGGCGCGCCGTGCCGGCGCTTGCCGAGGCTCTCCTGGAAAACATCTCGCAGATCGTGGCGCAATCGGATGTCGACGGCGAGCGTTTCCACATGCTGGGTGCGCGCAGCGTGACGGTGGCAGGCAATCTCAAGGCCGATACGGCGCCGCCGCCCCTGCCGGACCGGGAGGCCGCCCTGGCATTGGCGCAGGCCATCGCCCGGCGTCCCACCTTCGCCGCCGTATCCACCCATGCCGGCGAAGAGGCGATCATCGCCGACGTCCATCGCAAGGTTTCCGAGCGGCTGCCGCGCCTGATGACGATCATCGTGCCGCGCCACGTGGAACGGGCGCCGGAAATCGTCAAGGAACTGGCGGCCAAGGGGCTTCGCGTCGCACGCCGCTCGCTGGGGGAAATGCCCGATCCGACCACCGATATCTATCTGGGCGACACGGTGGGAGAGATGGGACTTTATCTGCGGCTGACGGAAGTCGCCTTCGTGGGTCGCTCGCTGGCCGGCGAAGGCGGCCAGAACCCGCTCGAGGCCGCGATGCTGGGTACGGCCGTCCTGTCGGGGCGCTATGTCCAGAACTTCCGGGACATCTACCAGCGCCTGATCAAGAATGGCGGCGCGCGCATCGTCAAGGACGGCGAGCAACTTGCCGAAGAGGTCGAGCTTCTGCTGACCGACGCGGAGGCGCGAGCTGCGATGAGCGCCGCCGGCAAGGCCAGCGTGCATGAGATGCGCGGTGCCCTGTCCCGCACGATGCAGGCGCTGGAGCCGTTCCTTCATCCCCTGCGCCTGACCCTCAACTTCGAGCGTCGGCAGCGCGGCGATCCGCATCGATGATGGGTGGCGAAACCCCTGCCTTCTGGTGGGGAGGGCCGCAATGGGCGGCGCTGGCGTTGCGGCCCGCGTCGGCGGTCTATGGGGCGGTCGCGCGACGGCGCATGGACAAGGGCCGCCGCGAGGCCGTGGACGTGCCCGTCCTGTGCATCGGGAACTTTACGGTCGGCGGCGGCGGTAAGACGCCGACCGCGCTGGCCATGGCCGGCGCGGCGGAGGCCTGTGGCCTGCGCCCCGGCTTCCTGTCGCGCGGCTATGGCGGATCGACGGGCGGTCCGCTGCTCGTGGACCCCTCGGCGCATGCGGCACGGCTGGTCGGCGACGAGCCGCTGCTTCTGGCGGCGCGGGCACCAACCGTGGTGGCGAAGGACAGGGGCGCAGGGGCGCGCTATCTGGTGGACACCGTCGGTGTCGATTTCATCATCATGGACGATGGCTTCCAGAGCGCCCGCCTGTGCATCGACTTCGCGCTTCTTGCCATCGATGCCGGGCGGGGGCTCGGCAATGGGCAGGTGGTGCCGTCCGGCCCCTTGCGCGCCCCGCTCAAGGACCAGATCCGCCATGCGGACGCCCTGCTGGTGATCGGGGAGGGAGCCGCCGGCGCGCAGGCCATCCGGCTGACGGCACGCGGCGGCAAGCCCGTCTTCGAGGCGCGCCTGGAGCCGCGCGCCCACGCACTTGCCGGACGGCGGGTGCTGGCGTTCGCCGGCATCGCCGATCCGGAGAAATTCTATCGCTCGCTGCGCGCCGTCGGAGCGGACATCGTGCGGACGCGCGATTTTCCGGATCACCACCCGTTTCAACCGGCGGAAATTTCGGAACTGATAGCCGATGCCGCGCGCGATGGGCTGCACCTCGTCACCACGCGCAAGGACGCGGCACGCATGGCGGGCGACGGGCATGCCGCCCGGCGGCTTCTTGCCGAGGCGAGCGTGCTGGACATCGATCTCGTGTTCGAGCCATCGACGCTCGGTACCCGCTTCGTGACGGAGACGCGCGAAGCCTTTCGCCACCGAAAGTTCGGCTGACGGCGCTTCCCATCCGGCCGGCGGGCCTTATTCTTCAGGTTCTTACTCCGTCCGACCCTAGGGGATTCACGATGATCCAGAGCTACGGCTTTGCCTGCACAGCCGCCAATGAGCCGATGAAGCCTTGGAGCTTCGAGCGGCGCGACCTGCGCGACGACGATGTTCGCATCGAGATCACCCATTGCGGCGTCTGCCACTCCGATATCCACCAGGCCCGCAACGACTGGGGCATTGCCACCTATCCGCTGGTTCCCGGACACGAGATCGTCGGACGGGTGACCGAGGTCGGCCCCGCCGTCACGGCGTTCAAGCGGGGCGACAGCGTCGGCGTCGGCTGCATGGTCGATTCCTGCCAGGATTGCCCGTCCTGCGCCGATGGGCTGGAGCAGTACTGCGAAAAGGGAATGACGCAGACCTATGCCGACACGGACAAGCAGGACGGCTTGCCCACCTATGGCGGCTACTCCGACCAGATCATCGTGCGTGAGAAGTTCGTGTTGCGCATGCCCGAGGGGCTGGACCTGGCCGCCGCGGCGCCCCTCCTGTGCGCCGGTATCACGACCTATTCGCCGCTGCGCCACTGGAAGGTGGGCAAGGGACACAAGCTCGGCGTCGTCGGCCTCGGCGGGCTGGGGCATATGGCGATCAAGTTCGGTGTGGCGCTCGGCGCGGAGGTGACGCTGTTCACCCGCTCGAAGTCGAAGGAGGCGGAGGCCCGCGCGCTCGGGGTACACCATGTGGTGCTGTCGACCGATGAGGAGCAGATGAATGCGGTGGCCGGAACGCTGGATTTCGTATTGAACACCGTGCCCGTGCCGCACGACCTGAACCCGTATTCCAACGCCCTCAAGCGTGACGGCACGCAGATCATCGTGGGCGTGCTGGAGCCCATCGAGCCGCCGGTCGCCGGCTTCCCGCTGATCTTCCGGCGCCGGTCGCTGGCGGGATCGCTGATCGGTGGTATCGCCGAGACGCAGGAAATGCTAGATTTCTGCGCCGAGCACGGCATCGTCTGCGATATCGAGATGATCCGCATAAAGGATATCAACGAAGCTTTCGAGCGGACCGTCAAGGGCGACGTGCACTACCGCTTCGTCATCGACATGGCGTCGCTGGACGAGACGCGCGCGGCCGCCTGAGCGCGGACGTCCTGGAACGCCGCAGCGATGAGACTGCGCGTATAATCGGCCTTGGGGCGGATGAAGATGTCGTCCGTCCCGCCTTCCTCCATCAGCCTGCCGTCCTTCATGACCATGATATGGTCCGACATGGCGCGCACGACGTGGTTAGGCCGACGACCGGTCGACCTTCGTTGCCAGGATCACGGATGTCTGCGTGCGTTCGACGCCGTCGAGCTCTCCGATCCTGTCCAGCACGGCGTCGAGGGCGGCGACGGACCCGGCCGCGACGATGGCGATCAGGTCGACCTCGCCGCTGACGGAATGGAGCATGCGCACCTCGGCCATGTCGGTCAGTTCCGCGATGGTGCGGGCCGCCTGCTTGGGGCGCACCGTAATCAGCACATGGGCCTTCACCAGATGCCGCTCGACCTGCTCCCCAAGCCGTACGGTGTAGCCGGAGATGATGTTTGCACGCTCGAGCCGCTCGATACGCGCCTGCACCGTCGTCCGCGAGAGGCTAAGGCGCCGCGCAAGGTCGGCCACCGGAGTCCGGGCGTTGTCGGCCAGAAGCGCAAGTAACGCTTCGTCCCTCGGGGAAATCTGCATAGTGACGAAACCAATCGGCGATCTGTCTGAATTTATCGTCGAAATATAGAATTTGACGGTTTGATCTGTAAAGCCTGGCATGGCCCATTGAGGGGACGATCGGTCGCATCAGTCGGAGGTGTGTTCATGCGCGATATCGTCGTCATCGGAGCTGGAAAGATTGGCTCGGCCATCGCCGCGATGCTGGCCGAGACAGGAGACTATCGCGTCACGGTAGCGGATCGCGACGTGGCGGCCGCCGCGGCGGGCGCCCGCCATCCGAATGTCGAACCGGCCAGCGTCGATATCCGCAACGAGGCCGGGCTGCGCGCGCTTCTGAAAGGGCGCCATGCCGTCCTCAGCGCCGCCCCCTTCCACCTGACGATCGCTATCGCGGAGGCCGCCGCGGCCAGCGGCGTGCATTACCTGGACCTGACGGAAGACGTCGCATCCACACGCCGTGTGACGGAACTGGCCAAAGGCAGCGCTGCCGCCTTCATCCCGCAATGCGGGCTTGCACCAGGCTTCATATCGATTGCGGCCAACGCCCTGGCGGGCAGGTTCGATACGCTGGATACGATGCGTTTGCGGGTGGGTGCGCTGCCGGAGTTTCCGTCGAACGCGCTCGGCTACAACCTGACGTGGAGCACGGATGGCGTCATCAACGAATATATCGAGCCTTGCGAGGCCATCGTCGATGGCCGCAAGATCCTCGTGCCGGCCATGGAAGAGCTGGAGATGCTGTCCATTGACGGTACGCAATACGAGGCCTTCAACACGTCGGGCGGCCTGGGCTCGCTCTGCGAAACCTATGCCGGCAAGGTCCGTTCGCTGAACTACCGCACCATACGCTATCCCGGCCACGCCGCGATCATGAAGACGCTGCTCAACGATCTTGGCCTCAGGCATCGCCGCGCGGTGTTGAAGGACATCCTGGAGCACGCGCTTCCCGCCACCCGCCAGGACGTGGTGGTCACATTCGCCACCGTCACCGGAATGCGGAACGGGCGCCTGATGCAGGAGACCGATGCACGCCGTATCCATAGCGGGCTCATCGCCGGGGAACTGCATAGCGCCATCCAGATCACCACGGCAGCCGGCATCTGCGCGGTGCTGGATCTTCTGTCGGCGGGCATCCTGCCGCAAAGGGGCTTCGTGCGGCAGGAGGACGTGCCGTTCGATGTCTTCCTGGCCAACCGGTTCGGCCGCCGCTATGCCGCGAAGGGCGTGGTGGACGGCACGTCCGAGCGGCTGCGCGACGCGGCGTAACGGCGGATCATGTCCAGAAGGGCTTGGCCGCCCGGATCGCTTCATGGGCGCGGGCGGCCTCGGCCAGAAGATCGTCCCGCTGGTCCCCGCCGACATGCCGGGCGATCTGCGAAGCGGCGTCCGCGCCGAGATCGAGCCGCGTGATCGTCTGCGAGGCGCCCGCCATGTCGTTCAGCGCGCCAAGCGCTTCCTGAAGGGTTTCCAGAGCGTCGAGAAGGCGCTTCCGGCGCTTGCGGCTTCGCTTGTCGTCGAATAGCGGCGCATAGAATTCCGTGGCATAGCGCAGGCGCTTCGCCATCTTACGCAAGTCATGCCGCGCCTCGTCATCCAGCGCGGCGAGGTGGCGTCCTGCCTTTCGAACCCGCTTGAACTGGCGGGAGAGTATCTGCGAGGAGGACTCCCGGGCCGGTGCCTGCCGAAGCTCCTGCGTGTCGGCAGAGGTGGTCCAGTCGCCAAAGGACAGCCATTCCGAAATGTCGAGCAGAAGCGCCCGGGTCCGTTGCGACTTCAGCGTCTTTGCCGCGCGCTCGTAGGCGCTCCGGCGTGCCTGCTCCACCGGTGCCAGATAGGCCGAACCTTCCATGCGGGCGGCCAGCACATCGAGGTCGCGCGCCTCGCCCAGCGTGGAGCCGAGATCGCGAAAGGCCGAACGGATTGCCGAAAGCCGCTCTCCGGCCAGCATCTCCTTATGTATGGAAAGGGCCGAACGCAGCCGGCGGATCGCCACACGGGCCTGGTGCAGCGCCGCGGGATAGGTCGGGTCCACCTGCATCTCGTTCACGCGAAACTGGCGCAGGCAGGCCGAGGCGATCCGCTGAAAGGCAAGCTGGCTGCTCATGCCTTCCGAAAGCGTCGCGGCCTGCGACCGGACAGCGTGGCGGACCGGCCCGAGAAGCCGGTGGCCGCGCTCTGCCTTGGTCATCACGCCGGGCCACACGGGAACCACCCCGTCGATCCGTCGGGCCAGCGCGAACAGGTCCGCGGCTTCGCCGGCCTTCAACTCGATCTCGATCTCGCAGACCGGCGCCTGGCGGTCGCCCGCCCGCACGTGGCCCCTGTCCAGCACGACCTCGCACACGGAATCGCCCTGCGAAAGGGTCCAGCTGCGGCGCTCCACATCGACTTCGAACAGCGGCGCTACCATCTGCAGGCGATCGCCCAGGCCTTGCCAGATGGGGCGTTCGTCATCGAGCATCGGCTCGGGGCCGGGCAACTCGCGCTCCCATTCCGGGCGCGCCATCAACCCGGCCGCTTCGTTGCCGAAGGCCTTCACCGTCTGGATGAACGTTCCGCCGCTTTCCCGCACGCGCATCGAAAAGCCGGCCTTGGCAAGGTCGAGTGCCGGCGTATCGAAATAGACGCTATGCATGGTCCGGACTTGATCCGGACTACCGAACAGGTCGGACTCCACGAGCCTGTCCGCCCCCGCCGGGTCGATCAGGAGCTTGAGCTCGATCTCATGGCCATTGGAGGGGAAGGACATGCGCGTGCCCTAGCCGGTGGCGCGGCCGAGAGACGGGTTGATCTCCAGCTCGCGTTTCAGGCTGGCGGCCGCGTCGACATAGGCTTCCTGCCGAGCGACGCTCCAGTAGCGCAGGAGGTCGAGGGGGATCGGTTGCCCCGTCACGGCGCAAAGCACGTAGGCGCCGGGGCGCACGACCTCGAAATCCCCGTCCAGATAGTTGATCCTGGCTTCCCCGCCGCCGTCCATGCGGTTCATCATCACCGTGGCTTTCCCGTTCGCATTCGATGTCGCGGCTATGGTTCAATCAGGTCGGCGGTGCATCGTCAACGCCGACCGAACAGGCGCTCGATATCGACTTTCCTGAGCTCGATATAGGTGGGCCGTCCGTGATTGCATTGCCCGGAGCCTGGGGTGCGCTCCATTTCGCGCAGAAGGGCGTTCATTTCGTCGGCCCGCAGGGCGCGGCCCGACCGGACCGATCCATGGCACGCCATGGTGGCGGCTACGTGATCGATGCGGGCCTTCAGCCCGTCCGTCGTATCGGACCCGGCCAACTCGTCGGCCAGATCGCGGACCAGTTGCGTGGCGTCGACCTGCCCAAGCATGGCGGGCACTTCGCGCACGGCGATCGCGCCCGGGCCGAAGCGCTCCAGGCACAGGCCGAAACGCTGGAGCGTCTCTGCCGCATCCATCAGCCGGTCCACGTCGGCCTCGGGCAGGTCCACGATCTCCGGGATCAGCAGCATCTGGGCCGGCAGCGGCCTGTCGTGCAAGGCCGTCTTCAGGGCCTCGTAGACCAGGCGCTCATGGGCTGCATGCTGGTCCACGATCACCAGGCTGTCGGACGTTTCCGCCACGATGAACGCCTTGTCGATTTGCGCGCGTGCCGCTCCCAGCGGAAAGGTTTCGTCGGTCGTCTCCGCCGCCTGCTCGCCGACGCGGGCCGAGGGTGCGAGGGGCGGCATCCCGCCCATGGGGCCGGGGCTCGACAGACCATGAGCCGTGTTGCCGAGCGGGCGGAAGGGTGAGGTGGCCGGCGTATAGCCGGTGGGTCTCGGCTCCGGCCTGTCGTGCGGGGCATTCGACCCGAAATCGAGCTTCTGCGTCGTCGTGGCGGGGCGGAAGGCCGCCAGCATCGCTTCCGCGCCACTGGTGGTGGATCGCAGTCCGCCATCGGCCAGCCGTGCGCGGATGGCGCCCACGACCAGCCCGCGCACCAGTCCCGGATCGCGGAAGCGGACATCCGCCTTGGCTGGATGCACGTTGACGTCGACGTCGCGCGGATCGATGGTCAGGAACAGCGCGGCCACGGCGTGCCTGTCCCTGGCCATGGCGTCCATGTAGGCGCCCCGCATGGCCGACAGCAGCATCTTGTCGCGCACCGGACGGCCGTTGACGTAGAAGAACTGGTAAAGCGCGTTGCCGCGATTGAAATTGGGCAGCCCCGCAAAGCCCGTCAGGCCCACCCCCTCGCGCAGGGCGTCGAGCTCGAGCGCGTTGTCGGCGAAATCCTGTCCGATCACGTCGGCAATGCGCGCCAGGGGGTCGGACGCCGCCTCGTAGACCGTAGGGGTACGGTCCTCTCCCGTCAGCTCGAAGCGGACAGCCGGAAAGGCCAAGGCGATCCGGCGCACGACATCGGTGATGGCGCCGCTTTCCGCCCGTTCGCCCTTCAGGAATTTCAGCCGCGCCGGGATGGAGTAGAAGAGGTCGCGCACCTCCACCACCGTACCCTGCGACAGGGCGGCCGGGCGCGGCCCCTGCAGGACGCCGTTCTCCACGCGGATCTCGGCGGCGTCCGCCGCGTTTGCCGGCCGCGAACGGATCGACAGCCGCGCCACCGAGCCGATGGAGGGCAGCGCCTCGCCCCGGAAGCCGAGCGTCGCGATATCGTGCAGGCTGTCGGCAAGCTTGGACGTGCAATGCCGCCGCACCGCCAGCGGCAGTTCCTCCGCCGGAATGCCGCAGCCATCGTCGCTCACGCGCAGCAGGCTTTTGCCGCCGCCCGCCGTGACGATGGAAATGCGCCTTGCCCCTGCGTCGAGCGCGTTTTCCACCAGTTCCTTGACGACGCTGGCCGGCCGCTCGACCACTTCGCCGGCAGCGATCTGGTCGATCATATGTTCGGATAGCTGGCGGATGGTCATCGCGTCGTCGGGCCGGGTCACTCGGATTCCGCCAACCTAAGAGGTCAGGCAGCCGATTGCGATGGGTCGCCCGCTTCTTCCACCAGAATCGTCACCGAGCGGGGCCCGACCCGCAGCATGTCCGATACCGTGGCTTCCCCCGCTTCCGGCGTGTCGGAACGCAGCTTCACCACCAGCCTTCGGCCCGGCCGGGCCGGCGGCAGGGCCATCAGCGCTTCGCCCATGCCGGCGTTGAAGACGACGAGCACCCCGTCGTCGGCGCGCCGCAGAAACAGGCCGAGAAGACGGCGGTCCGCCTGCTGCCATCCGTCGATGGTCAGGATGCCGTCTTCTCCGTACCAGGTAGCGTCGGGCAGGTCGCACCCCTCGGTCGGCTCGCCGCTCAGCCAGGCGTCCGCCGACAAGGCCGCGTGGCGGGCCCGCAACGCGGCGAGACGGGCGGTGAAGTCGGCCTGCGCCCGATCGGCGGCTGCCCAGTCCAGCCAGGACAGGTCGTTGTCCTGTGCATAGGCGTTGTTGTTGCCGCCTTGCGTTCGGCCGAATTCGTCGCCGGCCGTCAGCATCGGGGTTCCGCGCGCCACGAACAGCGTTGCCAGAAGGGCGCGGATATCGCGCCTGCGCGCCTCGATCACCGCCGCGTCCCGGGTGAAGCCCTCGACGCCCCAGTTCCACGAATGGTTCTCATTGTGCCCGTCGCGGTTTTCCTCGCCGTTCGCCTCGTTGTGCTTGCGCTCGTAGGCGACGATATCGGCAAGCGAGAACCCGTCATGCGCGGCGATGAAGTTGACGCCGGCGGAGGGAAGGCGTCCATTGCGCTGGAACAGGTCGGCCGAGCCGGCAAGACGTGTCGCCACGGCGCCAACCATCGCGTCCTCGCCCTTCCAGAAGCGGCGGATATCGTCCCGGAAGCGATCCTGCCATTCGTGGTAGGGCGGCTTGAAATTGCCGAGCTGGTAGCCGCCGGGGCCGATATCCCAGGGCTCCATCACATGGATGCGGTCGCAAAGGATCGGGTCTTCGGCGATCTGCCGCAGCAAAGGTGCGTCGGGTTCGAAATAACCGGTTTCGGTGCGTCCGAGCACCGTGCCGAGATCGTAGCGGAAACCGTCGACGCCGGCCGCCTGCACCATCAGCCGCAGGGCGTCGAGCGCCATGCGGCCGACCGGCCCGCGCTCCAGCGCCAGCGTATTGCCACAGCCCGTATCGTTGACGAGCAGGCCGGGGTCGTCCGGATGGGTGCGGTAATAGAGGCGGTTGTCCAGTCCGCGATAGGAGAGGGTGGGGCCGAACTCGTCGCTCTCGCCCGAATGGTTCAGGACGACATCGACCAGCACGCGGATGCCGCGCGCATGGAACGCGTCCACGACGCGGCGCAACTCGCCATAGCCACCGGGGGCAAGGCGCGGGTCGAGCGCCATGTGGGTCACGGGATTATAACCCCAGGCATTGCGCAGGCCGAGCGCGTGGAGATGCCGCTCGTCGATCCAGCCGCACAAGGGCATCAGCTCTACCGTCTGGACGCCGAGCCCGGCGACATGGTCCATCAGCGCCGGCTCCGCCAGCGCGGCGAGTGTGCCGCGCAGACTGGGGGCGATGCCGTCATGACGCATGGAAAAGCCGCGCACCGGCAATTCATAGGTGAAGCCCGGGATGCTCGGCGGCATCGGCGCGGCATCGAGCGGAAGGTCCGTCACGATGGCCCTTGGGACGAGCGAAGCCGTATCGACCGCGGCATCGGGCGGCGCGGACAGGCGTGGATCGTAGGCATATGGCCTGTCCAGCGCAATCGCATACGGATCGACCAGCAGCTTTGCCGGGTCGAAGCGGTGGCCGCTGGCCGGCTGCCAGGGGCCGTAAGCGCGATAGCCGTAGAGGGCGCCGGCCTTCAGGCCGGGTACGAAGCCGAAGAAGACGTCGCCCTGGCGCCCCGGCAGCGCCAGGCGCCGGTTTTCGCGCGTCATGCCCCCCTCGAACAGGCAGAGCTCCATCCTGTCCGCATGGCGCGATACGATGGAGACGTGGGCACCGTCGCCATCCACGACCGCGCCCAGGCGTGGCGGCAGGCCCCGTTCGGCGGTGATGCCGGTCAAGCGCCGCCCTGCCACGCCCGGATCCAGTCCTGCGGCCATACCAGCATGATGACGTTGAGCGTCAGGTTGTCGCGGATCATGTATCCGGTGAACAGCTCGAAGAAGATCGCGATGGCGACTGTCACCCAGACCGGCAGGCGGCCCGCCAGAAGGAATCCGGCGATCATGAAGCCGATGTCGGATACGGAGTTGAGCACGCTGTCGCCGAAATAGTCGAGCGCGATTGTGGAGTCCCGATAGCGCGCGATGACCGCGTCGGTATTTTCGACGATCTCCCAGCCGGCCTCGATGATGGTGGCGATGAACAGGCGCCAGCCCATGCTCTTGTTGCGGCTGATGAGCCAAAGGAACCAATAGAAGATGAAGCCGTGGATGAGGTGCGAGGGCGAGTACCAGTCCGACAGGTGCTGCGAGTTTTCGGAACTGGCGACCGCGCCATGCCAAAGCCTGACCGATCCGCATTCGCAGATGGGGACGCGGCCCATGAAAAGAAGGATGGCGGCGGCGGCGACGACGACGCCGAGCGTCGCCAGCCACCACCGCCCATCTATGCGACGGGTGCCCTCCATGGCCGTCCCCGTCAGGTGCGGACGTCGGGTTCGCTGCGGCCGGTGCGCTTGCGGATTTCCCCGATGGCGTCGGCCGTTTCGATCAATTCCTTCAACGCTTCCTCCACGGGCAGGTCGTGCTTGTCGGGGTTAGCCTCGAACCGCTCGAGATAGACGCGCAAGGTGGCGCCCTTGGTGCCCGTGCCCGACAGGCGGAAGACGATGCGCGAGCCGCCCGAGAAGATGATGCGGACGCCTTGCCCCGTGGCGACGGAGCCGTCGACCGGATCCTTGTAGGAAAAGTCGTCGGCCTCGGAGACGACCAGCGTGCCGAACCGCTGCCCTGCCATGGAGGCGAGGCGGCCGCGTAGCGAATCCATCAGGTCTTCGGCAGCCTTCTTGTCGACTTCCTCGTAATCGTGCCGCTGGTAATAGTTGCGGCCATAGGTCTTCCAGTGTTCGTGGACGATGTTGGCAACGCCCATGCCCCGCACCGCGAGGATGTTCAGCCACAGAAGGACGGCCCAGAGCCCGTCCTTCTCGCGCACATGGTCCGAGCCGGTGCCCGAGCTTTCCTCGCCGCAGATCGTCACCTTGCCGGCATCGAGCAGATTGCCGAAGAACTTCCAGCCGGTCGGCGTTTCGAACATGCCGATCTTCATTTTCGCGGCCACCCGGTCCGCCGCCTGGCTGGTCGGCATGGAGCGGGCTATCCCGGAAATGCCGCCGGCATAGCCCTTGGCCAGGTGCGCGTTGGCCGCCAGGATGGCGAGCGAGTCCGACGGCGTCACCACGATGCCCTTGCCGAGGATCATGTTGCGGTCACCGTCGCCATCGGAAGCGGCGCCGAACGCCGGCGCATTGGCGCTCATCAAATGGTCCACCAGCGGGGCGGCCCAGACCACGTTGGGGTCCGGGTGCCCGCCGCCGAAATCCTCCAGCGGCACGGCGTTGACGACGCTGCCCGCCGGCGCCCCAAGGCGGCGCTCCAGGATCTCCGTCGCATACGGGCCGGTGATCGCGTGCATGGCGTCGAAGCGCAGCGTCAGGCCGCCGGCAATGGCGGCGCGGATGGCGTCGAAGTCGAAGAGCGTTTCCATCAGGGCCGCGTAGTCGGCCACCGGATCGACGATCTCGACGTCCATGGCCTCGATCCGCGTCGTGCCCGGCTGCGACAGATCGGGCGCCTGCGCATCGGAGATCCGGTACTGGGACAGATCCCGGGTGCGGGCATAGATGCGTTCGGTGACGCCTTCCGGGGCGGGGCCGCCATTGGCGACATTGTACTTGATGCCGAAGTCTCCGTCCGGCCCGCCGGGATTGTGGCTCGCCGACAGGATGATGCCGCCCGCCGCCTTGCGCTGGCGGATCAGGTTGGAGGCCGCCGGCGTGGACAAAAGCCCGTCGCGGCCGACCACGACCCGGCCGAAGCCGTTTGCCGCTGCCATGCGGATCACCGTGCCGACGACTTCCCGGTTGAAATATCGCCCGTCACCGCCCACCACGAGCGTCCCGCCTTCGGGGACGTCCGCCGCATCGAAGATCGCCTGGATGAAGTTTTCGGCGTAGTTCGGCTGCTGGAAGTGCGGCACCTTCTTGCGCAGGCCCGACGTGCCCGGCTTCTGGTCGTCGAAGGGTCTGGTCTCAACGGTTAAGATGCTCATCGATCCTGATCTTTCAGCAAGTCGCGATAAAGCCCGGCATAGCGCTGGGCACTGAGTTCCCATGAAACATTGCTGCGCATGGCCTGCAACTGGATGTCCCGCCACAAAGCGGGGTCCTCGTACAGGCGGCGCAGCCTTACCAGGCCCTTCACCAGCGCATCGCGGGTGACGGGCTCGAAAATGACACCCGTGGCCACCCCCGCCGTTACGGCGGCCACGTTGGCATCGATGACGGTGTCGGCGAGGCCGCCGACGCGCGAGACGACCGGCAGGCAGCCATAGCGCAGCGCATAAAGCTGCGTCAGCCCGCACGGCTCGAAGCGCGATGGCACGATGAGCGCGTCGGCGCCCGCCTGAACGCGATGCGACAGGGGCTCGTCATAGCCGATGCGCACGCCGATGCGCCCGGCATGGCGCGCCGAGGCGGCCAGAAACTCGCCTTCCAGGAGCCGGTCGCCAGAGCCGACGATGAGCAGCCGGAAGCCGCCTGCCACGATGGGCTCGATCGCCTCCACGAGGATATCCAGGCCCTTCTGCCACGTCAGGCGCGACACCACCGCCAGGATCGGTCCGTCGTCTTCGAGAAAGCCGAACTCGGCTTCCAGCGCCCGCTTGTTGATCTGGCGCTTGAAGATGTCGTTGATGGTAAAATTGGCGGCGATCTCGGGGTCTGTCGCCGGGTTCCATGTCTCGACGTCAACGCCGTTGACGATGCCGACCAGGCGGTCGGCGCGGCCGCGCAGCAGACCGTCGAGGCCCATGCCCCCATGGGGGGTCAGGATTTCCGCCGCATAGGTAGGGCTGACCGTGGTGATGAGGTCGGCGGCGTGCAGGCCACCCTTGAGGAAGCCGACCGAGCCATAATATTCGACGCCCTCGATCGACCAGGCGGTGTCCGGCAGGCCGAGCGCCGGAAGGATCGTGTGCGGAAACGCGCCCTGGAAGGCAAGGTTGTGAATGGTGATGACGGTGCGTGGACGCGGCCCCGGCTCAAAGGCGAGGTACACCGGCGCCAGCGCCGCCTGCCAGTCATGCGCATGGACGATATCGGGGCGCCAGCCGTCGATGGCGCCAAGGCCGATCTCGGCCGCTGCCTTGCCGAGTGCGGCAAAGCGCGCCCAATTGTCCGGGTGGTCGTAGCCGTTGAGGCCGATATACGGCCCCCCGGGCCGGTCGTAGAGATGGGGGGCATCCAGCAGCAGCAGCTGCAGCCCGTGCGCCTGCGCCGCCAGTACCGTGGCGGCGCCGCCGAAGAGGTTGGCGAAATGCGCCTTCGGCGCCAGGGGGCCGACGCGGTCCAGGATACTGGGATAGGCCGGCATCAGCGTGTGGACATCGTTGCCCAGGCGCTCCAGCGCCAGGGGCAGGGCGCCCGCAACGTCGGCAAGGCCCCCGGTCTTGATCAGGGGGAAGACTTCCGAGGCGACCGAAAGAACGCGAATGTCACCCAAAGTGCGTCAGCCTGTCGATCATCGGCTGCGTCACGAGGCAGATGCCGCTGGCGGTGCGCCGGAAGCGCTGGGCGTCCAGCTCCGGATCCTCGCCGATGACCAGTCCTTCGGGAATTTCGACGCCGCGGTCGATGACGGCGTGGCTGACGCGTGCATGTCGGCCGATGACGACGCCAGGCAGCACCACCGCATGATCGAGCCGCGAATAGGAGCGCATGCGCACGCCGGTAAACAGCAGCGAGCGTTTCAGCGACCCGCCCGAGATGATGCAATCGCCCGATACCAGGGAGGATACGGCATAACCGCGCCGCCCATCCTCGTCATGCACGAACTTGGCCGGCGGCGTCACGTCGGCATAGGTCCAGATGGGCCAGTCGCGGTCGTAGATGTCGAGCTGGGGGACGACATCGGTCAGGTCGATATTGGCCTGCCAGTAGGCGTCGACGGTGCCCACATCGCGCCAGTAGGCGTCAGCCTCGTTGGACGAGCGCACGACCGAGCGGTTGAAGGAATGCGCGTAGGCCGCGCCATGGCGAACGACATAGGGGATGATATCCTTGCCGAAATCGCGCGCGGACTTGAGGTCGGCTGCGTCGCGCCGCAACTGATCGGCCAGGAAGGCGGTGGAGAAGACGTAGATGCCCATGGACGCGAGCGCGGTGTCCGGCCGGCCCGGTATCGCCGGCGGATCCTCGGGCTTTTCGATGAAGTCGGTGACGCGGCCCTTTTCGTCCACATGCATCACGCCGAAGCCGCGCGCCTCCATGCGGGGCACTTCCAGGCAACCGATGGTGACGTCGGCCCCGGTGTCCACATGCTGCTGCAGCATGATCTCGTAGTCCATCTTGTAGACGTGGTCGCCCGCAAGGATGATGATGTATTTCGGGTCATAGGCCTCGATGATGTCGAGGTTCTGGAAGACGGCGTCGGCGGTGCCCGCATACCACTGGTCTTCCGATACGCGCTGCGAGGCGGGCAACACGTCGAAGCTCTCGTTGCGGCCCGGCCGCAGGAAGTTCCAGCCGCGGTGCAGATGCCGGATCAGGCTGTGCGCCTTGTACTGGGTCGCCACGCCGATGCGGCGGATGCCCGAATTGACCGCGTTGGACAGGGCGAAATCGATGATCCTCGACTTGCCACCGAAATAAACCGCCGGCTTGGCCCGGCTGTCCGTCAGTTCCATCAGACGGCTGCCGCGCCCTCCTGCAAGCACGTAGGCCATCGTATCGCGCGAAATCGGAGCCACATGGCGCTCATTCGGCATTCAGTCCCTCCCGGCCCGCGCGTGGGCGGGCACTGAACATTTCGCCGGCCCTTCGGCCGATCTGTACTCGAAGATAGCGCCCCCCGGCGCGGACGCCATATGCCGCCGTGGCTAAAATGGCTGCAGGCTCACCCCTTCTTTTCGAATGCTCCCGCATGCCAGATATCGCGCGCATATTCGGCGATCGACCGGTCGGAGGAGAACCAGCCCATGCGCGCCGTATTGTGGACGGCGATGCAGTTCCAGTCCGCCTTGTCGTGCCAGAGCGTGTCCAGCCGGCGCTGCGTCTGCCAGTAGGAGTCGAAGTCGGCGGCGATCATCCACCAGTCCCTGTCGCGCAGGGAGCCGACAAGGCTGCGATAGCGCGCCGGCTCGCCCTCCGAGAACACGCCCCCCTCGATGGAATCCAGCGCGGCGCGCAGCAGCGGCTGCTGGTCGATGAGCGGTTGGCCGCGATGGTCGTCGGCGCGCCTGCGGGCCACTTCGTCTGCCTTGAGGCCGAAGATGAACATGTTGTCCGCGCCCACATGTTCCTGCATCTCCACGTTGGCTCCGTCCAGCGTACCGATGGTGAGGGCGCCGTTGAGCGCGAACTTCATGTTGCCGGTGCCCGAAGCCTCCAGCCCCGCCGTGGAAATCTGCTCGGAAATGTCGGCGGCCGGCATGATGATTTCGGCCAGGCTGACATTGTAGTTCGGGATGAAGACGACCTTGAGCAGGTTGCGCACGGCCGGATCGGCGTTGATCACGCTGGCCACGTCGTTGATGAGGTGGATGATTTCCTTGGCTTCGTGATAGCTGGGGGCCGCCTTTCCGGCGAAGACCTTGACGCGCGGCGTCCATTCCAGGTGCGGCGAGGAGCGGATCTGGTCGTAGAGCGCCACCGTTTCGATGATATTCAGGAACTGGCGCTTGTATTCGTGGATGCGCTTGACCTGGATGTCGAAGATGGCCCTCGGATCGACATAGGTGGCTAGGCGCTCCTCGATCACCTTGGCAAGGCGTTGCTTGTTGGCCAGCTTCACCGCCGCGAACCGGTCGCGGAAGCTGGCGTCATCGGCATAAGGGTCGAGGTCGATCAGCCTTTCGAGGTCGTCGCGGTAGGCGGTGCCGATAGTCTCGTCGAGCAGGCTGCACAGGCCGGGATTGCATTCGAACAGCCAGCGGCGTGGCGTCACGCCGTTGGTCTTGTTTTCGATCCGGTCCGGGAACAGCCGGTGCAGGTCGTGGAAGACGGTTTCCTTCATCAGGTCCGTATGCAGCGCGGAAACGCCGTTCACCGCGTGGGAGCCGACGAACGCCAGCTGCCCCATACGCACGCGGCGACCGTTGTTTTCGTCGATGAGCGAGATCGCAGAGACTTCGCCGTCGCCAAGGCCCTTGTCCTGCCGGGCATGACGGATGATGTCGGCGTTGATGGCGTAGATGATCTGCATCTGGCGGGGCAACAGCCGCTCGAACAGATGGATCGGCCAGGTTTCCAGGGCTTCGGGCAGCAGCGTGTGGTTGGTGTAGGAGAAGGTCGCCTGGGTGACGGTCCAGGCCTCGTCCCACTCCATGCCGTGCACGTCGACCAGGATGCGCATCAATTCCGCCACCGAGACGGCCGGGTGCGTATCGTTGAGCTGGATCGACACCTTGTCCGCAAGGTTTGCCAGCGTGTCGTAGGTCTGCAGATGGCGGCGGACGATGTCCTGCAGCGAGGCGGACGAGAAGAAGAATTCCTGCCGAAGCCGCAGTTCCTGTCCGGCCTGATGCGAATCGGCCGGGTAGAGGACGCGGGTAATGGCTTCGGCGCGGTTCGATTCCAGCAGGGCGCCGATGTGGTCGCCGGAATTGAAGGCATCGAGCAGGATGGGGTCCAGCGCCTGTGCGCTCCACAGCCGCAGCGTGTTGACGTGCTTGCCGCGCCACCCGACGATGGGCGTATCGAAGGCGACGGCCAGGACGCGCTCGGCCGGACGCCAGACGCAGCGGGGCGGACGCCCCGGCTCTTCCACCATGGTCACCTTGCCGCCGAAGCCGATTTCGTAAGCCGTCTCACGGCGCTCGAACTCCCAGGGGTTGCCATGGGCCAGCCAGTCTTCCGGCAGTTCCACCTGGGCGCCGTCGGCAATCTCCTGGCGGAAGAAGCCATGGACATAACGGATGCCGTACCCGAAGGCCGGCACCTCGGTAGAGGCCATGCTTTCCATGAAACAGGCCGCGAGCCGGCCGAGGCCGCCATTGCCCAGTGCCGCATCCGGCTCCAGCAGCTCGACCAGGTCGAGCTCGACACCGTAGCGGGCGAGAGCCTGCTTCACCGGCTCGGCAAGGCCGAGATTGTTGATCGCGTCGCGCAAAAGCCGACCGATCAGGAATTCCATCGACAGGTAGCAGACGCGCTTGGACTGGTCCTTGTTGACCTTCTGGGTCGAGGAAATCCAATGGTCGATGATGCGGTCGCGCACGGCCAGGCACGTCGCGTCCATCCAGTCGTACATGCGGGCGACGCCTGTGGTCTTGCCCAGCGAATAGGTGAGCTTCTCGACGATCTCGAGCGCCAGCGTATCGGCGTCGTTGCCGCGGGGCAGCGGGTTGTGCGTGGCCCGGCGCATGGGGTTGGCGGCCTCGGCCGTCGGCAACGTGGCGTCGTTCGGCATGGTGTCACCCTTTCAGTGTCGAGATCGCGTTCACCAGCCCGACGGTCGATGCGTCGCGACCCTCGGCAGATGCTTCCCCGCGGACGACGGGGAGGAGGCCCGTCGCCAGTTCCTTGCCCAGTTCGACGCCCCATTGGTCGAAGGCGTTGATCCCGAACAACTGGGCTTCCACGAAGACCCGATGTTCGTAGAGCGCGATGATGCGGCCCAGCGTGTACGGGTCCAGCGTGCGATACAGGATGGTGAGGGAAGGGCGGTTTCCGGAAAATTCGCGGTGCGGCGCGATGCGCTCCGCTTCGTCGGCGGAACGGCCCGCGGCCAGGAGTTGCTGGCGCGCTTCTTCCAGCGTGCGGCCCTTCATCAGCGCCTCGCTCTGCGCAAGGCAATTGGCGATCAGAAGGTCCTGATGATCCTGCAGATCGGGCTCGTGCGAGTTCGCGCCCAGCAGGAACTCCACCGGCACGACGTCGGTGCCCTGATGCAGGAGCTGGAAAAAGGCATGCTGCCCATTGGTGCCGGGCTCGCCCCATACGACGGGCCCGGTCGGCGTCTTCACGCGCTCGCCGTCGAGGCCGACATGCTTCCCGTTGGATTCCATGTCGAGCTGCTGCAGGTAGGCCGGCAGGCGCGCCAAACGCTGATCGTAGGGAATGACGGCGCGCGAGGGGCAACCCTGCGCGACGCGATGCCACCAGCCGACCAGACCCAGAAGAATGGGCAGGTTTTCGGCCATCGGAGCCGTCTTGAAATGGCGATCCATCGCCCGGGCGCCCGCCAGGAACTCGCGGAACCGGTCGGGACCGATCGCAATCATGAGCGGCAGCCCGATGGCCGACCAGAGCGAATAGCGGCCGCCGACCCAATCCCAGAAGCCGAAGGCGCGCGTCTCGTCAATGCCGAATGCGGCAACCTTGTCCAGCGCCGTCGACACCGCGCAGAAATGCGCCCCGACAGCATCCTCGCCAAGCGCCTCGGCGATGAAGCGCCGCGCCGTCGCGGCGTTCGTCATCGTCTCGATGGTGGTGAAGGTTTTCGATGCGATGATGAACAGCGTCGTCGCCGGGTCGAGCCCACGCAGGATATCGGCGATATGGGCGCTGTCGACATTCGACACGAAGTGCAGGCGCGGCCCGTCATGATAGGGCGCAAGGGCCAGCGTGGCCATCACCGGCCCGAGATCGGAGCCGCCGATACCGATATTGACGACATCGGTGAACCGGCCGCCCTGTGCCGGCGCGATCTCGCCGCTGCGGATGCCGTCCGAAAAGCGGGACATGGCGACAAGGACGTCCTCGACGTCGTCGCCGACATACACGCCGGCCGCCTCGTAGCCATCGTCCGGCCGGCCGCGCAACGCGACATGCAGCACCGAACGCCCCTCCGTCGCGTTGATGCGGGCGCCCGCAAACATGGCGTCGCGCCGCTCTTCCAGGCCGCATGCGCGCGCAAAGGCAAACATGGCCTCGCGGTCTTCCGCGCCGAACGCCGTCTTGGAATAATCGAGGGTCAGATCCTCCAGCGCGGCGCTGAACGCATCGAAACGCCCGGGTGCACTTTCGAAGAGCGCCTTGATGCCGCGCTCGCGTGCCGCTTCTCCACGCTCCGCAAGAGTGCGGACCGTTGCGCCATATCCATGAGTATCAGCCACGTTTACTGCCTGCCCTGCTGTTGTGCTGCGCCGCACCATAAGGGTGCTGCGGCGCGTTGTCCCGGTCACTATCTAACGCCTTTCCACATTCGGAAAGGGGCAGATCGCGGGGAGGGCAGAAATAAGCTGCGCTGTGGCGCTGCAGAAGGCGTCAGTGGCGGGTGGCGTCCAGCCTGTCCAGCGCCTTGTCGAGGGACGCATGACGCCGGCGGACGACGTCGCTGGTGCCGGCCCGCGCGACGCGCGCGTCCAGGCGAAACCGCCAATCCTCAAGCAGGGCCTGCTTTTCGCCGTGCGACAGGTTTCTGTCGTCGACCACTTCGGCCGGGTCGGAAAAGTGGCTGCCGACGCGATAATCGATTTCGGACGGTTCGCGTGCTTCGCTCATGGTTCACACTCCATGGTCATAGGTGAATTTGACATGACAGGATTGGATACGCCCCATCGGCCTGAAATGAGGCATAGAGACAATCGTTCCATCTATGACGAAATTTTAATGTGCGCCGGACGGCGAGGGCGGGGCCGCCCTCAGTATTCTTTCTCATAGAATACGCCGACCTCGCCGCCGCCCCCGGCCGTGACGGCCGCGCGCGCCTTGATGTCGCGCCCGAGCTCGAGGTCGATGGAGACCCGTCCCGTGGTATCGACGCCGATATAGGTGTTCTCGTTCAGATACTGGCCGACACCCACCGCCGCCTGCCCATCCGCCGTGGTGCGGATGTCGATGTCGTCGACGCCGAGCTGCGAGCGGAGATTGTCGAGAAGCCCCGTCGAGCCGCCGACGCCCGCCAGCGACGCGGCCGCCGAAGCGAGCTGCGCGATCTGCAGGGGCGACAGGTCGCTGGTGGCCTGTCCGAAGATCAGCCGGGCCAGCACCTCGTCCTGCGGCAGCGCCGGGCTGGAACTGAAGGTGAATGCCGGGTTTTCGGCCGGGCCGGTGACCGCGACGTAGACGGTAGCCTCGCCCGTATCCGACTGCGCCAAAAAGTCCAGCGTCGGGATGAGGTTGCCGGTGAAGGACAGGGAGGCGCGCTCGAAGTCCAGCCGCCGGCTGAGGATCTGCAAACGGCCGCGCTGCAGGTCGAAGCCGCCGACGATGCCGACATTGGACGCCGGTCCGGTGATGCGGATGGTGCCGCCCAGCTCCAGGTCGAGGCCACGGCCGCGCACGAAGACGCGGTTTGGTGCATTCAGCGTCAGATCCAGGGTGATGCCGCCGCCGCTGGCGCCGCTGGCGCCGGAGTCCGGATTGATCTCCCGTTGCTGGCGGTACACGGCAGCCGGCGCATTGACGTGCCGCACGTCGAGATCGGCAAGCGAACTGGGCAGCGTGTCCGGCACGACGATGGCGATTTCCTGCGCGTTCACCGTTCCGCCAAGCACGGCAGCACCGGTAATCGGGCCCGTCAGGGTCAGGTCTGCGTTGAGCCGGGTGGAAAACAGTTCGCCATCGGCATAGCGGCCATCGCGGATGGTGACGGCGATGTCGGCGGGGAAGCCCGCGCCGAGGCCGACGCCACCTGCGACGTTGATCGAGCCGCCACTGCCGAGATTGGCCGAGAAGGCGTTGATCGACGCGCGGTCGCCGGACAAGGCAATCGTCGTGTTGATGTTCTCGACCGCGAGGTTGATGCCGGTATCGACGAAGCGGGCGCCGCTGGTGGACACGGTGCCACTGACATTGGGGTTGGCCGCCGTGCCGGACACGCGTGCATTGACGCTGACATCGCCCTGGATGGAGCGGCCGCCCTCGGCCAGGATGCGGTTGGCCAGCGACAGCGGCGCGTTGCCGTTCAGCGCCAGGTCGAAGGCCGGCGTGCCCGCCAGGTTGACGGACCCGTCGGCGTTGAAGGCGATGCCCGAGCCGGAGAGGTTGCCGTCCAGGGTAACCCTGTTCTGCGCATAGGTGCCCCGTGCCGCGACATCCAGTGGGCCGACACCCGCCTCCCGCGTTTGGGCCAGGGAAAGGCCGCCGACGCGCATGTCGTAGGTGACATCCGGATTGGCGATGGTGCCGCGCGCCTGGATGTTGCCGCCGATCGTGCCCTGCGGCGCTACGTCCGGCGCGGCCGCCGCCGCGATGGAGGCGGGAACGTCGGACAGGGTCACATCGAGGTTGAGCCGCCGTCCTGCGCTGCCTGTGGCCACGATGCTGCCGCCGCCGGACAGGTCGATGCGCGCGGTGCGCAGGGCAACCGTTTCGTCGCGGAAATCGCCCGCCGCGACAAGGCTTGCCGAAGGGGCGCCCGCGGCGCGCGAGGCCGCAACCGAGATGTTGGCACCATTGATATCGAAGGTGGCGGCGGGCGCCGCAAGCGAGCCTGTGGCGCGCGCCGTTCCGGACAGCGTGCCTTGCGCTCCGAGGGTAGGGGAGGCCGCATTGGCCAGCGCCAGCGGAAGCTGCTGCATGGCCAGTTGCAGATCCAGGGTATCGCCGACCGTTCCGGACACGTTCAACGTGCCGCCACCGGCGCGGATGTCGCCCCGCTCGAGCGTCAGCGCGTCGTTGCGGTAGGCGCCCGCAATGTCGAGCGCCACCGTGTCCACGCCCGACTGGCGCAACGGCGCGGCGGCAAGATTGCCGCCCGCAAGCTGGAACGTCGCCTGCGGACGCGCCAGGGTGCCGGTGGCCCTTGCCGTGCCCGAAACGTCGCCCGTGGCGTCGAGTCCCGGCACGAAGGCATTGGCCAGCGCGACAGGCAGGCGGTCGATGTCGAGATCAAGGTCGAGATCCCGCCCGACGCTGCCGGTGGCGCGGACGGATCCGGACCCGATGTCGGCGACGGCCTGCGACAGGCGGACGGTATAGTTGGCCAGCCGGCCGGACAGGTCGATCGTCATGGACCCGGTGCCGGCGGCGGCCACTCTTTCAGCCGAAATGTCGCGCCCGTCGAGGTCGAAGACGACGATGGGGTTGTCGAGGTCCCCCGTCGCCTCGGCCCGCCCGCTGAGCATGCCGGATGCGCCGAGATCGGACACGAAACCATTGGCGATGGATACCGGAATGTCGGTGAGGGTCAGGACGGCATCCAGCGTCTGGCCGACGTCTCCCGACACGGTCACCGTACCGCCGCCGATTTCCAGACGGGCCGTATCCAGGCTTGCGATGCCGCCGCGATACCGTCCCGCAAGGGCGCCGTCCACGGCCGGCAGCTCGGCCTGGCGCGTCTGGGCGCTCTGCAGCCCGGCCAGCGCCACATTGAAATCGGCGCGGATATTGTCGGCCGGACCGGCAGTGGACACGTCGCCCGACAGCGTGCCCGCCGCATCTAGACCGGCGACGAAGGGGTTGGCGACGGCGAGGGGGAAGGCATCCAGCGCCAGGTCGAGCTGGACTTCGTCGGAAATTGCGCCGGTCAGCTCCAGCCCGCCCTGGCCGACGGCCAGAAGGATGCGTCCAAGGTTGACCCCGCTCTGCCCGATGGTGACGCGGGTCGGCTCCCGCAGCGCCACGGCGGCGCCATCGATGTCGGCCGTCAGGCGGCGCAGGTCTATGGCCGTCTCGCCCTGTATCGAGGAGACGCTGCCGTTCAATGCGGTGGCGATAGTGTTGATGGTGGTGCTGCCATCGATGACTGTCGCATCGTTGAGGCGCGACAGGTCGATGTCGAGGGCTGCAACCGTCAGCGAGGTCAGGGCCAGCGACGCGGCCTGTATCGCGCCTTCGGCCTGCGGCCTGTCGATGTAATCGAACAGGGTCACATCCACCGTGGCATTGGCCAGGTCCGTTTCGCCGAAGGACAACGAGGTGGACCGGATGTCGATGGCGGCCTGCGGCGCGCCGCCCGGCGTGGTGAAGGCGAGCGTACCCGCCACGTCGCCGCTGGCCTCGACGCCGACAAGGCCCGCGAGCGTGGATAGATCGGGTGCGGCAATATCGAGATCGCCGGACGGTACGTTGGCGGCGGTGAGCGCCACTGCACCGGTGACGCGGTTGTCGCCCTGCACGATGGCAAGGTTGCGCAAGTTTCGGACGTCGCCTGCGGTATCGAAATCGGCCGTCACTTCCAGCGGCTGGTCGTTGAACCGCCCGTTGACCGCGACCGTACCGTTGGGCGCCTCCGGTGCGAAGGTGCCATCGATACGAGCGGTGATTTCCTGCAGCGTCCGCCCCGCTATGTCGAGGTTCGCGCCGTTCAACGTCAGGTCGACCTGCGGTGCACCGAGCGTGCCGGCGGCATTCAGGGTGAAGTCGGCGGTGCCGGTCAAGCCGGAGTCCGGTATCTGTGCCTGGTCGAGCGTGCCCGACGCATTGGCCGAAATGGTTTCGCCGGACAGGCTGCCGGATGCCTCGACCGAAAGACCCGTGCCTTCGATGGTGAGGTCGCGTCCTTCGTAGCCCTCGGCCGTGCGCGAAACCGAACCGCTGAGGGCGATGCGCTCGCCGGCATACTGCGTCAGTTGCTGCGCCAACGCGGCGCTTTCCACGTCGGAGCGCAGGGCGAAGTCGAATGTCGAGAAATCGCGCGCCGCCCGCCCGGTGACGGCGGCGCTGGCCGCGCCTGTCGTCAGGCTGTTGGAGTCTATGACGATCTCGCCCTCCGTCAGCTGACCATCGACGGCGAGGGCGATGGGGCCGGTCAAGACGTTCGCCGCGACGCCTTCCGGCGCGCTGGCGCTGGCGGCGTCCAGCGCAAGCTGGAACGGGCCCGAGATCGCATTCAGGTCGAAGCCCGGGCTCGTCGCGCGCAGCGTGACATCCCGCGCAAGATAATCCTCGTAGCCTGCGGTGCGCGCCGCCGCCTCGACGGTCAGCGCGGCCGATGCCAGGGCGCCGGAAAGGGTGGCGTCCAGCGACGACACTTCCAGCACGCTGCGTGCGCCGAGCTGGCCGAACGAGAGCGGTACGGGGTTGCCCTCGTCCGTCGCCAGCGTGACGCGCAGATCGTTGGTAGAGCCGGCCGGGTCGTAGGTGCCGGACGCATCGAGCTGCAGTGCGCCCGACACGAGCTGGCCGCGGTTGACTGTAACGATGCCGCCTTCGGTGCGCAGCAGGATATCCGCGGCGACCGTGGCCGTCTCGCCCACCATGTCGGCGTACTGCGCCGGCACGAAGGGGCCGGTGATCGTGGAGATATTGGCGGTCAGGCGCCGGCCCTCGGCGCCGTCCTGCACGGCCGCCTCGATGGTGATGGCGCGTTCGGACGCGATGTCGAGCGCGCCATTGGCGGTGAAATCGCTGAGGGGACCATTGCCCGTGACGTTGACGGTGACAGGCGGTGCGCCGGGCAGCTTCAGGAGGCCGGCGATGATGCCGCCTTCCGGCTCGTTCGCATCGACGTTCAGGACCAGGCGGTTCGCGTCCGGGGCAAAGCCAATCGTCGCGTTGACCGTACCCGGCCTGTCCAGCCGCTCCACGGCGAGGCGCACATCGAGCGCGGCCGGGTCACGCGTGAGGTTCAGCCCACCATTGGCCGACAGTTCCGCCGCGACGCCGGCAACGGCCTCGCCGAGCGTAAAGCGGCCGATGGAGATCTCGCCGACATTGGCGGTGATGTTGGGCAGCGAGAATCCGCCGCCGCCGCTGTCATCCTCGGCCGTAGCGGCGGTGCCCTGCGGCAGCCGCGTGAAGTCGATAGAGCCCGCGGTCAGGCGCTGGATTTCCACCGTGCGCCGGATCAGCGCCGTCGGCGACCAGTCCAGCGCCAGATCGCGCGCCGTCAGGTAGACGCCGTCCGGATCCGATACGGTCAGGCTTTCGATGCGGATATTGCCGGACAGCGCGCCCGACAGGCCCTCGATCTCCACCTGCGCGTTCTCGGTCGAGATCAGGTTTTCGATCTGGTTGGCGATGAACCCTTGCGCATGGGCTGCGGGCGCGGGCAACAGGAACGCCCCGCCAAGGGCGGCGAGGGCGGCGATGCGGGTGCGGACGGTGCGGAACTGCAGCATCAGAACGACTGCCCTATGCCTGCGTAAATCTGGAAATCGCCGTCGCGCGGACCGGGATCGAGCGGAATGCCGACGTCGACGCGGATCGGGCCGAAGCTCGTCAGGTAGCGGGCGCCGACGCCCGCGCCGATCTTGAACTCGCCGAAATCGGGGAAAAGGTCGTCGGAAACCGTTCCGCCGTCCACGAAGGGTACGATCTGTATGGTTTCCGTGATGCCGATGCGCAGCTCCAGGGAGGCTTCGAACAGCGACAGGCCGCCCGTCGGCGTATCGACGAAGTCCGGGTTTGTCCCGGGCAGGGCGAAGCTCGGGAAATAAGGGCCGATCGACTGGTAGACATAGCCGCGGACCGAGCCGCCGCCGCCGGCAAAGAACCGCCGGTCGTTCGGCACGTCCTCGAGGTCGGCGCCGAGGATGGTGCCGTATGCCACCCGCCCGGCCGCCACGAACCTGCCGTCCTCGTCGAAGGACAGGTAGGCCGAGGCGTCGCCACGGGCCTTGAAGAAGGGCACGGAGTTCAACGCGTCGTAGGAGGGCTCCGCCGTCGCCTTCAGCATGTAGCCGCCGGTTGGGTTCAGCTCGTTGTCGCGGGCGTCGTAAGTATAGCTGAGCGGGACCGACCCGATCAGGAAGTCTTCCGTGCCGAGATAATCCTTTATCTCCTCATACTCGATGAGGATGCCGGCCGTGACGGACTGCTGCTTGTCGATGCGATACTCGACGCCGCTGTAGCCCGCCACCGATGCGCGGTCGTAGGCAAGTGGCTGTTCCCGCAGGGCGGTCAGCGAACCGATATAGACCGAATCCGGGCCGAGCACGCCCGGCTTGCGGAAGACGGCGGAGCCGCGATAGTCGAACCCGTCGGTCTCGCGGCCGGCATTGGAAATTTCGTTCGCGCCGATGCGGGTCACCGCGCCTTCGATGCGCAGGCTCTCCGCCCCGCCGAACAGATTGCGGTGCTGCCAATAGGCGTTCACGCCGGCGCCGTCGGTATTGGAGAAGGTCGCGCCCGCACCGAAGAGGCGGAAGGGACGTTCCGCCACCTCCACCATCACCGGCAGCGTCCCATCGGCGACCTGGCCATCGGCGGGGCGCACATTGACGCTGGAGAAGACGTTCAACTTGGACAGTCGCTCGCGCGCGTCGGCCAGCTCCTGCCGGGAATAGACCGTGCCGGGGCGAATGCCGGCCATGTAGGCGACGAAGCCGGGCCGCACGGCCTGGGTTCCCTTGACGCTCGTCACGCCGAAGGGAACGCGCTGCCCGGGCGACAGCGACAATTCGTAGTCCAGTTCGCCACGTGCCGAGTCGGCTATGACGTCCCGGTGCGTGACGGCCGCGAAGGGGCGCCCCGTATCCTCGATATCGCGATATATGCGGTTCTGCGCCGACAGGATCCGCGTCGAGTCCGCCGAGGAACCGCGGGTCAACTCGTAATCCGCCGGGTCCACCACGGGGGGGCCGTCCGTGGTGATGGCAACCCGGCCGACCTTGTAGAGCTGGCCGGGTTCCACGGTGATGGTTACGGGCACCGTACCCGCCGTATTGAACGCCGTGTCCGGCGGCAGGGTCGCGATGTCCTGCCCCTCGATGCGGATGGTAACGATGCCGTCATAGCGGGAATTTTCGTACAGGGCGGCAACCAGCCGCTTGCGGTCGTTGCGCGCCTTGGCCAGCAGGCCGAGCGAGCCGGATACCGGCTCGTCTTCGTCGGCGATCAGCGTGGATGCGGCTTCCATCGCATCTTCCAGCCCGTCGACAGGCTGCGTGAGCGTCAGCGTGACCGAGTAGTTGACCGGATCGAGCACCGGTTCGGAATCATCCTCGCCTTCGAAGAACTTGAAGCCGAACAGCTCGAAGGCATGCGCCGATGGCGTTCCGGCCAGAAGGGCGGAGCACATCGTGGAAGCCATCAAGGTCAGGACGATGCCCGTTCTACGCAGAGGCACGTTCGCAATCACTTTCCGCCGTTCGGAATGCTTGAGACATTCCCCCTTAAACCGCACGCTCCCCCGAGCGCATCCGGTAAAATGCCGGGGATGCGGTAAATGACAACCTACGATGCGGCCACCCGGGGGCATTCCTTGCGGCTTTTGTGGGACTTACGCCACAGTGCGCGCATCTGCGCACCCATTGCGAAAGCCGCCTCCACAAGGGCTGCGTGCGGCTTTAACCGCCCGTTAACCGCCTTGACCGGTGTTGCGCGACAATCGGTCACTGGATAGAACAAAGAGCGAACGGTATATGCTTTGAGCATGGCCCGAACGACGCTTCTCGACAAACTCGCCATTTTGAGCGACGCCGCGAAATACGATGCCTCCTGTGCGTCGAGCGGGTCGGTCAAGCGCAATTCGCTGAAAAGCGGAGGCATCGGCTCCACCGAGGGGTCGGGCATCTGCCACGCCTATGCACCGGACGGACGATGCATTTCGCTATTGAAGATCCTGCTGACGAATTTCTGCATCTACGACTGCGTCTATTGCGTGAACCGCCATTCGTCGAATGTGCCGCGGGCCCGGTTTTCGGTGGAGGAAGTCGTCGATCTGACGCTCAACTTCTATCGTCGGAATTATATCGAGGGCCTGTTCCTGTCCTCCGGAATCATCCGCAACTCCGATTATACGATGGAAGAGATGGTGCGCGTGGCGAAGTCCCTGCGGCTCGACCATAATTTTGCGGGCTATATCCATTTGAAAGCCATTCCGGAGGCCTCACCCCAGTTGATGGAAGAGGCCGGGCTTTATGCCGACCGCCTGTCCGTCAACATCGAGTTGCCGACGGATATCGCCCTGTCTCAGTTCGCACCCGAAAAGAAGCCGCGCGATATCCGCCGCTCCATGGGGCATCTGCGCCTGAAGATCGAGGAGAGCGAGCCGGAAAAGAAAGCGAAGACCAGGCCGAGGCGCTTTGCTCCGGCGGGGCAGTCGACGCAGATGATCGTCGGGGCCGACGGGGCGGACGACGACGCCATACTGGCGCGTTCGGAAAATCTCTACGGCTCGTTTCGGCTGAAGCGCGTGTACTACTCGGCCTTCTCGCCCATTCCGGATTCGTCCAGCCGGCTGCCGCTGGCGAGGCCCCCCTTGATGCGCGAGCACCGGCTGTACCAGGCCGACTGGTTGTTGCGCTTCTATGGGTTCGAGCGTTCGGAAATCGTCGCCGGCGGAACGGATGGCATGCTCGATCTTGCCATCGACCCAAAGCTTGCCTGGGCGTTGAAGAACAGGGAGCGGTTCCCGGTCGACGTCAACCGGGCCGACCGCGAAATGCTTCTGCGGGTTCCCGGCTTCGGTACGAAATCCGTCACTCGCATCCTGTCCACGCGCCGCCATAAGACCTTGCGGCTGGACGATATCGCGCGGCTTTGCCAGTCCGTGGCGAAGGTACGCCCATTCATATCCGCGCTGGACTGGACGCCCGGCGGGCTGACCGACAGCGCGCGCCTGCGCGACGCGCTGGTGCCGCCGGCACAACAACTGAGCCTGTTTTGAGATGTTTGCCGCCACCCTGTCTCATCCCGCCGATTTCGATGGCTGGCGCGAAGCGGCCCGGATTGCGCTGTCGCATGGGCTGACGCCGGAGGCGATGAATTTCGTGGTGGAGGGCGAGGGCGCCCTGTTCGGCGAGCCATTGCCCCGGCAGGCGGGCGGCGCGCCGCCCCCCAAGGTGCCGCGCGGTTTTATCGATCTCGCCCGCAACGCCGCCTGCAACCGTGATCCCCAGCGCTTTCTGCTGCTGTATAGCCTGCTCTGGCGTCTGCAGGCGGATCGCCGACTGCTGGAGGTGGCGTCCGACCCGGAAGTGCGGCGCGCGCAGGAGATGCAGAAATCAGTGCTGCGTGACAGCCATAAGATGAAAGCCTTCGTGCGCTTCCGCGAGGTGCCGGGCGACAATGGTACGCCGCATTACATTGCCTGGTTCGAGCCGTTCCATCACACGGTGGAACTGACGGCGCCCTTTTTCACAAGGCGTTTCACCGGCATGGAGTGGACGCTTCTGACGCCGCTTCGCTCCGCCCACTGGAATGGAACGGAACTTCAGTTCGGCCCGCCGGCGCTGGCCAGCGACAAGCCGGATGAGGACGCCGTGGAGGCGCTGTGGCTGACCTATTATGCCTCGATCTTCAATCCGGCCCGTTTGAAGGTGAAGGCGATGCAATCGGAGATGCCGCGCAAATACTGGCATAATCTGCCCGAGGCCCAGTTGATCCGCCCGCTCGTGCAGGGCGCGGAAGCGGCCGCGCGCCGCATGCTTGAAACCGCGCCGTCGATGCCGGGACTGCGCCATGAACGACATGCGGAGAAAGCGGCCATGGTGAAGGCTGGACAGCCTGCGGAGGAAGCGTTTGCCGGTTTCAACCGAAGGCCGGAGGATATCGGGGAAGCGCGCGACCAGGCATCGCGATGCCGCGCCTGCCCCTTGTGGGAACCGGCGACACAGACGGTCTTCGGGCGCGGCCCCGCCGATGCGCCGGTGATCTTCGTCGGCGAGCAGCCGGGCGACCAGGAGGATCTTGCCGGAGAGCCATTCGTCGGCCCGGCCGGCAAGGTATTCGACCGGGCGCTGGCGGAAGCGGGGGTGGACCGGTCGCAGGTCTACGTCACCAATGCGGTCAAGCATTTCAAGTTCACGCCGCGCGGCAAGCGACGCATCCACCAGAAGCCCAATGCGGGCGAGGTGAAGATGTGCCGCTGGTGGCTGGATATCGAGCGCGAGCTGATCCGACCGAAACTGATCGTGGCGCTGGGCGCAACGGCGGCGACGGCGGTGCTGGGCAAGGCCGTGACGATCCGCGACACGCGTTCGCGGCTGATCGAGCTGGATGCCGATACGCGGCTTCTGGTGACGGTGCACCCCGCCTACATCCTGCGGCTGCCGGACCGGGCTGCGCAGGAAGCCGAGCAGCGGGCCTTCCACGCCGACATGGCGCTGGTGCGCGAGACGGTTCCCGCCATCGCCGCCTGAAAGCGGATCCGGCCGGGGTGCGCACATGCGCGCACGAGGCTGCGGCTACAGGATCATCGCCCTTATACCGTAGGCGACGACGCTGAGGGCGACGATACTAGCCGTCCACAGCCCGACGAACCACAGGACTTGCGACAGGCGGCGGTTCATCGGCGGTCAATGCCCATGCTGGTGATAGCCTTCGCCTTCCCGCACCTTGCCCCGGAAGGTCCAGTAGGAATAAGCGGTATAGGCAAGGATCATCGGCACCAGCACCGCCGCGCCCACCAGCACGAAGGCCAGGCTTTCGTCCGGGGCGGCGGCCTGCCAGATCGTCAGCTCGGGCGGCAGCATGTTGGGATAGAAGCTGATGCCGATGCCGATATAGGACAGGACGAAAAGGCCCAGCGCCGACAGGAACGGCCGGTAGGCGGAAATCGGGTCGCGCAGGCTCCTGAACAGGCTGAGGGCGCAAACCAGCAGCAGAATGGGAATGGGCGCGACGAACAGGATCTGCGGAAAGGTGAACCAGCGTGAATAGAAGGCTTGCTGCAGAAACGGCATCCACAGGCTGACGGCGCCGATCGACACCAGGGTCCCGATGCCCGTCAACTCGGCGTAACGGGCTGCGAGCCGGTTCAGAGGGCCTTCCGTCTTCACCACCAGCCAGGTCGAGCCGAGGAGCGCATAGCCGACCACGACGGCGACGCCCGTCATGATGGAAAAGGGCGTCAGCCAGTCGTACCAGCCGCCGGCATAGGCGCGGTTTTCAATCTCGATGCCTTGCACGATGGTGCCCAGCGCGATGCCCTGCGAGAAGGCGGCGATGAGCGAGCCCAGAAAGAAGGCCATGTCCCAGACGCCCCGCCAGCGCACGGTCTTGAACCGGAATTCGAAAGAGACCCCCCGGAAGATCAGCGCCAGCAGCATGACGATGATGGGCGCATAGAGTGCCGGCATGACGATGGCGTAGGCCAGCGGGAAGACGGCGAACAGGCCGCCGCCGCCCATGACCAGCCAGGTCTCGTTGCCATCCCAGAAGGGCGCGACGGTGTTGATTGCCGTATCCCGGTTCTCGTGCCGTTTCAGGAACGGGAACAGGATGCCGATGCCCAGATCGAACCCGTCGAGCACGACATAGGCCAGAACGGCGAAGGCGATGATGAAGGCCCAGATGAGGGGAAGGTCCATGGCTCTGTCTCCTCAGCGCGACGGCGCGGTCGTGCCGCCGCTTTCCTGCATCTGCTGGCCGGGCGTGATGCCGGCCGTGCGGATCGGCTCCCTGGGGTCGGGGCCCTGTTCGAAGACGGACGGTGCCTTGACCATCGACCGCAGGATGTAGAACGTGCCCGTACCGAACACGATGAAGTAGACGATGATGAAGGCGATGAGGCTGGCGCCGACCGCCGCTGCGGCGATGGGCGAATGGCTCTCCGCCGTCCGCAGCAGCCCGTAGACCGTGTAGGGCTGTCGGCCGACTTCCGTCGTGATCCAGCCGGCCAATACGGCGACGAAGCCCATCGGCCCCATCATGACGCTCGCGCGCTGCAGCCACCTGTCGGTGGCGATGGAGCCCCGGAAGCGCCTGTAGAGCGCCCACAGCCCTAGGCCCAGGATAGCGAAGCCGATGGCCACCATGATGCGGAACGAGAAGAAGACGATGGGGACATAGGGCCAGTCTTCCCGCGGGAAGGCGTCGAGGCCCTGCACCTCGCCGTCCAGGGAATGCGTCAGGATGACCGAGCCGAGATTGGGAATTTCCACCGCATAGCGCGTCTCGCCCGCTTCCATGTCGGGAAGGCCGAACAGGGTGAGGGGCATGCCGCCATCCCGGTTGGTGGTGAAATGGCCTTCCATCGCCGCTACCTTGGCGGGTTGGTGCTCCAGCGTATTCAGCCCGTGCTGATCGCCGGCGAAGATCTGGATTGGCGCGACGATGGTCGCCATCCAGAGTGCCATGGAAAACATGGTGCGCGCCGCCGCGTTGCCCCTGTCGCGCAGAAGGTGGAAGGCGCCCACGGCGCCGACCACCAGAGCCGTGGTCAGGTAGGCGGCCAGCACCATGTGGACCAGGCGGTAGGGGAAGGACGGGTTGAAGACGATCGCCCACCAGTCCACCGGTACGAACTGGCCATTCTCGGCGATGGCGAAGCCGGCCGGCGTCTGCATCCAGGAATTGACCGACAGGATCCAGAAGGCCGAGCCGAGCGTGCCGATGGCCACCATCAGCGTGGCAAAGAAGTGCAGGCCCTTGCCGACGCGGTTGAGGCCGAACAGCATCACCCCGAGAAAGCCGGCTTCCAGGAAGAATGCCGACAGCACCTCATAGGCCATCATCGGCCCCAGGATCGGCCCGGTCCTGTCGGAGAAGACGGACCAGTTGGTGCCGAACTGGTAGGACAGGACGATGCCGGACACGACGCCCATGGCGAAGGAGACGGCGAAGATCTTCAGCCAGTACTGGAAGATCGTCAGGTAGACCTGCTTGCCCGTGCCCAGCCAAAGCCCGTGCAGCACCGCCAGATAGGAGGCCAGCCCGATGGTGAAGGAGGGGAAGACGATGTGGAACGCAACGGTGAAGGCGAACTGGAACCGCGCCAGCAAAACAGGGTCGAACGTGTCGAACATGCCGTATCCCCTATTCGACGTCCGGCGCCGGCCGGCATCCGCGTGTTTGGAATCCATCTAGACGCGATGGATGGTCGAGAAAGACGTTAAAGCGAAAAATCGAAACCGGAGATTGGACAGATTGTCTGTGGATCAAACGCACCGTGGGCTTCAAAGCCGCCGGTCCGGTGGTTAAGAAGGCTCTCTGTCCTTAGAAGAGGTGTACGCGTTTCCGCCATGGCCGGATGTCTTCATCCATGAAGGTTGCCGTCGATCTCGGCTCTACCGCGACGGGTGACCCGGCGGAAATGGACCTGGAAGAGCTCCTGTCCACGCGATTGCTGGTGCAGGGCAATTCAGGGTCGGGCAAGTCGCATCTGTTCCGCCGCATTCTGGAGCAGAGCGCCGATGTGGTGCAGCAGGCGATCATCGACCCGGAAGGAGACTTTGTCTCCTTTTCGGAGCGGTTCGGTCATATCGTCGTGGACGCCAACCGCACGCCCAGCGAGCTGGCCCGCATCGCGAATCGCATTCGCCAGCATCGCGCGTCCGTGGTGCTGAACCTGGAAGGGTTGGACGCCGAGGTGCAGATGAGTTGCGCCAGTGCCTTCCTGAACGGGCTTTTCGACGCCGACCGGCACTATTGGTATCCGATGCTCATCGCGGTCGACGAGGCGCAGATCTTCGCGCCGGCCGTCGCCGGGGAGGTGGGCGACGAGGCCCGGCGCGTGTCGCTGGGCGCGATGACCAACCTGATGTGTCGCGGCCGCAAGCGCGGGCTGGCCGGCATGATCGCCACGCAGCGGCTGGCCAAGCTGGCCAAGAACGTCGCCGCCGAGGCGTCCAATTTCCTGATGGGGCGCACCTTCCTCGACATCGACATGGCGCGCGCGGCCGACCTTCTGGGCATGGACAGGCGGCAGGCGGAGCGGTTCCGCGATCTCGAGCCCGGCCAGTTCGTCGCGCTTGGGCCTGCGCTGTCGCGGCGCCCGATCCCGGTGCGCATCGGGCCCGTGGAGACGGCGGGCCGGTCGGGCCGCCCGACATTGATGGCCCTTCCCGAAACCCCGCGCGAGGCGATGGCCGACCTGATCTTCACCGCCGGTGCCGACGAGCCGGACGACCTTCCCGAGCCGATGCCGCGCGAGCCGCAGGTGGCGACGCGCGAGCTGCTGGAGCGCGTCAGCACCGCGCGCCCGTCCATTTCCGCGCCTCTGCCGGAAGACGAGCCGACGGCCGAAGAACTGGCCGACAGGCAGGAGACGCTGGACGCCATCTTCGCCGCCCTTCTGGACGATCCTGACGCGGCCTTCCGGCCGGCGGCGGTTCTGTACCAGGATTTCCTGATGCACTGCCGCCTCAAGCGTATCGGCGGCGCCGACACCGACATGTCCAGCTTCCGCCGGCGGCTGGCGCTGGCGCGCGCCGGCGTCAGCGAGGAAACCGAGGATGACGAGTGGCGGCAGGTCATCGACCGGTCGGAGCAACTGCCCGAAGACATGCAGGGCGTCTACATGATGCTGGCGCGCGCCGCGCGCGAGAACGAGCCTTGCCCCAGCGATGAAGCACTGGCCCGTGCCTATGGCAGCCATTCGCCCTCGCGCGGGCGCTTTCTGCTGACCTATATGGCGGACCGCTCCTTCATCCGCTGCGAAACGGACTTCCGTGGCCAACGCGTGGTGACGATCGCCGGCAGCGGCTGGCGTACGTCGGCGGGCGCTGCCAAGCCGGGCGCGCCGGTTGTGCCGCGCCGCGCCCGCCGCGCCTGACGCTTTTTTCAGCCATGGCCCTTTAAAGCGGTTCCAGGGGGAGCAACTATCCGGCAACCCTGCACCGATAATGGCCTCCATGCGTTTCGCTCTCGTCTGCCCGCCCTATGCCAGCCACATCGCCGCCTTCGAGGCAATCGGCGAGGCGTTGCTGGCGCGCGGCCACGATGTGGCGATCCTGGCGCATGGCGGTGTCGGACCGGAACTGACGCTGGAGGGCGCCAGTTTCCTGGCGCTGCCCGGTGACGCGGCCGACCTCGAAACGCTCCGGAACGATGCGGGTGGCCGGAACGGCGTAGTCCGATTGTGGAAGATCCTGCAAGGCGGTGCGCGCGCGACCGCCGATATCGCACGCCATGCGCCCGCGCTGCTGCGCCAGGCGGGTATCGAGGCGCTGCTGGTCGACGAGATGGAGCCGGGTGGCGGCCTTGTGGCCCGCAGCCTCGGCCTGCCTTACCTGTCCGTTGCCTGCTCGCTGCCGGTCGAAGTCGATCCTGCCTTGCCTCCGCCCTATATCGGCTGGCCATACGACCCCTCGCCACAAGGCTTGAAGCGCAATCGCGGCGGCAGGCGGGTCGCCGACATGATCCTCAGGCCGCAGCGTCAGGCGATCAAGCGGGCCGCAGCGCTGCTGGGCGTCGATGGCGTCGAGCGGATCGAGGATTGTCTGTCGTCGCTGGCCACACTGTCGCAGACCGTCGCCGAGTTCGATTTCCCTCGCGCTGACGATACGCATGTCCGCCCGCTGGGCCCATTCCGCCGCTTCCGGCCGGTATCCCTTTTCGCGCCGAAGGAACGTCGCCCGCTTGTCTACGCGTCCTTCGGCACGATGCAGGGGCATAGGCTGGACCTGTTCAAGGCTGTCGCCGCCGCCTGCAGGACGCTGGGATTGCGGCTTGTCGTCGCGCATTGCGGCGGGCTCGACGCGGACGGGGCCGCCGGCATCGACGCCGAACTCGTCACCGATTTCGTCGATCAGCGCGCCATGCTGCGGCAGGCGACGATCTGCGTAACCCATGGCGGGCTGAATACGGCACTCGATGCCGTCGAGGCCGGCGTGCCGATGCTGGTTCTGCCCATGGCCTTCGACCAGCCCGGCGTCGCCGCCCGCGTCGCGCATCACGGGATCGGCCTGGCCCTGACGCCGCGCAAGGTGGATCGCCACAGCGTCGAGGCTGCGCTGTTGCGGCTGATGGCAGAGCCCGGATTTGCGCGCAATGCCGAACGTATCGGCCGCAGCATCGCGGCGACCGGCGGTGCGGCGGAGGCGGCCCGCCTGGCGGAGGTGCTGTGCGGCGGCCAACCGTTGCGGATGGACCGTGCCGGGTGAGGGCGGTCGGATGCATCATCGTGGGGGGTGGACTGGCCGGCGGCCTTGCCGCCTACCGACTGGCCACCCTGCGGCCCGAGATCGAGATCATGCTGATCGAAAGCGCGGCGACCGCAGGTGGCAACCATACATGGTCGTTCCACGCGGGCGACCTGTCTGCCGCGCAGCATCGCTGGCTCGACCCGTTCGTGGATCATCGCTGGCCGCGCTACGCGGTCGCATTCCCACGGCGGTCCCGCGTGATCGAAACGGGCTATGCGTCGATCTCCTCGGCCCGCTTTGGCGCGGTATTGCGTGAGGCGCTGGGCGACCGCCTCGTCTGCGGCGTCCCTGTCCGCGCCCTGCGCGCCGACGGCGTCGATCTTGCGGACGGACGGTCGATCGCCGCCAGCGCGGTGGTGGACGCGCGCGGATATCGGCCGGATGCGGCGCTGGACGTCCGCTTCCAGAAATTCGTCGGGCTGGAACTCGCCATCCGGGCGCCGGGGCCGGAGATGCCGATCGTGATGGACGCGACCGTCCCGCAGAAGGACGGCTACCGCTTCGTCTACACGCTGCCCTTCGCAGAGGACCGCATCCTGGTGGAGGACACCTATTATTCGGATGGCCCCGAAACGCCGGAGCAGGCGCTTGCGGACGGCATCCGCGCCTATGCGCAGACCAGGGGCTGGGGCCCGGCGGAAATCCTGCGGCGCGAGGCCGGCGTCCTGCCGATCGCCCTCGGCGGCGACCTCAAGGCCTATCTGGCACAGGCCGGCGGCGTCGTGCCGCTGGGCCTGCGGGCGGGGCTCTTCCATCCGACGACGGGATACAGCCTGCCCGACGCCGTCCGTACGGCAGACCTGATCGCGACGCAGCCGGACATGGCGACCGCCCCGCTGGCCGCTGCGGTCACGCGACATTCATTGGCCGAGTGGCGGGCGCGTCGGATATTCCGGCTGCTCAACCGGCTGCTGTTCCTGGGGGCGGGAGATGGCGAGCGGCGCGACATATTGGAGCATTTTCACCGTTTGCCGGATACGACGATCGCACGCTTCTACGCGGCGCGGCTGTCGCCTGCGGACATCATACGCATCTTCGCCGGCAAACCGCCGATGCCGGTGCGACGTGCCCTGTCGATCCTGATGGATGGACGGCCGGCCAGGGAGGCCTCATGACTTCGCACAAGGCGCGACGCGCCATCGTGATCGGCTCCGGGTTCGGCGGCATCGCGGCTGCCATCCGCCTTCAGGCGGGCGGCATCGAAACGACCGTGCTGGAGCGCCGCGACGCGCCCGGCGGGCGGGCCTATGTCTATCGCGACAGCGGATTTACCTTCGATGGCGGGCCCACCGTCATAACCGACCCGACCGCGCTGGAAGAGGTGTTCGAGGTGGCCGGGGCGACGCTGTCGGACTACGTCACCATGCTGCCGGTGTCGCCGTTCTACCGGCTGATGTGGGAAGACGGCAGCATCTTCGACTACGCCAACGACCAATGCCAGATCGACCGGCAGATACAGGCGATGAACCCGTCGGACGTCGCGGGATACCGGCGCTTTCTCGACTATTCGCGCGCCGTCTTTGCCGAGGGGTATCTGAAGCTCGGCGCGGTTCCCTTCCTGCATTTCCGCGACATGGTGCGGGCCGGGCCGCAACTGGCCCGCCTGCAGGCATGGCGAAGCGTCTATGCCAAGGTTGCGAGCTTCATCGAGGACGAGCGCCTGCGCCAGGCATTCTCCTTCCATTCGCTGCTCGTCGGCGGCAATCCCTTCGCCACCTCGTCGATCTATGCGCTGATCCATGCGCTCGAGCGGGAATGGGGTGTCTGGTTTCCCAAGGGCGGCACCGGCGCCCTGATCGACGGCATGGTGCGCCTGTTCACCGATATCGGCGGCGGGCTGGAGCTGAATGCCGATGTCGCCGAGATCACCATGGCGGACGGGCGCGCAACCGGTGTCCGGCTGGCGGACGGGCGCACGCTGCAGGCCGACATCGTGGTGTCCAATGCCGATGTCGTGCACACGTACGGTGCGCTCCTCGGCGGTCACGAACGGGGCCGGCGCGCCGCCCGGAAGCTGGAGTCGCGGCGGCACTCCATGTCGCTGTTCGTCATTTATTTCGGGCTGGACAGGCTGCACGACCATCTGGCGCATCATACGGTGCTGTTCGGCCCGCGCTATCGCGCGCTGATCCGGGAGATATTCAACGGGCCGGACGTGGCGGACGATTTCTCGCTGTACCTGCACAGCCCCTGCATCACCGATCCCTCGCTGGCGCCGCCGGGGATGGGCAGCTACTACGTGCTGTCGCCCGTGCCGCATCTCGGCAACGCCGACGTCGACTGGCAGATAGCCGGGCCCGCCTACCGTGACCGCATCCTCGACTATCTCGAGGCGCGGCACATGCCGGGCCTCAGGCAACAACTCGTCACCTGCCGGATTTTCACGCCGGACGATTTTCGCGATACGCTGAACGCCCATCTGGGAAGCGCCTTCTCGCTGGAGCCGATCCTGACGCAGTCGGCGTATTTCCGCGTCCACAACCGCGACCGTGAGATACCGAACCTCTATTTCGTGGGAGCCGGCACCCACCCTGGAGCCGGCGTGCCCGGCGTGGTCGCGTCGGCCAAGGCGACGGCCGGCCTGGTTCTGGAGGATGCGTCGCGATGAGCCCCGGGGAGATCGAAGCCCATGCGCTGGGAGCGATCGACAAGGGCTCGGCCAGCTTCGCCGCCGCCGCGCGCATGTTCGACAGGCGGACGCGCACCAGCGTCGTGCTTCTGTACGCCTGGTGCCGGCACTGCGACGATGTCATCGACGGGCAAAGCCTCGGCAGCCGGTCATGGCAGGCGGATGGCGGCGGGCTGGAGCGGCTGGCCGGGCTGATGCGGGAGACGACGGCGGCCCTGGACGGGGTGCCCGGCGGACCGGCATTCGCCGGGCTGGCGCTGGTGGCGCACCGGCATGGGCTTGCGCGGGAGGACCTCTACGAACATCTGGAGGGCTTCGGCATGGACGTGCGGGGAGAGCGTTACGATACGCTCGCCCAACTCCTCGTCTATTGCCACCGCGTCGCCGGTGTCGTCGGCCTGATGATGGCGCGCATCATGGACGTCACCGATACGCCCACCCTGGCGCGAGCCGCGGATCTGGGGCTGGCATTCCAGTTGACGAACATCGCGCGCGACATCGTCGACGATGCGCGGGCCGGCCGGGTCTATGTCCCGCAGGACTGGATGGTGGAGGAGGGGCTGGTGCCCGAGGATCTGGGCGATCCCGCCCATGCCGAGGCGATTGCCCGGCTGCGCAGGCGCCTGGTACTCGCCGCTGAGCCTTATTACGCGTCGGCGCGCGCCGGCATAGACAGGCTGCCGCGCCGCTCGGCCCTGGCCATCGCCGCCGCGCACGGCATTTATCGCCGCATCGGACTGAAACTCGTGGCAAATGCTTCGATGCCTTACAATCATCGCGTTTCAACCACGCGCGCGGAAAAGCTGGTCGAGTTCGGCCGTGCCGCTACGATCGCGGCCTTGCGCCGCCCGCGGCGCGGCGAGCCGCCTGTTCCGCCTTCACCGTTCCGGCAGCGCGCAGTTCTTCGCTGAGCTTGTCGACGGGCGGGGCGTAGAGGAAACCGAAGGAAACGCAGCCCTCGCGCCCTTCCACGGCGTGGTGCATGCGGTGCGCCTGCACGAGACGCTTCACATAGCCTTTGTGTGGAATGTGCCGGAACGGCCAGCGCTGGTGGACGAGCCCGTCATGGACGACGAAATAGAAGAACCCATAGAGCGTCATGCCGGCGGCGATGGCGCCGGCAACCGGGTAGCCGGTGCTGCCGAGGATGAACAGGCCGATGGCGAGTATCGAAAATACGACCGCATACAGGTCGTTCTTCTCGAAAAGACCCTCGTGCGGCTCGTGATGGCTTTTGTGCCAGCCCCAACCGAAGCCGTGCATGATGTATTTATGCGCCGCCCAGGCGACCAGCTCCATCGCCGCGAAGACCAGGATGGCGATGACAACGAGGCCTGTCCAACTCGTCATGACAGCGATACTCCCTGCGTGCGGGCTGTTCGGACGATCAGCGCCGCCTGACCCTGAAACACGCCATCGAGCGCGCTGGACATGCGGCAGTCCCGGCCGAATACGCTTTCCAGCGTGGCATGTGCCGCATCCAGGTGCTGGTTGAGGCGAACCTGCGTTCCCGCTGTTCCCTCCTGCTGCAGCAGCGTGGCCTTGGCGCTGTCCTTGCCGATATCCTTGCCGATGGCGAGGGGGTCTCCGGAGGTGTCGAGCAGGTCGTCGTAAAGTTGGAAAGCATGGCCGAGATGCTCCGCGAAATCGGCCAGAGCGCGTTTGCGCATCGTGTCGGCCCGGGCAATCGCGGCGCCCATGGCCACCGAGGCGCCGATGAGCGCGCCCGTCTTGAGGGCGTTGACGGCTTCCGGGTCGGCGCCCTTGTCGCCGGCAGCGTTGCGCAGGTCGCGGAACTGGCCCGCGACGAGGCCGCGCGTGCCTACCGCCCCGGACAGGATCTTCGTCAACTCGTTGCGCGTCACGGCATCGGTGCCGCGCAGGGTCGCCACGGTGGAGAATGCACCCGACAGAAGCGCGATCGCCGCAAGGATGGCGACATCCTCGCCGAAGGCGCGATGCGTCGCCGGCTGGCCGCGCCGCATCCGGGCATCGTCCATGCAGGGGAGGTCGTCCAGAATCAGCGATGCCGTGTGCACCATCTCGGCGGCGCATCCCGCGTCGATCGCGGGTGCGAGCGGCCCGCCGAGATCCTCGCAAACCAACGCCGTCAGCAAGGGGCGCAGGCGTTTGCCGCCGGCGGTCAGCGCCGAGGATATGGCGTCGCTCAGCCCCGGGTCGCGGCCGGCAACCTCCACTGCAAGCTCCGACAGGCGCTTGTTCACCCTGCGGCGAAGCTCTTCCAGGTGGTCGGCATGCGAAGGCGTTGGCAAGGCTTCTATGCTCCCGGACAATGGGGCGGTTGCGCCCGCATCCCAGCGGTCTATCTAGTGCGCGAGACACGATTGTAAGCACCTTTCCGCGCGGATCGAAAGCGGGGGGCGAAGGGCAGGGAAACGATGGCGTGATGAACAGACACCGGGGCGACATCGGTGACCGCAAGAACGACCATATCGACCTTGTCCTGTCGGGGGCGGGGACGGTGACGGAGCGCGCCGGCGGCTTGTCGTCCATCAGGTTCGAGCATGTGGCCCTGCCGGAGATCGACATGGATTCGATCGATCTCACCACGCGCTTCCTTGGGCGGCGCCTGGCAGCCCCCCTGCTCATCAGCTCCATGACCGGCGGTCCGGAGCGGGCCGGCTTCATCAATGAGCGGCTGGCCGAGGCGGCGCAGCAGTTGAAGATCGCCCTGGCGGTCGGCTCGCAGCGAATCGCGCTGGAGGGCCGCGCCTGCGGGGGGCTGACGGCGGACCTCAGGCGGCGTGCGCCGGACATACCGCTGCTGGCGAATATCGGCGCGGTGCAACTGGTGGCGGGCCTTGGCGCGGACGGCGCGCGCCGCGCCGTCGACATGCTGGAGGCCGACGCGCTTATTCTGCATCTCAACCCGCTGCAGGAGGCGATCCAGCCGGGTGGCAACCATGATTTTCGTGGCATCCTCGCGGCGATCGAGGCTTTGACGCCGACCCTCGGCGTGCCCGTCATCGCCAAGGAGGTGGGGGCGGGGTTGTCCGCGCCGGTCGCCCGCAGGCTGGTCGATGCGGGTGTCGCCGCGATCGACGTCGCGGGCACGGGCGGTACGTCCTTCGCCGCGATCGAGGCGCAACGCCACGGCGATCCGGCGATGCGGGCGGCTGCGGCGGCCTTCGCGGACTGGGGGGTGCCGACGGCCCAGGCGATTGCCGACGTGCGGGCGGCCTGCCCTGGAACGACCGTCATCGGTTCGGGTGGGGTGCGCACGGGTGTCAACATCGCCCGCGTGCTGCGCCTCGGCGCGGACATGGCCGGGCAGGCGGCCGCCGGCCTCGGCGCGGCGGACCACTCAACCGACGCGGTGATTTCACATTTCTCGGCCATCATCTGGCAGTTGCGGGTCGCCTGCTTCTGCACCGGGTCGGCGGATATCGCCGCCCTTGCGCAGGCGCGGCTGCTGCCGCCTCTGTAAAATGCCTTCCATCCGGGGCCTTTCGGCTCTACGAAACGTCCACACACGAATCTGAATGGCCGAAGGACGCGACATGGCGAGAACGCTGACCACCTATCTGGAAACCGGCAGCCGGGATGTCGCGGAACTGGTCCGGCAACTGGCCGACGCCGCGCTCGAGCTGGCGGGGCTGATCGCCGCCGGCGCGGTCGGCGGAGAGGCGGTGGGCGACGCGCACAATGGCGGCGGCGATGTGCAGAAGGCCCTGGACGTTGCGGCGGACCGCCTGTTCGTGGCGGCGGCGCGCCGCGCCCCGGTGGCGTTCTACGGTTCGGAAGAGCAGGACGACGCTCAGCCCATTGCAGCGGACGGTACGCTGGCGCTGGCCATCGATCCGCTCGACGGCTCGTCCAACATCGAGACCAATGTTTCCATCGGCACGATCTTCTCCGTCCTGCCCGTCACCGATGCGCACCGGGCCGACCCGGCCACCGTATTCCGGCAGAAGGGCCGCGATCAGCTTGCGGCCGGCTTCTTCGTCTACGGGCCGCAATTGATGCTCGTCGTATCGCTGGGCAAGGGCACGCAGGTTTTCCTGCACGCGCCCGGCGCCGCCGATTTCGTCGAAGTCAACGCCGGAATGGTTATCCCAGAAAAGGCTAAAGAATTTTCCATCAACGCCTCGAACCGGCGCTATTGGGATACCCCGATCCGCCACTACATCGATGACTGCCTTGCCGGCGCCGACGGCCCCCGGGCGCGCAATTTCAACATGCGCTGGGTGGCTTCTGCCGTAGCGGATGCCTATCGCATCTTCCTGCGAGGGGGCATCTACCTTTATCCTGGCGATACGCGCGAGGGTTACGCGGACGGGCGCATCCGGCTGGTTTACGAAGCCAACCCGATCGCCTTCCTGGCGGAGCAGGCGGGCGGCGCCGGCACGGACGGCCTCCGGCCCCTGCTGGACATCGTGCCCGAGAAACTGCACCAGCGCGTGCCGATCGTTTTCGGATCGCGCGACGAGGTCATGACCGTGGCGCGCTATGTCAGCGACCCGGAATCCATCGGCCGGGCCTCACCGGTCTTCGGAGATCGCGGCGCGATCAATCTTTGAGAGTTTGCGGCCTGGTGGTCGCCGGCAATACGAAAAGGAAAGAGTGACATGAGCGCAGAACCGACGCCCGCAGTTGCCTCGAGCGGCACCGATCACCACCCTCGCGACATGGCGAATGCAATCCGCGCGCTGGCGATGGATGCCGTGCAGAAGGCCAATTCCGGTCATCCGGGCATGCCGATGGGCATGGCCGACGTGGCGACCGTGCTGTTCCAGGACTTCCTGCACGTCGACCCGTCCGATCCGCACTGGCCCGACCGTGACCGCTTCGTGCTGTCGAACGGCCACGGATCGATGCTTCTTTATGCATTGCACTACCTGCTCGGCTACGAGGACATGACCCTCGACGAGCTCAAGAACTTCCGCCAGATCGGCGCGCGCACGGCGGGGCACCCGGAATACGGCCACGCTTTGGGCATCGAGACGACCACCGGTCCCCTCGGCCAGGGAATCACCAACGCGGTCGGCTTCGCGCTGGCCGAACGCATGATGAACGCGCGCTTCGGCGACGATCTGGTCGATCACTACACCTACGTCATCTGCGGCGACGGCTGCCTGATGGAAGGCATCAGCCACGAGGCCATCGACCTTGCCGGACACCTCAAGCTGAACAAGCTGATCGTCCTGTTCGACGATAACGGCATCTCCATCGACGGCAAGACCGAGCTGTCCACCTCGACCGACCAGGTCGCGCGGTTCAAGGCGGCCGGCTGGGATTCCTGGCATGTCGACGGCCATGACGTGGACGCGGTACGCGCCGCCATCGAGAGGGCGAAGACGTCCGACAAGCCCGTCATGATCGCCTGCAAGACGGTGATCGGCTACGGCTCGCCCAAGCTGGCCGGCTCCGAGAAGAGCCATGGCGCACCGCTTGGCGACGAAGAGATCGCCGCGACGCGCAAGGCGCTTCTCTGGGAGAGCGAGTCCTTCGTCATTCCCGATGCCGTCCTGAAGGGATGGCGCGCCATTGCCGAAAAGAACAAGGAGCGCCGCGCCGAGTGGGAAAAGCGGCACGCCGCGCACGCCCGCAAGGCCGAGTTCGATGCGGCGGTCGCCTGCGAGTTGCCGGCCGACTTCGCCGAGGCCATGGCCGCCTATCGCCGGAAGCTGTCGGACGAGGCCCCCAAGCTCGCCACGCGCAAATCCTCCGAGGCGACGCTGGAGGTCATCAACGCGATGACGCCGCTGACCATTGGCGGCTCCGCCGACCTGACCCATTCGGTCTTTACGCAGACCAAGGGCCTGGCTTCGGTTCAGGCCGGCGATTACGGCGGCCGTTATATCCACTACGGCATCCGCGAGCACGCCATGGCCGCGGTGATGAACGGGCTGGCACTGCATGGCGGGTTCATCCCCTATGGCGGCACCTTCCTCGTCTTCGCCGACTACATGCGCGGGGCGATGCGCCTGTCTGCACTGATGGGCCAACGCGTCGTCTACGTGCTGACGCATGATTCCATCGGCCTTGGCGAAGATGGCCCGACCCACCAGCCGATCGAGCATCTGGCGATGCTGCGTGCGACGCCGAACATGAACGTCTTCCGCCCGGCGGACGCCATCGAGACGGCGGAAGCCTGGGAAATCGCGTTGACGACCACCGACCGCCCGACGGTTCTGTCGCTGTCCCGCCAGAACCTGCCCACCGTTCGTGCCGGCGACGTTGCGGAAAACCGCTCGAAGCGCGGTGCCTACGTGCTGCGCGAGGCCGAAGGCGGCGCCCGGCAGGTGACGCTGATCGCCACCGGCTCGGAAATCGAGATCGCACTGGCCGCAGCCGAGACGCTGAAGGGCGAGGGGATCGCCGCCGCCGTCGTGTCGGCGCCCTGCCTCGACCTGTTCGCCGAACAGGATGCCGGCTACCGGGCCGAAGTGCTCGGCACCGCGCCGCGTGTGGCCATCGAGGCCGCAAGCGGCTTTGGCTGGGACCGCTGGATCGGCGAGAACGGCCGTTTCATCGGCATGCATGGCTTTGGCGCATCGGGCCCGGCGCCGAAGCTCTATGAGAAGTTCGGCATCACCGCCGACGCCGTGGCAAAGGCCGCACGAGAGCTTATCTAAAGCCCTGCGACAGGCTGGCCCGGCATTGCCGCCGGGCCGGCCGCTGCTTTGCAAGCCGGCCGATCACAACTGCGCTATATCCGTTTGAACGCCGGTGACGAAAAATTCCTGACAGTGTATTGCGGCGCGTCCTGAACGGAGATTCCCTTGGAACAGACGGCGATTGACGGGCTCGCGCCCGATGTGGTGCCAACCTGGGTCTGGCTTGCCACCATAGGCGGCATCGCGGCTCTATTCGTGTTCGATTTCTTTACCCATGTGCGCAAGCCGCACGAACCCACATTCCGCGAATCCGCGATCTGGTCGACCTTCTATGTCGCGCTGGCGCTGCTGTTCGGCTGGGGCATCCTGCATTTCTGGGACCGGCAGCACGGCGTGGAGTATTTCGCCGGTTTCATCACCGAAAAGAGCCTGTCGGTCGACAATTTGTTCGTCTTCGTGATCATCATGAAGAGCTTCCGCGTTCCGGCCGCCTACCAGCAGAAGGCGCTGTTGATCGGCATCGTCATCGCGCTGATCATGCGCGGCATCTTCATCGCGCTCGGCGCCGCCGCCATCGAGCGCTATTCCTGGGTATTCTACCTGTTCGGGGCGTTCCTGCTGTGGACGGCGTACAAGCTGGCGGTGGAAAGCTTCTCGCATGGAGCCAAGAGCACCGACGAGGAATACGAGCCGAACGCCCTGGTGAAGTGGTTCCAGAGGCATCTGCGCACCACCGACGATTATCGCGGCAGCGCGCTGACCGTCATCGAGAACGGCCAGCGCTACTTCACTCCGATGTTCATCGTGATCCTGGCGCTGGGCATGACGGACCTTCTGTTCGCGCTGGACTCCATCCCCGCCATCTACGGCCTGACGAACGCGCCCTATATCGTGTTCACCGCCAACGCCTTCGCGCTGCTCGGCCTCCTGCAGCTCTACTTCCTTCTGGGCGGACTGCTGGACCGGCTCGTCTATCTGGGCTTCGGCCTGGCGCTCATCCTCGGCTTCATCGGCGTCAAGCTGATCATCCACGCCATGGAAGCCAACACGCTGCCGTTCCTCAACGACGGCCAGCCGATCGAGGGCCTGCCGCATATCGAGACCAGCTTCTCGCTGTCGGTCATCATCGGTATCCTGGTCGTCACCACCGTCGCCAGCCTTCTCAAGAGCCGGTCGACGGCCCGAAAGGAGTAGCACCGTCAAGGCGCGTCGCTGCCTGTCATTTTTGCTTGCACAAGTTTTAGGAAGACGCTTCTCTTGTGCATCGGCAGCGCCGCGTTGATCGGGTGTTCAATCGTCACCCGCCTGTCATCCGGGCCGCATATGAGGCGATGCGTTTACACCGGGTGGGGCAGGAAAGTGATCCTGCTTCCCGCCGCTTGAGGGAAGCAGGGGATAAAGATGTTCAAACGTTCGATCTCGCTCGTCGCGCTGGTGGCCATGTCCACGAGCGCGGCGTTCGCGCAGGAAGCATCCATGGATGCCCTGGTGGCCGCCGCCAAGGAAGAGGGCCAGCTCACCACGATCGCGCTGCCGCACGACTGGTGCAACTACGGAGAGGTCATCTCCGGCTTCAAGGCCAAGTACGGCCTGACCGTCAACGAACTGAACCCGGATGCCGGCTCGGCCGACGAGATCGAGGCCGTCAAGGCCAACAAGGGCAATACCGGCCCGCAGGCGCCCGACGTGCTGGATGTCGGCCTGTCCTTCGGACCGGCGGCGCAGGCCGAAGGGCTGGTGCAGCCCTACAAGGTCGCCACCTGGGACGAGATTCCGGACGATGCCAAGGATGCCGATGGCCACTGGTACGGCGATTACTACGGCGTGCTCTCCTTCGAGATCAACAAGGACATCGTCGAGACCGTACCGACCGACTGGGAAGACCTTCTGAAGCCGGACTACGCAAACTCCGTTGCCCTGGCCGGCGATCCGCGTGCTTCGGCCCAGGCAATCCAGGCCGTCTATGCGGCCGGCCTGTCGCGCAAGCCGGACGGCTCGCCGACCGAGATCGCCGAGGCCGGGCTGCAGTTCTTCAAGGAATTGAACGCCGCGGGCAATTTCGTGCCGGTCATCGGCAAGCCGGCCTCGCTGGCGCAGGGCACCACGCCCATCATGATCCGCTGGGACTATAACGCCCTTTCGGGCCGGGACACGCTGGCCGGCAACCCGGAAGTCGAGGTCGTGGTGCCGAAGACGGGGGTGCTCGCCGGTGTCTACGTCCAGGCGATCAGCGCCTTCGCGCCGCATCCCAATGCCGCCAAGCTGTGGATGGAGTATCTCTATTCCGACGAGGGCCAGCTTGCCTGGCTGAAGGGCTACTGCCACCCGATCCGCTTCAACGCCATGGCCGAAGCCGGCAAGATCCCGCAGGAGATGCTGGACCGCCTGCCGCCCGCCGAGGCCTATAACGCGGCCAAGTTCCCCAGCGTGGCCGAACAGGATGAGGCCAAAGCCGTCATCACCGCCAAGTGGGACGAAGTCGTGGGCGCCAACGTCCAGTAAGGCCAGGGGGCGCGCGGCATGACGCGCGCCCCTGTCCATTTTTCGGCAATTTCCGACAAGCGGGGTTTCATGGCCACAGTGGCACAGGCCGGCATGCCGGCAGGGACGTCCGCCGGGCCTCCGGCGGCGCGCAGGTTGTCTTTTGCCTGGCTTGGGGTCGTCCCGTTCTTCCTGTTCGCCATTCTGTTCCTGGTGGCGCCGACGCTGTACCTCGTCATCGGCGCATTCCAGGACCCGGCAGGCAACTTCACCTTCGCCAACATGATCGGCCTGTTTCAGCCACAGATCATGGCCGCCTACTGGATATCCATCCGCGTCAGCCTGGCCTCCGCCGCCCTCGGCGCGCTGATCGGCTTCTTCCTGGCCTATGCCATCGTGCACGGAAATCTGCCGCGCTGGGTGCGGCCCACCGTCTCGACCTTTTCGGGCGTCGCCTCCAATTTCGCCGGCATTCCGCTCGCCTTCGCCTTCCTGGCGACGCTCGGCCGGCTGGGGCTGGTGACGGTGTTCCTGAACGAGGCGTTCGGCGTCAACATCTATCGCCTGGGCTTCAACCTCTTGTCGTTCTGGGGCCTGACGATCACCTATCTGTACTTCCAGATCCCGTTGATGGTGCTGATCATCGCGCCGGCGCTCGACGGATTGAAGAAGGAGTGGCGCGAGGCCGCCTCCATCCTCGGCGCATCGCGCTGGCAGTACTGGCGCATGGTCGCCCTGCCGGTATTGTTTCCCAGCCTTCTGGGCTGCTTCCTGCTGCTCTTCGCCAACGCGTTCGGTGCGGTCGCGACGGCCTATGCGCTGACCGGCTCATCGCTCAACATCGTGCCCATCCTGCTATATGCCCAGATCCGTGGCGATGTGCTCTACAATCCGCATCTCGGCTATGCGCTGGCCGTCGGCATGATCCTGATCACCGGCTGTTCCAACGTGCTCTACATCTGGCTGCGCAGCCGCGCCGAACGGTGGCTCAAATGAACGCGCGCCGAATCGGCCCCTGGATCGCGGTCTTCATCGGGGCGCTCTACTTCCTGCTGCCGCTGGTGGCGACGTTCCAGTTCTCGTTGTCGATGTTGCGCGGGCAATGGAGCTTCGAGGCCTATCGCGTCGTCTTCGCCGATCCCCGTTTCCACCAGACGTTCCTGTTCTCGGTGGTGGCGGCGCTCGCAACCATCGCCATCGGGGCGCTTCTGGTGGTGCCCACGGCCTACTGGGTCCGCCTGCGCCTGCCGCGCCTGCGGCCCTGGGTGGAGTTCGTCACGCTGCTGCCGCTGGTGATCCCGCCCATCGTGATCGTGTTCGGATACCTGCGCCTGTACAATTCGTCGTCCTGGCTGCCGTTCACGGGTACGGTCGCCGGCACCAACGTGCTCCTGGTGTTCGGCTATGTCGTCCTGTCGCTGCCCTACATGTACCGCGCCGTGGATACAGGCCTGACGGCCATCGACATCCGGACGTTGACGGAGGCCGCCGAAAGCCTCGGCGCCAGGCGGCGCACCGTGCTGTGGCGCGTCATCCTGCCGAATGTGCGGGCGGCCGTCCTGTCGGGCGCCTTCCTGACCTTCGCCATCGTGATCGGCGAATTCGTCATCGCCAGTCTTCTCAATCGTCCGGCCTTCGGACCGTACCTGCAACTGATCGGCGCCAACCGCGCCTATGAGCCGGCCGCGCTGGCCATGATCGCCTTCGCGGTGACATGGGGCTGCATGGTCATGCTGCAATTCGTCGGCGGTGCATCGCCGGGGCAGGCCAAGGCGCCGCCGCGTCGCTGGTTCCGCCGCCGCCAGGAAGGGTAAGACATGGGGTTTCTGGAACTTTCCGGATTGCGCAAGACCTACCAGCACCATGCCGTGGTGGAGAACTTCAATCTTTCGGTGCAGCGCGGCGAGTTCATCTCGTTTCTTGGGCCTTCCGGCTGCGGCAAGACGACGACATTGCGCATGGTCGCCGGGTTCGAAACGCCGACGGCGGGCACGATCCATATCGACGGTCAGGATGTCGGCCCCCTGGCGCCCAACCAACGGCGGATCGGGATGGTGTTCCAGTCCTATGCGCTGTTTCCAAACCTTTCCATCGCCGACAATGTGGCCTTCGGCCTCAAGGTGGCCGGCCGGCCGCGCGCCGAGATCGACGCGCGGGTGAAGGAAATGCTGGCGATGATCAAGCTGCCGCATGTCGCCGGGCGCTATCCCTACCAGTTGTCCGGCGGCCAGCAGCAGCGGGTGGCGCTGGCGCGGGCCATCGCGGTGCGGCCGCGCGTGCTGCTGCTCGACGAGCCGCTTTCGGCGCTCGACGCCAAGATCCGGGTCTCCCTGCGCGAGGAGATCCGCGCCCTGCAGCAGGAACTGGGCATCACCACGATCTACGTGACGCATGATCAGGAAGAGGCCTTGTCCATGTCCGACCGGATCGTCGTGATGAGCGAGGGGCGGATCGAGCAGGTCGGGACACCCTTCGAAATCTATAACCGGCCGGCCAGCCGCTTCGTCGCATCCTTCGTCGGCAATCTCAGTCTTCTGGAAGGGCGGTCCGCACCCGGCGGTCGGATATTGCTGGGCGAGGAGGCCGTCGCCATCGACGGCGAACAGGGCGCGGATGGCGAAGCCGTCACCCTGGCTTTGCGGCCGGAGGCCCTGTCGCTGGACGCCAGCGAGCGGCGCAGCAACGGCATATCGGGCACGGTGCAGCAGGTCGCCTTCCTGGGCTCCGTCGTCCGTTTGCGCGTGGCCACCGCCGGCGGCTCGGCGCTTGTCGATACGTTCAACGATCCCACGCGTCCGCCGCCCGGGCAGGGCCAGCCGGTGCGCATATTCTTCGCGCCGGAGGATGGACAGGTAATCCGCTGACGCCCTTGATATTTGCGCACCGCAACCGACATGCCCGTCACCGAAACATGGAATGAAGGTAGTCGGATGATCGTTGCCGGGCCCGTCCTCTATGCCAGGGGCGCCGACAGGACCGCCGCGCACGTCACCGTGCTTGTCGTGACGCGGGAGGGCGAAGCCGCCCCCCGTGTTGCGGCCGCCGGGCAGGAAGACGCGATGGCCGTGGCGGCACAGCTGGAGGGGCACGTCGTGTGGATGCGCGACATCGCGCTTCCGGCCGGGGATGCGGCGGATTACGCCGTCAACGGGACGTCCTATCGCGTTCGCACCGATCTCGGCGGTAGCTTGCGCATCGGCTTCGTGTCCTGCAACGGGCAGGAGAACGGCGACGAGGACAGGGAGCACGAGCATCGCGACGTGATGTGGCGGCGGCTCCTGACCGAGCATCGGGAGCGGCCGTTCGCCCTTCTCCTGCACGGCGGAGACCAGTTGTACGCCGACGAGGCGGTGGAAAGCCATCCCGCCATTTCGGCATGGGCGAAGGACGAGCCTGCCCGGCGGGCACAGGAGCCCTTCACGCTCGAAATGGAAGCTGCGCTGCGCGGCTATTTCTTCCGGCGATACCTCGACACGCTCACACAGGCCGCCGCCGCGCCGCTTTACGCAACCGTGCCGTCCCTGATGATCTGGGACGATCACGATATCTTCGACGGGTGGGGCAGCCACCCGGATGCCCTGCAGCAGAGCCCGATCGCCCAGGGCATCTTCAGGGTGGCGAGGGAGATGTTCATCCTCTTCCAGGTCGGTGGGGTGGAGGGCAGCCTGCCGCGCACCTGCCTAGATCCTTCCGGCGCCACGATGACGCAATCGGCACACTTTCCCGGTTTTTCCGTATGCCTGCCGGACCTGCGCAGCGAGCGGTCCCCCGATCGGGTCATGGGGCCGGCCGGCTGGGCCGCCTTCGAGCGCGCGCTGGCCGACTGTCCGCATGGCGACGCGATCCTGCTGGTCTCGAGCGTGCCGGCGCTCGGTCCGCGTCTCAGCCTGGTGGAGTCCATACTGGATCGCATGCCGCGCGCCCAGAAATACGAGGACGACCTGCGCGACCAGTGGCAAAGCCGCAGCCACCGCGCCGAATGGCGCCGTTTCCTGACGCTGCTGGAGGCGAAGGCCGTGCAGGGCAGCCGGCCGCTGACGGTTATCTCCGGCGAGATCCATTTGGCGACGCGGGCCGAAATGCGGTTGGAGGATGGCTCGACCATGCACCAGCTCGTGGCGTCGGGCATCACGCATCCGAAGCCCCCGGCAGCCTTTCCGCTGGCGCTCAGCCTGCTGTCGCGGCTGGGCGAATCGCCGCTTCGTGGACGCCCGATCAAGGTTTTCCCGCTGCCGGGTCGACGCATGCCCTACATCGCGGATCGGAACTATCTGGTGGTCACGCGGCGTGACGGGCGCTGGAGCGCCGAATGGGAGCTGGAAGAAACCGGGCGCACCCCCGCGCTGCCCCTGTAGCGACATTTGCAGCACCGCAATTTTTGGTCGTGTTTTTCAATAAGGAGGCTTGCCGGTGAAAGGGCGTTCCATGCGCTCGCCTTCACCCGACGCGAATATTGCATTCTACTTGTGCAACATTGACAGGCGGGCAGAAGCGCGGGAGCTTGAACTATAAGATTGGTAGACGTTTCCACGGGAGATTTCATGATCCGCCTTCTGCCCCGACTGCTCGCTCTCGGACTTGTCCTGTCGGTCGCCGCCCCGGCCATAGCGCAGACGGTCCTTTTGAACGTCTCCTATGATCCGACGCGCGAGCTGTATCGCGACTTCAACGATGCGTTCCTCAAGCACTGGACCGGGGAAGGGAATGCACCGGTTGCGATCCGGCAATCGCATGGCGGGTCCGGGGCGCAGGCGCGCACGGTGATCGATGGGCTCGACGCGGACGTGGTCACGCTGGCGCTGGAAGCCGATATCGACGCGATTGCGGCTGCCACTCAGAAGATTCCAGCCGATTGGCGCGGGCGGTTGCCGCACAACTCGGCTCCCTATACCTCGACGATCGTCTTCCTGGTCCGCAAGGGCAACCCGAAGGGCATCGCCGACTGGGGCGACCTCCTGAAGGAGGGCGTGCAGGTCATCACCCCCAACCCGAAGACGTCGGGTGGCGCGCGCTGGAACTACCTCGCGGCCTGGGCCTATGCCAACAAGGCGTTCGGCAACGATCCGGAGAAGACGAAGCAGTTCGTCGGCGACCTTTACCGCCATGTGCCGGTGCTGGACACCGGGGCGCGGGGCTCCACCACGACATTCGTGCAGCGCGGCATCGGCGACGTGTTGCTGGCCTGGGAAAACGAAGCCTTCCTGGCCATCGAGGAACTGGGGCCCGACCAGTTCGACATCGTGGTCCCGTCCATCTCCATCCTGGCAGAGCCGCCGGTGACGCTGGTGGACGGCAATGTCGATGCCAAGGGAACGCGTGAGGTTGCGACCGCCTATCTCGAATACCTCTATTCGGCCGAAGGGCAGACCATCGCGGCCCGGCACTTCTACCGGCCGGCAGAACCGGACAAGGTGACGGAAAAGGGCGAGCTGGAACGCTTCCCCGACGTGGAGCTGGTGTCCATCGACGACGCGCAGTTCGGCGGATGGGCCAAGGCGCAGCCCGAACATTTCGGCGATGGCGGCATCTTCGACCAGATCTACCGGCCCGGCAACTGAACGGCTTCACGGCTGATGCATGCTCCCGGGGTGGTGCTTTCGCACCGCCCCCTTTTCCATCGCCAGAACTTGGGCCACACTTTTGACAGCACTCAATTCGCAATCCGGCCACCCCAAGCATCAGGCGGCCGGTGACCGCACCGGAACAAGGTCGTTCATGGCAGGGCGTTTCACCGTCAAGCAACCGAGCGTCATACCCGGCTTCGGAATCTCCATGGGGCTCACGCTCGCCTATCTGGGCCTGATCGTCATCGTTCCGTTGGCCGCGCTGGTGTTCCGCAGCGCCAGTATCGGCTGGTCGGAGTTCTGGGCGCTGGCGCTCGATGCGCGCGTCATCGGCGCCATGCGCCTGTCGTTCGGCGCGTCGCTGGCCGCTGCCTGCATCAACGCCGTCTTCGGCCTGCTCGTCGCCTGGGTGCTGGTGCGCTATCGCTTTCCGGGTCGTCGCTTCGTGGATGCGATCATCGACCTACCCTTCGCCCTGCCGACGGCGGTCGCGGGCATCGCACTGACGTCCCTCTATGCTCCGAACGGATGGGTCGGCCAGTTCTTCGCGCCCGGCTCGGTCATCGGCTCGCTGTTCGGCGAGGGGGGATTGCGGATCGCCTACACGCCAATCGGCATCGTGGTGGCGCTGACCTTTGTTTCGCTGCCCTTCGTCGTGCGTACCGTGCAGCCTGTCCTGGAAGAGTTCGACGCCGAGCTGGAGCAGGCCGCCGCCACGCTGGGGGCCGGCCGCTGGCAGATCGTGCGCCGCGTCATCCTGCCGTCGATCCTGCCGGCGCTGCTGACCGGATTCGCGCTGGCGCTCGCCCGGTCCGTCGGGGAATACGGCTCCGTCATCTTCATCGCGGGCAACATCCCCTACGTATCGGAAATCGCTCCGCTTCTGATCGTCATCCGGCTGGAAGAGTTCAATTATGGCGGCGCAACCGTCGTGGCGGCGCTGATGCTGATGGTGTCCTTCGCCATGCTGCTGCTTATCAATCTCATTCAGGCCTGGAGCCGCCGGAGGTACGGTCATGCCGTCTGAGCTCGTCCATCAGCGGGGTGTCACCACCGAAAGCCGGCCCATCAAGTGGCTTCTGGTCGGCATTGCGCTCGCCTTTCTGGGCTTCTTCCTGTTCCTGCCGCTGGTCGCCGTCTTCGTGGAGGCGCTGCGCAACGGCCTTGCCATGTACTGGTCGGCGATAACGGAACCGGATGCGGTGGCGGCGATGAAGCTGACCTTGACGGTGGCCGCCATCGCCGTGCCGCTCAACCTCGTGTTCGGCGTTGCCGCGGCCTGGGCGATCGCCAAGTTCGAGTTTCGCGGCAAGAGCCTGCTCATCACCTTCATCGACCTGCCGTTCTCGGTGTCGCCGGTGATCGCCGGTTTCGTCTTCATCCTGTTGTTCGGCGCGCAAGGCTATTTCCTGCCGGTGACGCAGTCGCTCGGCCTGCAGATCGTCTTCGCCCTGCCGGGCATCGTGCTGGCCACCATCTTCGTGACGCTGCCCTTCGTGGCACGGGAGTTGATCCCGCTGATGCAGGAGCAGGGAACGGGAGACGAGGAGGCGGCGATCTCGCTTGGCGCCGGCGGCTGGAAGACGTTCCTGCTGGTCACCCTGCCCAATGTGCGCTGGGCGCTCCTGTACGGCGTTTTGTTGTGCAACGCGCGCGCCATGGGCGAATTCGGCGCCGTTTCCGTCATCTCCGGGCGCATCCGTGGCTACACCAACACGATGCCGCTGCATGTCGAGATCCTGTACAACGAATATGCCTTTTCGGCCGCCTTCGCCGTGGCAACGCTGCTGGCGCTGCTGGCGCTCGTCACGCTCGGCGTGAAGACAATCCTGGAATGGCGCTATGCGGGCGATCTCGCCGCCGCCTCACGCAACGGTCACTGAGGATCGCGCAACATGGACATCCATCTGAAGAACATCACGAAGGAATTCGACGGCTTTCGCGCGCTGCGCGACGTGTCGCTGGATATCCGTTCCGGAGAGCTGATTGCGCTGCTCGGCCCCTCGGGAAGCGGCAAGACGACGCTTCTGCGCTTGATCGCCGGTCTTGAAATGCCGTCGTCCGGCAGGGTCTTCTTCGGCGACGAGGACGCCTCGCACAAGAGCGTCCAGGAGCGCAATGTCGGCTTCGTCTTCCAGCATTACGCCCTGTTCCGCCATATGACGGTCGCCGACAATATCGGCTTCGGACTGCGCGTGCGGAAGGGTCCGTCACGGCCCTCCGCCGCCGATATCCGCTGCCGTGCGCTGGAGCTCCTGGACCTCGTCCAGCTTTCGGGCCTGGAGAATCGGTATCCGCAGCAGCTATCCGGCGGCCAGCGCCAGCGCGTGGCGCTGGCCCGGGCACTGGCGATCGAGCCGCGCATGCTGCTTCTGGACGAGCCCTTCGGGGCCCTGGATGCCCGCGTGCGCAAGGATCTGCGGCGCTGGCTGCGCGAGTTGCACGACAAGATCGGCCATACCACCGTGTTCGTCACGCACGACCAGGAAGAGGCCGTGGAACTTGCGGACCGCGTGGTGGTGATGAGCCAGGGGCACATCGAGCAGGTCGGGTCGGGCGATGACATATACGACCGGCCGGCAACGCCGTTCGTCTACTCCTTCATCGGCCAGTCCAACATGCTGCCGGTCGAGGTCGAGAACGGCGTCATCTCGTGGCAGGGGCGCAGCCTGGGGCAGACGCCGCAGGAAAACGGCCGATGGCAGATGTTCATGCGGCCGCACGATCTGCAGGTGGTGGACGAAGAGACGGCCTTGTCCGGCCGCGTCGCCATATCGCGCCGCGCAGGGCGCTCGCGCTTTGCCGAGTTCGATATTGAGACAACCGGCCAACGCATCGAAGTCGAGCTTTCGCCCGAGCTGGAGGCCCGTCCGGGAGACGTCATCCATGTACAGCCGAAGCGCTGGATGCTGTATCCGGCCACCTGAACCGGACGCCGAAAGCAATTGGCGTTTGCGGAAATAAATACTTGGCGAAACCGAGGGTTCATTGCGCAGAGCCTGAAAGCCGATACCGTAACTAGATAGTTTTAAGTCTAGTTCGGGCTTTTACCCTCATGTCCCCCGACGTCGCCATTTCGTCCAATGGTGCGCTGGAATGCCTCGTCATTCTTGCCGCGCTTCATAGTATTCCGGTTTCGGCCGAAAACCTGGCGCATCGCTTTCGCGCCGCCGACGGCGCTTTCGGTGAAACGGAATTGCTGCTGGCGGCGCGCGCAGCCGGCCTGCGGGCGCGGGGCACGACGTCGACGCCGGATCGGCTGGCGCAGCTTCCCCTGCCGGCGATCGCCATCGACACGGACGGCCGGTTCTTCGTCCTGGCCCGTGTAGATGCGGCTCGCGGCCGCGTCCTGATCCAGGATCCGGCCATCGGCCACCCGGCCTGGGTGCCGGTCGACGCGCTTTCTGCACGCTGGTCCGGCCGCGTCGTGCTGGCGCAGGCGATGCTGGGCCGTGGCGGCGAGATGACCAAGTTCGACTTCACCTGGTTCATCCCCGCCATGGTCAAGTATCGGCGGCTTCTGGGAGAGGTGTTCGCCGCTTCCTTTTCAATGCAGATCGTTGCGCTGCTGACGCCGATCTTCTTCCAGGTCGTCATGGACAAGGTGATCATCCATGGCAGCCTCACCACGCTGGATACGCTGGCGATCGGGCTCCTGTGCATCGGCATCTTCGAGACGTTCCTCAGCTTCATCCGCGGTTACGTCTTCACCCATACGACGTCGCGCATCGACGTCGAGCTCAGCGCCCGGCTCTTCCGGCACCTGATCGCGCTGCCCATGGCCTATTTCCAGAGCCGGCGCGTGGGAGATTCCGTGGCCCGCGTCCGCGAACTGGAGAACATCCGCGCCTTCCTGACGGGCAATGTCATCACCGTCATGCTGGATTGCATGTTCTCTGTCGTATTCGTGGCCGTGATGCTGTTCTACAGCAAGGTCCTGACCCTGATCGTCGTCCTGTCGCTTCCTGTCTACGCGCTGATCTCCCTCGTCGTGACGCCGCCGCTCAGAAGCCGGCTGGACGAAACCTTCCGGCGCGGCGCCGAGAACCAGTCCTTCCTGGTCGAATCGGTGACGGGCATCGAAACGGTCAAGGCGATGGCGGTGGAGCCGCATGTCGCCAGGCGCTGGGAAGAGCAGACGGCCGGATACGTCCACGCCAACTTCCGCACGCAGCAGCTATCCATTGCGGCCAACGAATCCGTCGGGCTCGTCGGCAAGGTGGTCAACGTCCTGACCCTGTGGTTCGGCGCCCGTTACGTGATTTCCGGCGATCTGTCGGTCGGGCAGCTGATCGCCTTCAACATGCTTGCGGGGCGCGTCGCGCAGCCGATCCTGCGGCTTGCGCAATTGTGGATCAACTTCCAGCAGACGGGCATCTCCATGCAGCGGCTGGCGACGTTCTGAACGCGCCGGCCGAGACGGCCGGCGTATCGCGGTCGGTCATGCCGCGCCTGCGCGGGGACATCGTCTTCGAGCGGGTGTCGTTTCGCTACCGCCTCGACGGGCCCGAAGTGCTGCGCGACATCAACCTGTCGATCCGGGCGGGGCAGGTGGTGGGCATCGTCGGGCGATCCGGCTCGGGTAAAAGCACGACCGCCCATCTGATTCAGCGCATGCATGTTCCCGAACGCGGGCGCATCCTGGTGGATGGCCACGACATCGCCCTGGCGGAAGCGGCTTCGCTCCGACGGCAGATCGGCGTCGTCCAGCAGGAAAACCTTCTGTTTCACCGCTCGCTGCGCGACAACATCGCCCTGACCGAGCCCGGCGCGCCGATGGAACGGGTGATCGCGGCGGCGCGCGCGGCGGGCGCTCACGATTTCATCCTGGAACTGCCCGAAGGCTACGACACCATCGTCGGCGAGCGCGGCGCTTCCCTGTCCGGGGGGCAGAGGCAGCGGGTGGCCATCGCCAGGGCGCTCATCGGCGATCCGCGCATTCTCATCTTCGACGAGGCGACGAGCGCCCTCGACTATGAATCCGAGCATATCATCCGTCAGAACATGGCGGCGATCTGCCGGGGGCGTACCGTCGTCATCATTGCGCATCGTCTGTCGGCGGTGCGCCACGCCGACGCGATCATCGTGATGGATCGAGGCGAGGTTCGCGAGACGGGAAGCCACGAGGAACTCGTGGCGCGGCCCGGCGGCATATACGCTCACCTGCATGCGCTGCAGGCAGCCGGAAGGGAGTGAAGCGATGATCCTTCATGCGTTGCGCTCCCTTTTATCGCGGTACCGCGAGGCTTTCGCCGAGGCATGGGCGGCGCGTCGCGGCCTGGAGGCGGAGCGCCGCACCGCAGAGGAGCTCGAGTTCCTGCCGGCGGCGTTGTCGTTGCGCGATACGCCGGTCCATCCCTTGCCGAGGAGGCTTTTGTGGGGCCTCCTGATCATGCTCGTGCTGGCGCTCGGCTGGTCCACCATCGGCCGCATCGACGTGGTCGCCGTCGGTCGCGGCAAGGTCGTTCCGGGAAGCGGCAGCAAGACCATCCAGGCCGCCGAACTGGCGGTCGTGAAGACGATCCACGTGACGGACGGACAGGCGGTGAGCAAAGGCGACCCGCTGATCGATTTCGACAGCAGCCTCACGGAGGCCGACGTGGCGCGGATCTCCGGCGATATCGAGGCCCGGCGCATCGACGAGGCCATCGCCGCCGCCATGCTGGACTGCATGCAGCGCAACGTGCGGCCCGAGCCGCTGGACTCGACGCTGGCGGACCTCCCGGCCGAAACCATAGAGGCGGCCAATGTCCGCCTGATGGGCAGCTACCGGTCTATGCGCAGCGAGATCGACGAGAAGAACAGCGAGATGAGTCAGCTCGATACGCAGCTTGCCGCCGCGAAGGCATCGGTGCGGGCGCTCGAGAAGATGGTGCCGCTGTCGCGGGAAATCTCGGCAAACCTGCGTTCCCTGTCGTCCAGGGAGTTCGTGGCGCGCAGCCAGTATCTCGACAAGGAGCAGTTTCGCCTCTCTCAGGAACGGGACCTGGTCGCCCAGCAGTTCGATGCGCGCAAGGCTTCCGCTTCGCGGGAGTTGTTGTTGCGGCAGAAGGGCACTGTCCTTGCCCGATGGCGCCTGTCGACGCTGGATACGCTGCATCGCGCCAGGGAGGAGCGGCGCTCTCTCGAAAAGGACCTCGAAAAGGCGGTGCGGCGCGATCAGATGATGCATCTGGCAGCGCCGGTGGACGGCACCGTCCAGCAGGTCGTCGTCAAGACGGAAGGCGGCGTCGTGCAGGAGGCGCAGACACTGATGATCGTGGTTCCGAAATCGGATCCGATCGAGGTGGAGGCCATGCTTCTTAACAAGGATGTCGGCTTTGTCCGCCCCGGAATGGAGGTCGAGATCAAGGTCGATGCGTTCGAGTTCACGCGATATGGCCTGGTAAAGGGAACGATCCGCACCCTGTCGACGGACTCCATCGATACGGAAAACAGCGGGCCCGTCTATGCCATGCGCATCGTCGTCGATGAAACGCCGCCCGCGATCACCCTGTCGCCGGGCATGAGCGTTGCGGCCGAGGTCAAGATCGGCAGCCGGCGCATTATCGAATACTTTCTGTCTCCGTTGAACGTCTATCTCCACGATAGCTTGAGGGAGCGTTGAGGGGAATATCCGATAAAATTAAACTACAGATTGCGGAACTAGATTATTTTCAATCTAAGAAAGCATTGAAATGAAGAGTAAGCAGTAATAGCGTGCCTGTATTGGTTGAAGTTTTTATTTTTCAAAGAGTGTAAAAATGTCGTTTCTTCAATTATGGACGGCGTTCTGCCGTATTGCATCGCCGCATTTTTCCGGCACACCGCTGCCGTTACCCTGCGGGCACTTCGCCCCCAAATTCGGGAGGGGCGACCATGAGCCCGTCCGCCGGTGAGAGTCAGTGCAGGGTCCGTGCTCCGGGTAAGGATATCTCAGAAGCGGAAGCCGCTTCGATATTCGGATACGTCACGTGGCTCTGGCTGCGTTGTCCACTTCACTGCAGATGGCCGGTCTGGCTCCTGAACGAGCACGTGCTGCCCGGGATCAGGGCCGGTTCCTTTGCCTTGTTCGAGGACGATCGAAGGCCCCTCGGCTTCCTGTCCTGGGCGAGCCTGAGCCCGGAGGCCGAGCGCCGCTACCTGAAGAACCCGAACTCCCTGTCGCAAGAGGACTGGAGTTCCGGGGACAGGGTCTGGATCGTCGACTGCGTCGCACCATTCGGTCATTTCCCGACGATGTACCGGTACATCCGGAGCCATTTCAGGCAGACGCATGTCGTGGTGCGCGCGCTTCGCCTTCATGCCGGGGAGGAGACGGCGAAGGTGGTGGAATACTTCAATCCGGATGCTCCTGAAGTTCTTCGCAGCAGTAACAGAAAGGATTTCCTGCAGAACTACGAGGCCGCCTTTGGTCCTCGGGAACACCTCGTTGAATCAGGAATGCTTCGTTTCTCATAAAAAAATTTTAAATATGGGAGTAGGGCTATGCCAGCAAAAGCAAGCGTACAGGCGTCGACTGTCCAGAAGACCGCTTACGAGGTCTTGGAAAAACAACTTTGCTTGCACTCGGATCTACAGCGGATCGCTGCCGGCAAGAGTTACCTTGCGCGCGTATCGTCGGCCATCGACGGGCTTGCCCAGGAACTGGGGCTTGGCAGTGGCGACGGTTCGACGCAATCGCAGACGCAAATGCCGGGCGTGGGCGATCTCCTCGAGGAGGCGGCCGGGGAAGCTGCGCGGATGGCGGCCCTGGAGAAGCTCTGGCAGACCCAGCAATTCGAAACCACCGGGAAGTTCGGCGACTTCAAGGCGTTCTGGAGCAGCCTGACACCCGAACAGCGGGCCTATCCGGACGACTACCTGGATAGCTGGAACCTCACGGTCTGGCAGACCGGGCGTATGCTGCGCCTTGCCGGCATCGCCGATCAGGCGCTCGACTACGTAGTTCTCCGAGAGGCGCTCAACAGCGGCTCCGATGCTGCGATCGCGCGGCTTTCGAATTCGTCCAAGTATTTCAGCTACACGTCCACCGCCACGGGCACAGTCATCACTCCGATCGCCGTTAAGCCGACGGCGTTCGAATCCAGGCAGGCACTCGTCCTGCAGGCCTCTACCGTTCCCGTGGCCCTGCTGGGCGCGCTCGCGACCACGTTCAGTCTCGACCCGAACGACCCTGAGAAGGGCGGCCAGAACATTGCGACCCTGATCGTCATGTGGACGCAGCTCGCCGCGGAACTGGGGTTCGCAGTGTCGATGGGGATGAACGCGTCAGCCGCCAACAGCTCCGCCAGCGGCGCCCAGGCGAGCGAGAGTACCGGCATTACGGCTGCCGGATGGGTCGGCCTTGCCGGACATGCGACCCTTGCCGCCCTCTACATCGCGGCCATCGTGGCCCGTGCGCTGGACAACACCGAGAAGACGGGTCTCGCAAAAGACATCAACGCCCTAAAATACGCAGCCAGCGCCATAAACCTGTCGCGCCCGGCTTTCGGCGCGGCGGGCATCATCGATCCGGTGTTGGGGGCCACCCCGCTGTTCAAGGGGTCGGCGACCTTCCTGGCAGGCGCCGCACAGGTGCTCAATACCACCGCGTCGATCATGACCCTGGTGAACATGAAGTTCAATGACGCGGACAACCGGCTGATCGCCGCCGCGAGCGTGGATATCGCGTTCCAGACGGGCATGACGGTCGCCATCATGGCCATGGCGGCGTCCGGCGTCGGCGTGCTGCCGGCCGCGTTGCTGGCGACCGCGAACTTTTCGTCGTTCGCGGTTGCCGACATGTACTACGACATGGCCGATGCGGCGGATGCGCGGTACAAGAAGACGGGCTGGCTTGGCGATCGGGCGATAACGACCTACTACAGGCAGCGGGGAACGGAGGCGGTCTTCAACGGCCTGCCGGTCATAAACATCGTCACCGGCCTGATGACGATGGCCGGGCAGGGCCTGACGGACATGTCCTTCATGCAGGGCGAGATCCTGGCCTCCTACCGCACCAAGCTGGACACCGACCCGGCCTATCGCAACAACCCGCGCTATGCTTACAGCAATGCCGACGAAAAGAACGTGGCCGCCGTGCTGGCGTTCTGGGATGACGGTTTTGAAAGCCGCTTTTCCGAATCCGAGCGCCAGGCCTACCGGGCGCAGGCCGCCCAGTTGAAGGACGAGGCCAAGGTCGACCGGGTGACCGTCTACGTTACGCGGCAGCTCGATGCCGACGCGGAGATGATGGGATGGGAGATTGGCGGCGACGTCCGCAACGGCATGCGGAGCGGGCGGAGCTACCAGTTCTCGAAAGGCGACAACGCCGGTGACGGCTGGGATCCGTTTGCCGTCGGCACCAAGGATTACAATGTCGGCAAGGCCGACGACACCGTAGATGTGACGCAATACGTAACCTTCGCCACGCCCTTTACCGGCGTCGAGCAGGAAGTGCGCGAGAATGTCGGCAGCGGCAAGAAAAGCTCCAACCGCCCGATTTTGCCAACGCAATTGAAGTTCAGCGACGGAGCGGCCAGCACGACCTTCGACGCAAGGATGCTGACGCCGGCCGTGGCGCAAATTTCCCGCACCAAGAGCGAATTCGTCGGCAACAAGCTCGTTATGTCGACCTATTCGATCGACAACGTCGACGACGTCGTCGGGGAGGAAGGCGGCATCGTGCTGTCCATGGGCGCCGGCAGCGACCGCGTGATCGCGGCGGCGCGGGCGATGAGCGTGGACGGTGGCCAGGATACCGGCGCCGCCGCAAGCAAGAAGACCGGTTATGTCGAGCAGGACATCGTCGACTACTCGGGCTACTACAAGTCGAACGGCCGCATCAGCGTCACGCCCGGCAAGAAAGGCGGCCTGGAAGTCGTCAAGAAGGGCGTCGTCGAGATCGGCTACCGGTATGTCAAGGAAGAGGCGCAGGGCAAGAACAAGCCCATAAAGTATACGGCCGTCACCGAGCTGCGGACCTATGACCTGAAGGGGAACACCGACATCCTGAAAAACGTCGAAGGGGTTGTCGGAACGGCGAATGCCGACGAGTTCCACGGCGGCATCGGCAGCATCTTCGTGGGCCTCGGAGGGGCGGACCGGTTCGCCTGGATCTTCAACGATACGGTGATGGCCGGGGATGGCAATGACACGGTCGCCGGGGGGCAGGCCGGAAGCCTCAGCGCCGCCATCCTCGCCAAGGGCAGCTACGTCGACGGCGGCGACGGCAACGACCGCATCGACATGCGGTCCGGCAACGACTCGATCATAGGCGGCCTCGGCCTCGACACGATCTTCGGGGGTCTCGGCGACGACATCATCATCGGCGACCTTGCCGACGAAAAGCTCATCCCGGCCGGCTATGTCGCCTCCCAGTACGCCGATAGCCTCTCCGGCGAGGCGGGTGCCGACACCATCATGGGCGGGGTGGGCGCAGATACGATTTCCGGCGGCGACGGAGGCGACCTTCTTCTCGGCGGCCTCGACGACGATCTGATCTATGGCGATGCCGGCGACGATCGCATTTCCGGCGATGCCGGCAACGACCGCCTCTATGGCGGTGACGGAGCCGATACGGTCTGGGGTGCCGACGGAAACGACCTGATCGACCTGGGCGCGGGCGCCGATTGTGCGTATGCGGGCACTGGAAACGACACCGTCCTGGGCGGCGCTGGCCCCGGCAAGCTTTACGGCGAAGAGGGCAACGACTCCCTTATCGGCGGCTCCGACAACGATGTCATCAATGGCGGCGATGGCGACGATGTCATCTATGGCGGCGGCGGAAACGATACGCTGATCGGAAGTTCCGGCAACGATGCTCTCTACGGCGAAGACGGCGATGACTGCCTCTTCGACGATACTGGAAAGTCGCTTCTCTACGGTGGCGCCGGAGATGACGTGATCGTTCTGGGGAGCGGCTCCCTGGCGTCGAGCACCGTCGCCCGCGGCAGCGTGGTGGATGGTGGCGCCGGCGGAGACATCGTCAGCGCCCGGCTGGCCTCTACCGTCGGTGCGAACCAGATGCTGCTGGGCGTGGTCGCCTCCCTAAGCGCAGGCACGGATATGTTCGGCAACGCATTCACCACGTCCAGCATGCGGTTCGCTTCGGGCGCCGCGCGAAGCGCCGTCGACGCGGCGCGGGGCGTCAGCCTGATCGGCATCGAGAATCTCGAGGGCTCGGCGGGCGATGACGCGCTGACGGGTGACGGCGGCTCCAACGTGCTCATCGGCCGCGAGGGCAGCGACTCGATCGCCGGGCTGGGCGGTGACGACATCCTCTATGGTGGCCGAGGAATGGACGTGGTGTTCGGCGGCGAAGGCCACGACATCCTGTTCGGCGACGGCGGCAACGATGTGCTGGTCGGCGGCGCGGGCGGCGACACCTTCGTATTCGAAGGCGCGTTCGGCAACGACAATCTGGACATCGGCGCAGGCGGCAGGCAGTCCGACCAGAACGGCGACATCCTGTTGTTCATGGATGTCGATTATCGCGATCTTCTGCTGCGGCCGATGACCGGCAACGCACTTGAGATCAAGCGCGTCATGACGCTGTCCGATACGGCCTACGGCTCGGAGTTCTTTACCGGCAGCCGCGACGATTCGGTGCTGGTCTCGTCCTTTGGAAACGAGGTCGACGGTTACGCCGACATCTCGCTCGTTGCACGGGCTGGTAGCGGGTGGGCGGTGCTGACGGGTGCTGCGCTGCAGGTGCTGATCGGCGAGATGAACACCTTCCTCGGGGCGGAAGGTAATCTGGCCCTCGACTGGAACAACAGCATCGACCCAGCGTGGCGGCAAAATGTGCGGCCGACCCAGGAAGCCCTCTGGTCGATCCAGTCGGCAGCGTAAGGTGGGGGCAGCGCCCGGGCGCTGCCCCCAAAAAAGCCTTCAGGCGGCGGCCGTCACGATGATCTCGACCTTGTATTCCGGCGCGGCAAGACGGGCTTCGCCCGTGGCGCGGGCCGGCGGGTTGGCCGGGTCCACCCATGCGTCCCAGACTGCGTTCATCGCGGCGAAGTCGCCCATGTCGGCCAACCAGATCTGCACGTAGAGCAGCTTGGACTTATCGGTCCCGGCCTCGGCCAGAAGCCGATCGATCTCCGCCAGGATGGTCCGTGTCTGGGCGCTCACATCCTCACCTGGCTCGCCGACCTGGCCGGCAAGGTACACGGTGCCGCCATGTACGACGCCCATGCTCATGCGCTTGCCGGGCTCGATCCTGCGAATGCTCATCTTTCAGACTCCTTGTGCCTGTCGGCGCGCGGGAAACTGGGCGCCGTACGGGACCGTCTGATACGGGAATGGGCGGCCGATGGGAATGGCTTCGCGCCCCGGATCGCCCGCGCGTCCGGCCAGGGAAGCCGCCAGCACGTGGGCTTCGGGCCAGTGTCCATGGCCGCTGTCGATATTGATGTGCCCTGCCTTGCCCGCGTCGACCAGCGCCGCGCCCCATCCGGCCGCGAAGGATCGCGAGGCCGCGAAGCTCATATAAGGATCGTCGCGCGAGGCGACGAGGATCGAGGGGAAGGGCAGGCGGGCCGTCGGCATCTCGGCAAAGCTGGAGAACGCCGCATCGGCGCGCGCCATGCGCGCGCCATCGGCCGGCGCCACCATCAGCGCGCCCACGACATGCGCCGCGGCGGGCCGGTCAGCCAGATGCGCGACCAGCAGTGCGCCAAGGCTGTGCCCCACCAGTACGTTACGTGGGTGCTCCATGAGGGCCGCTTCCAGCCGATGCAGCCAGTCGGACAAGACCGGACGGTCCCAATCGTCCTGCTCCACCAGCAGCGCGCCGGCCTCACGGCGCACGAAATGGTCTTGCCAGTGGCCCGGGCCGGAACCACGGTAGCCAGGTATGACGAGCGTTCTGACCATGCGATCCATCTCCGGTCATCCTTTTCCTGGATTGGAAAGTAGAGACCGGTCAGGCGGAACGGAAAGCCAAATATACTAAATCGATGGATGAACGCGAAAGCGTTGCCCTCTCTTCGCGGATGCGGGAACAAATCCGCGCCTCATCGCTTACTGGCCCGTCCTCCTCGAACAGAAGCGAGCGTGTCCGTGAACGTTCAAACCCCGCCCAAGATTGCATTACAGCAGAAGCCGGCCAAGCCCGCCGTCAACCGCACCCGGATACAATCCGGGCGACCCTATCCCCTGGGGGCCACATGGGATGGCCTCGGCGTCAACTTCGCCATCTTCTCGTCTGCTGCCACCAAAGTGGAACTTTGCATCTTCGATCCGCAGGGTGAACGGGAGATAGAGCGCATCGAGCTTCCGGAATATACGAACGAGATCTTCCACGGCTATCTGCCGGACGCACGTCCGGGCTGGGTCTACGGCTTCCGCGTCCACGGACCCTACGAGCCCGATGTCGGCCACCGCTTCAACCCGAACAAGCTGTTGCTGGACCCGTACGCGAAGGCGCATGTCGGCGACCTCGTATGGGACCACGCGATCTTCGGCTATACGATCGGGTCCGACGATGCGGACCTGTCGTATGACGAACGGGACAGTGCGTCCTTCGTGCCCAAGGCCCAGGTCGTGGATCCGGCCTTCACATGGGGTGACGAGCGGCGACCGCGCATTCCGTGGGAATCCACGATTTTCTACGAAGCCCATGTGAAGGGCTTCACGCAGCGGCACCCATCCGTCAGCGACCACGACCGCGGCAAGTTCGCCGCGCTGATGAATGCCGACGTCATTCGGTACATTCGGAGCCTTGGCGTCACCTCGGTCGAATTGATGCCGATCCATGCCTTCGTCGACGACAGCTATCTGGTCGAAAAGGGTCTGCGCAATTACTGGGGCTACAACACGCTCGGCTTCTTCGCGCCGGCGCCGCGCTATCTGACGAGCCCATTCATCAACGAGTTCAAGGAATTCGTCTCGACCTTCCACCATGCCGGCCTCGAGGTGATCCTCGACGTCGTCTACAATCATACGGCCGAAGGCAACGAGCTTGGACCGACGCTTTCCTTCAAGGGTATCGACAACGCCAGCTACTACCGGCTCATGCCGGACGAGAAGCGCTACTACATCAACGACACGGGCACCGGGAACACGGTGAACACGAGCCATCCACGCGTCATGCAGATGGTGATGGACAGTCTGCGCTACTGGGCCGGGGAAATGCGGGTGGATGGGTTCCGCTTCGACCTTGCCACCATCCTCGCGCGCGAGCCGACCGGGTTTTCCGAGGAGTCCTCCTTCCTGCATGCCTGCATGCAGGATCCGCTTCTCAGCCAGGTCAAGTTGATCGCCGAGCCTTGGGATTGCGGCCCCGGCGGTTACCAGGTGGGACGCTTTCCTCCAGGCTGGGCCGAGTGGAACGACGGCTACCGCGATACGATCCGCGCCTACTGGAAGGGCGACGAAGGCATGGTGCCGAAGGTGGCGAACAAGATCAGCGCCTCCGCCGACCTGTTCGATAATCGGGGGCGCAAGCCGTGGGCATCGGTGAACTTCATAACGGCGCACGACGGTTTCACGCTACACGACCTCGTCTGCTATAACGACAAGCACAATGACGCGAATGGCGAAGACAATCGTGACGGTCATTCGCACAATCTCTCGTACAATTACGGGCATGAGGGGCCCAGCGACGACAAAGAGTTGACGAGCCTGCGCTTCCGCCAGTTGCGCAACCTCTTCGCAACGCTTCTGTTCTCTCGCGGAACGCCGATGATCCTTGCCGGCGACGAGTTCGCCCGCACGCAGGGCGGCAACAACAACGCCTATGCGCAGGACAATGAGATCGGCTGGATCGACTGGGACGTGACGGACGAGGGACGCGATCTCGCACAGTTCGTCCAGAAGCTCATCCGCGTGCGCCAGGCCTTGCCGATGCTGCGCCGGGGCCGGTTCCTGCATGGCGAGTATGACGAGGAACTGGGCGTCAAGGACGTCACCTGGCTGACGCCGGCCGGCGTGGAATTCGAGGACGCAAACTGGGCCGACGACAGCACGCGCTGCTTCGGTGTTCTCGTCGACGGCCGCGCGCAATCGGAAGGCATCCGGCGCATCGGCACCGATGCCACCATGCTCATCGTCATGAACTCCTATGAGGATGTCGTGAACTTCAAACTGCCGGAAGCGGCGGGCGGGGTGTGCTGGCACGCGGTCATCGACACCAACCAACCGGAGATGGACGACCTTCCGGCCTTCGAGTTCGGGTCGGAGTACATGGTCACGGGCCGCTCCTTCATGGTGTTCCTGCTCGAGCCGGAGGAGGGCGGGGAGGTGACCCGGGATTGGGAGAAATCCTTCACCTATGTCTCCGAAGCCTTCATCCGCGCCGCGGCCGAACGGGTAAGCTTCGCGCTGGTGGACAAGCGACAGCAACAATAGACGGTAAATTCGGCAGCCATGCAGACCATGCATGGCTGCCTCGTGTTCATGCCTCTTCTTGTTGCACCCCGCAGGGTCCATATTCCTCATCAAGAGACGAAGGAGATGGATCATGAACGGACGTAGCTTCACCAACCGCTTGCGCAGCCTGACTGATTTCGTTGGTGGCGTCGCTGCTTGCGCCGCTGCAGCCGAAGCCGGTCGTCGCCCCAGCCGCGCTGCGCTCAAGGCTGCCGGTATCGATGCCGACCAGTATTACGGCATCAGCCGCTAAGCCCATACGGCATAGCTTGGATGCATTCGAGAGGCCGCGCCCGGCAACGGGCGGCGGCCTTTTTTGCGCCTGTAACGCAGGGTCGATTGTTCGCGGCCTGACGCCGACGTAAGGTTCGCCGATTCTTCGACAGGATGGCCGGCATGAGCAGCGACGACGACTATATCTACGACGAGGAAACCGGCGAGTGGCTCCCGGCTTCCGACATCGCCGCACGCGCAGCCGATGCCGCGACGGTGCGCGATTCAGCCGGCAACGTGTTGGCCGATGGGGACCAGGTCGTTCTGATCAAGGATCTGGAAGTGAAGGGCGCGGGCCAGACGTTGAAGCGCGGTACGCTGATCCGCTCCATCCGGCTGACGGGTGACGCACAAGAGATCGACTGCAAGTTCGACGGCATCAAGGGCCTCGTCCTGCGCGCCGAATTCGTCCGCAAAAGGTAGGCGATGCTCAGCGTCACGCAGCTTCTGCCCTTCTGCATCGCGCTCGCCATAGCCGCCGCTGTCCCCGGCCCCGGTGTCGTCGCGCTTATCGCGCGTGCCCTCGGGTCCGGCTTCGGCCACGGCCTGGCCTTCGCCGGCGGCCTGATCCTCGGCGATCTCACCTATCTGGCGGCGGCCTGCTTCGGCCTCGCGATGATCGCGGAGGCCTTCGGCGAGTTCTTCGTGGTGGTGCGGATCGCGGCCTCGCTCTATCTCGCATGGCTCGCCTTCAAGCTCTGGCGCAGCGCCGCACGGCCGCAGACCGTCGAGGGCGCGGCCGGCGGCAGCCTGCGTGGAAGCCTTGCGGCCGGCTACCTCATCACGCTCAGCAATCCCAAGACGATCGTCTTCTACCTTGCCTTGCTTCCGACGCTCATGGACCTGTCGCATGTATCGCTGCCCAGCTTCCTCATGCTCGCCTGTGCCACCGTTCTGGTGCTGACGCTCGTCATGACGCCCTATGCAGCCTTGGCCGCCCGGGCGCGCGGCTTCATGGCCCGGCCCGGGCGGCTCGAGCGGCTGAACCGCAGCGCCGCCGCCATTCTGGCCGCGACGGCCCTGTGGACGCTCGTGCGTCGCGTCTGAACGCGTGACTTTGCGGCCGTGATGCGGCATTAGTCGTGCCATGAGGTGGGTTCGGCAACTTATCGGGGATCGGCTGTCCGGCGGCATGCTTGCCGCCCTGACGGGCTATCTGCTGGTCTTGCAGGTGCTGATGACGGGCTTTGCCTGCGGCAGCACCGTCCCGCTGCAGGTCGACGGGGGCGTCCGGTTCGTCATCTGCCACCCGTCCGACGTCGTCGGAGCATCCGCCGACGAACGGGCGACGCAGGACGACCAGGGGCATCCCTGCCCATGCGCCGTCTGTCACCTGGCCGACCCGACGCTTCTGGCGGCACTTCCACAGGGAAGCGATCTCGGACCTGCGTTCGCGCGTGCCGATACGGCCGTGCCGTCGCCCCACCGCGTCGCGGACCCGCTGCCCACGCCGCATTTGCTAGGTCTGGCACGCGATACGCGCGGACCACCCCAAGTCTCCGCCTGACCGTCGGCCGTCCGCGAACGTGCGGCGCGGCCTCATCGATTTCGGTTTCGGAGAGACATCCCATGTTTAGACACGCCTTCGCCGCGCTGACGCTCGCGGCTTCGATCCTGGCGCTCGCCCCTGCATCGGCCCACGACTATACCGCCGGTTCCCTGCATATCGACCATCCCTGGTCGCGCGCCACCCCGCCGACCGCCAATGTCGGCGCGGGCTACATGACCATCCAGAACAAGGGTTCGGAGGCCGACCGTCTGGTCGGCGCTTCCACGCCCGCCGCGCAGACCGTCGAAATCCATTTCATGGAGATGGCCAACGGCGTGATGAAGATGCGCGCCGTACCCGAAGGGCTGGAAATTCCGGCGGGCGGAGAGGCGGCCCTGGCGCCGGGCGGCTACCACCTCATGCTGATCGGCCTGGAAAAGCCGTTCGCCGAAGGCGAAAAGGTGCCGCTGGAGCTTCAGTTCGAGAAGGCCGGGACGGTGTCGGTGGACCTGGCGGTCGGCCCCATCGGGGGCGGCAGCGGCCCATCGGGCCATGGCGGCCACTGACGCCTGAACGCAGGATAAGCACTCATGTCGACTTCATCCCGTTCAGGGGTGGGCGGGGCCGTGCGCGGCCGTCCGTCCGCCGACCTGTACCGCGCCGTGTGGCGCTGGCATTTCTTTGCCGGACTGTTCGTCCTGCCGTTCCTGATCACCCTGTCGATCACGGGCGCGCTGTACCTGTTCCGGAACGAGCTGGATGCCCTGATCCATTCGGATCTGAAGCGCATCGAAATCCAGGAGGGCGCCTCTGCGGCGGCGCCCTCCGCCATGATCTGGTCGGCGCTTTCGGTGCAACCCGGCACGGCTGTCAAGTTTACCCAGCCGGCCGCCGCCGACGCCTCGGCGGAAGTGACGATCGTGACGCCGCTCGGAGACCGTGTCGCGGTCTATGTGAATCCGTATGACGGAACGGTGCTCGGTTCGCTCGCCGACCGGGGGACCGTCATGTGGACGGTGCGCTATCTGCACAGCCTGCGCTATTTCGGGCCGGTGGCGCGCGGCGTCATCGAGATCGCCGGTGGATTGTCGATCCTTCTCGTGCTGACGGGAATCTACCTATGGTGGCCGCGCGGCCGGGCGGGAGGGGTCGTGACCGTGCGCGGAGCGCCATCAAAGCGTGTCTTCTGGCGCGATATGCATGCCGTTCTGGGCGTCGTTCTCGGCGGCTTCATCGCGTTCCTGGCCATCACCGGCATGCCCTGGTCCGGCGTATGGGGCGCGCAGGTGAATGCGTGGGCCAACGGCACGAACTTCGGCTATCCGTCCGGTGTTCGCGTCGATGTACCCATGTCGCAGGTGAAACTGTCCGAAGAGGGGACGACGAGCTGGTCTCTCGAGCAGGCCCAGGCGCCACTGTCTGCGCCACCCGCCACCGCGTCACCGGTGCCGATCGGCATCGACGATGCGGTCGCCGAATTCGACAGGCTCGGGCTGCATGCCGGCTATGCCGTCAACATTCCGTCGGGCCCGACCGGCGTCTATACCAGTTCGGTCTATCCGGACGATCTTTCGCAACAGCGCGTCGTGCACCTGGACCAATATAGCGGCGCGCCACTGCTGGACATGTCCTATGCGGATTACGGGCCGCTGGGGCGCTGGCTGGAGTTCGGCATCAATGTCCACATGGGGCAGCAGTTCGGCCTTTTGAACCAGTTGCTGCTTCTGGCGGTCTGTATCGGCAATGTGGTTCTTGCGGTATCGGCCGGCATCATGTGGTGGAAGCGCCGGCCGGCGGGCTCCATGGGGGTCCCTCCGCTACCGGCGGAGCGGAATGCCTTTGCCGGCATCCTCGTCATCCTGGCCATCGGCGGCATCGTTTTCCCGCTGGCCGGGGCAGCACTCCTGACCATTCTGGCGATGGATATCTTCGTCGTGCGTCTTACACGCGCGATGCACCGAAGACGGACCAGTCCGTCAGCGACGTAAGGGTTTCGAGCCCGAGCGTCCCCAGCCAGCTATTGCCCATCGGGTCCAGCGCGGGGGAGTACACCGCGATCGAGGCCCGGTGTGGCGCGATGGCGAGGATGCCGCCGCCGACGCCGGATTTGGCCGGCAGGCCGACGCGATAGGCGAAGTCGCCCGAGCCGTCATACTGGCCGCACAGCATCATGATGGACAGGATGCGCCGAGCCCGCCGCGCGGCGGCGCGGGTGCGCTCGTCCTCGGCATGCGGGTCGTCCTGCATCAGAAAGCGGCCGGCGCGCGCCAGCCCGCGGCAGTTCATGGAGATGGCGCACTGGCGCACATAGGCATCCATGACCCTTTCCACCGGGTGGGTCAGATTGCCGAAATGGCTGGCCATGAACATCAGGGACCGGTTCAGGTCGCCGCCCGTCCGGTCGCTTTCCGCCACGGCCTCGTCAATCTCGACCGTCTCGTCGCCGACCAGGCGTCGCACGAAGCTGTCCACGTGCCGGTTGGGGCCCGCGCGGCCCGGCAGGCCCACCAGCATGTCGCAAACCACCAGAGCGCCCGCATTGATGAACGGGTTGCGCGGAATGCCCTTGTCGCGCTCCAGATCGATGATGGAGTTGAAGGGATCGCCGGACGGTTCGCGGCCCAGCCGCTTCCAGACATCGCCGTTCAGGGCCTCCAGCGCGACTTCGAGGGCAAAGACCTTGGAGATCGACTGGATGGGAAAGGAAACGCCCGCATTGCCGGCGGCGATGGTTTCGCCCTCGCGTGTGAAGACGGCAATGCCAAAGGCTTCGAAATCGCCCTTGCGCGGCTTCGGCTTTCCCTTCGCCTGCGCTGCCGCGATGGCGTCCTCGTAGACCGACGGCGTGGCCTTGCGTACGCGATCGACCACCTCGTCCACGATGGATCGAAGCTTCGTTTCGTTACCTGCGATGTCCAAGAGGGTCTTTCCTTTCATGCACGGCAATGCTGGAAAGGGTCATAGGGCGCCGAGGCGCGCCTTCCATGTCAGACGTCGCGATCCGAAAGTCAGCCCATGCCGCATATCGCATCCATCGCCGTGTTCTGTGGCTCCAATTTCGGCGCCGACGACGCCTATGCGCAAGGGGCGCGACAACTGGGGCGCAGCCTTGCGGCCAATGGCATCCGCCTTGTCTACGGCGGCACGACCAAGGGTCTGATGGGGCAGGTGGCCGATGCGGCGCTGGCGGATGGAGGCCGCGTCCATGGCGTCATCACCCGGCGGCTGCACGAAAAGGGACACAGCCATTCGGGGTTGAGCGAGGCCGAGATCATGCCCACCCTGCGGGCCCGCAAGGAGCGGATGGCGGAACTGGCGGATGCCTTCATCGCCCTGCCGGGCGGTATCGGCACCCTGGAGGAGTTCATGGAAGTGTGGACGATGAACCAGCTGGCCGAGATCGACAAGCCGGCCGGCCTTCTGGACACGAAGGCGTTCTTTGCGCGGTTCCTGAGCTTCATCGACCACATGGTGACGGAACGGTTTCTGCCAGCCGCACACCGCCATTCGATTGCCGTGGATGCCGATGCCGACGCACTGGTGCGCAAGCTGAAGGAGTTTCAGCAGGTCGACGTGCCAAAGTGGATGTGAGGCGCTATGTGATCACTGGCGGATCAATCGACAGGAGGCTGCCCATGAAGACGCGTCGACTGGGTACCCGGGGGCCCGAGGTTTCGGCTCTCGGCTATGGGTGCATGGGGCTGGATTCGGGCTATTCCGGAACGATCGGCCGGCAGGACGGCGTGACGTTGATCCGCCAGGCGGTCGATAGAGGCGTGACCTTCTTCGATACCGCCGAGGTGTACGGCCCCTTCACCAACGAGGAACTGGTCGGCGAGGCGCTGCGCCCCGTCCGCGACAAGGTGGTGATCGCCACCAAGTTCGGCTTCGGCATCGGCGATGGCAAGCGCGGCGGCTTCGACAGCCGGCCGGAGCATATAAGGGAGGTCGCGGATGCATCGCTGAAGCGGCTCGGCACTGACCGGATCGACCTGTTCTATCAGCACCGGGTGGATCCGGATGTGCCCATAGAGGACGTCGCCGGTGCGGTGTCGGAGCTGATCGCAGCCGGCAAGGTCAAGCATTTCGGCCTGTCCGAACCCGGCGCGCACACGGTTCGCCGCGCCCATGCCGTGCAGCCGGTGACCGCCATCCAGAACGAATATTCGCTGTGGACGCGGGGTGTCGAAAGCAACGGGATTCTGGAGGTCTGCGAAGAGCTCGGCATCGGACTGGTGCCGTTCAGCCCGCTCGGACGTGGCTTCCTGACGGGGGCATTGACGCCGGAAACGACCTTTGGCGAGGGCGATCTGCGCAACTCGCTTCCGCGCTTTTCGCCCGAGGCGATGCAACGCAACCAGGCGATGGTGGACCTCTTGCGGCGCATGGCCGCCGACAGGAATGCGACGGCCGCCCAGATCGCACTGGCGTGGCTGCTGGCGAAGAAGCCGTGGATCGTGCCCATCCCCGGTACGACGAAGCTGCACCGCCTCGAGGAAAATCTCGGTGCAGCGGATGTCGCCCTGACGCAGGACGATCTGGCCGACATCGAGAGGGCGGCCGCCGCGATCGAGATCACGGGCGAGCGCTACCCCGACCATCTCCTGCAGGCAACCGGCCGCTGACGCGGCCGGCCCCGTCATCGTGTCAATCTTCGTCGGATGCCATTTGCGACAGAACGGCACCACGGCCCCGTGCGCGCATGATCATCGGCACCACCAGGGCCAGCACGGCAAGGCCGAGCAGGATGATCGCCAGCGGCGAGTGGATCAGCACCGTCGGGTCGCCCTGGCTGATCGCCAGCGCGCGGCGCAGTTGCTGCTCGGCCATCGGGCCCAGGATGAGGCCGACGACGACGGGCGCGATCGGATAGCCGAAGCGGCGCAGCATGTAGCCCCCCAGGCCGAACAGCAGCAGCATACCGAGCTCGGTGGACGAGTTGTTGGCGCCGATGCAGCCGAGCGTCGCGAAGACGAGGATGCCGGCATACAGCCACGGCCGCGGGATGGTCAGAAGCTTCACCCAGAGGCCGACGAGCGGCAGGTTCAGCACCACCAGCATCAGGTTGGCGATGAGCAGGCTGGCGATGAGGCCCCAGACCAGTTGCGGCGACGTCATGAACAGGAGCGGGCCGGGTTGCAGGCCGAACTGCTGGAAGGCCGCCAGCATGATCGCCGCCGTCGCCGATGTCGGCAGGCCAAGCGTTAGCAGCGGCACCAAAGTACCGGCGGCGGAGGCATTGTTGGCGGCCTCCGGCCCTGCGACGCCTTCGATGGCGCCATGCCCGAACTCTTCCTTGTGCCTGGAAAGGCTCTTTTCCGTCGTGTAGGACAGGAAGGTGCCGATCTCGGCGCCGCCCGCCGGCATGGCGCCGATGGGAAAGCCGATGGCCGTGCCACGCAACCACGGCTTCCAGGACCGTTTCCAGTCTTCGCGGTTCATCCAGACGGAACCCTTGACCGCCACGACCTGCCCGTCGTCCCGCGAGGAGCCGCCCGCCACCACCAGCGCTTCGCCGATGGCAAACAGCGCGACCGCCAGCGTCGTGACTTCGATGCCGTCGAGAAGCTCCGGCACGCCGAAGGCAAGCCGCGCCTGCCCGGTCTGCAGGTCGATGCCGACCAAGCCGAGCGTCAGGCCGAGCACCAGGGCGGTCAGCCCGCGCAGGGCCGAGTCGCCGAAGGCGGCGGAGACGGTAACGAAGGCCAGGATCATCAGCGCGAAATATTCGGCCGGTCCGAAGGACAGGGCGAAGCGCACGATGTAGGGGGCGATGAACGCCAGGCCAAGCGTGGCGATGAGGCCGGCGACGAACGATCCGATGGCCGCGGTGGCGAGCGCCGGTCCGCCGCGCCCCTTGCGGGCCATCTTGTTGCCTTCGAGCGCGGTGATGATCGAGGCGCTTTCTCCCGGCGTATTGAGCAGGATCGAGGTGGTCGAGCCCCCATACATGCCGCCGTAATAGATGCCGGCGAACATGATGAGCGAGCCTGTGGCGTCGAGCTGATAGGTCACCGGCAGGAGGAGGGCGACGGTCAGCGCCGGGCCGATGCCCGGCAGCACGCCCACGGCGGTACCGAGGGTGACGCCGATCAGCGCGTACAGAAGGTAGATCGGTTGGGCGGCGGTAAGGAGGCCCTGACCGAGAAGCGCGAGCGTGTCCATGATTTACGAGCCCGACATGGTCAGATGAAAAGGGATTCGAGTGGCCCTGCCGGAAGGCGAAGCCGCAGCAGGCCGAAGAAGACGCCCCAGACGGCCAGCGACAGCAGGATGCCAATGGGAATGGTTTTCCACAATTGGCGCTTGCCGAAGGCGCGCGCCGTCGCCGCAAAGAGAAGGCCGGTTGCGATGGAAAAGCCGGCCGGATGCAGCAGAAGCGCCTGGGTGGCGAGCCCGCCGACGATCCAGGCGATAGGCCCGATCCTGTCTTCCTCGCGCTCGGGGAACTCGCCGCGCCATGCCTCGACGAAGGTCCATCCCGACAGGACGATCAGGGCCGCTGCGATGGCGTAGGGAAAGGCCGTCGGGCCGATCTGTGCATAAGAGCCGCCGGTGAGGCGGCTGGCGTCGTAACCGACGAGAAGGCCCAGAAGGCCGAGCGCCGCGCCGATGGCGAGCGCCGCCCGGTCGGGGCGGCGCTGCCCGGCAACATCGTGCCGTAGATCGGTCATCTACTTGACCAGACCGATCTTGGTGAGGATCTCGCGGGTGTTCTCGGTGTCCGCCGCAAGTTGCTGCTTGAAGGCGTCGCCGGCCAGGAACGTGTCCTGCCAGTTGTTACGCTCCAGCGTCTCCTTCCATTCCGGGCTCTGCACCATTTTCTCGATGTCGGCGGTGATTGCTGCGGCCTGCTCCGGCGTGATGCCTGGCGCAGCCGATACCATGCGCCAGTTTTCCAGCACAACGTCGTAGCCGGCCTCCTTCAGCGTCGGCGCGTCGACGCCCTCGATCCGGTTTTCCGTCGATACCGCCAGGAGACGCAGCGTGCCGGCCGCGATCTGCGATTCGAATTCGCCGTAACCGGAAATGCCGGCGGCAACCTGCGCGCCCAGGATGGCCGCCAGCGCCTCGCCGCCACCCGAGAAGGCGATGTAGTTGATCTTGGTCGGATCGACGCCGGCCGCTTCGGCGAAGAGCCCGGCCGCGATATGGTCGGTACCGCCGGCGGAGCCGCCCGCGATGGCGACGGCACCCGGGTTCTCCTTCATGGCGGCGGCCAGGTCATCGATCGTCTGGAAGGGAGAGGACGCCGGCACCACGATGGCTTCCGCCTCGCCGGTCAGGCGGGCGATTGGGGTGACCTGATCGAGCGTGACGGGCGAATTGTTGGTCAGGATGGCGCCCACCATGACATAGCCGCCGACGATCAGCGCACTCGGGTCGCCTTCCTTGCCGCGGACGAACTGCGCCAGGCCGATCGTCCCGCCGGCACCCGGCACGTTGACCACCTGCACGTCGCTGGCGATGCCGCTGTCCTGCAGAACGGTCTGCATGGCGCGGGCGGTCTGGTCCCATCCGCCGCCGGGCGAGGCGGGCGCCATGATTTCGTAGGATGCACCCTGTGCCAGCGCGCTCGTGGAAAGGCCGGCCACCAGGATGGCGGCGGCGAAGAACTGCTTCATGATTTCCTCCCGGATGCGCCCTCGAAGGCGCATGAAACACGTGAACCACGCATGCGGCGCTCCCCGCGCCAGACATGGAACGCTTCAAGGTTAGGCGCGCCGACCTGTCGTAATCCTGTCATGCGTCACGGACCGACGATTTCGAGCCATGTTTCCAGGAATCGGGCGCGCCGCTGGCGGTCCAGCGCCACGAGCAGGCCGGGGCCGAGCGCGATCGGCTGCACGGCGCCGCGGCCAAGCGCCGCAATGTGCTCGGCCGTGAACGCGCCGGACGAGCCCGGTATGACTGCGCCGAGCGCGGTCGGCCCGGCCAGGATGGACTGCCCCTCGGGCGACAAGGCGAAGTCGATGAAGGCGCGGGCAAGATCGGCGCGGGGTGCCCCTTCGGGGATCAGCAATGTGCGCGTCAGCACGAGGACGTAGTCGTCCGGCACCACCACGCCGATCCGATGGCCGGCGGCCTGGCGTGCCAGCGCGTAGGAGCCGAGCACGTTGTAGCCGAGGGCGAGTTCGCCGCCCTCCACCCTGTCGAGTATGTCCGGGCTGCTGCCGGACAGTTGCGCGTCGGCATGACCGAAGGCGCTGGCAAGGCGCCAGAAATAGGACGAGATCGTCTGGTCCTGCGCGGCGAGGAGATAGCCGACGCCGCTGGTCGCGATGTCGTATGTGGCGACCTTTCCGGCAAAACGTTCGGGAAAGCGCTCCAGCAGCTCGGCCAGCGCGATGCGCGTGCGGGGCACTTCGTCCTCGGTGACGAGGTCGGGGTTGTACACGATGACGGCCGGCTCGAAGGTGAAGCCGAAGACTTCGCGCCGCCACTGGGCCCAGCGCGGCAGGGCGGCAAGGTTGGGCGGCTCGTGCGCCTGCGCGAAGCCGTCATTGGCCAGCTTGACCTGCAGATCCGTCGCCGAGCTCATGACGAGATCGGGTTTCGGGTCGGCGCGCGCCTCGGCGACCTCCAGATAGATCGGCAGCGTCTCGCCTTCCTCGTAGGCCACGGTCACGTGCGGCCAGAGGCGTTGGAAGCCCTCCACCAACGGGCGGAACAACGGCGTATCCGTCGTTCCGAGGATCGTCAGCACCTCGCCCGTCCGGCCGGATGGCGCGGAGTAGGTTTCCAGCGCCCGTGCGGGGCCGGGCGCCGCCGCCAGGAGGCCGGCAGCCAGGAAAAGCGCGGCAAGCGCCGCCGTGGCGCGGCGTGCCGGCAGGCGCACGCGTGCGGTCAGCCCGCCGCCGGGCGTGTTGTCCAGCAGGAAGCGTCCTCCGGCGGCTGCCGCCACGCGGGCGACGATGGCAAGGCCGAGGCCCGACCCGCTGGTGCCCTCCGAGGCACTGCCGCGCCGGAACCGCTCCGTAACGGCTTGCCTTTCCCCAGGGGCGATGCCGGGCCCGTGGTCGATCACCGACAGGATCGCCGCGCCATCGTCGGCCTCGGCCTCCACCAGAACCGGGCCGGGGGCATAGATGAGCGCGTTGTCGATCAGATTGCGCAGCATCTCGCGCAGCACCACGCGGTCCATGTCGATCACCAGCTCCCGCGCGGCGCGCGGCATATCGACGTCCAGCCGCTCTGCGAGGTCCGGGGACAGGCGGCCGACCACCTCGCCCACGATATCGCCAAGCTGCACCGGGTCGATGCGGCGCGCTTCCAGCCGGTGGGCCACCGTCGCGTCCATGAGCAGCTGGTTGACCAGATGGCTGGCCTGTACCGCCCCCTGGTGGATGCGCTGGACGCGCCCGCGCAGCATGGCCGGGTCGCTCTCCGACAAAGCCACTTCCGCCTGCGCGCGCAACGAGGCGAGGGGGGTGCGCACCTCGTGCGCCGCTTCCGCCACGAGGGCGCCGAGCCGCTCGGTCGTCTGGCGCAGGCGCGCGATGAACTCGTTGAGGGCGTCTACGAGGCGGCGCACTTCCACCGGGACGATTTCTGCCACGGGTGACAAGTCGTCCGGCGTGCGACGGTTGAGGTTGCGCTCCAGAAGGGTGAGCGGGCGGAAGGCGCGGCCGATGGCAAACCAGACGAGGGCAATGGCCAGGAGCGTCATGGCGACGATGGGCAAGAGCGCATTGCCGAGGATTTCGCGCGCCAGGACCGCGCGCTCGCCTTTGGTCTCGGCGACGCGGATGGTAACCCAGCCCGTGCCCGATGCCGTCGACACGAGCCGTCCGACCGTGGCCACGCGCACGAGTTCGCCGCGAAAATCGATGTCGGCGTAGCCGGGTTCCGAATCCGTCGCCGGCGGGAGATTGTCGCCGAGTTCGGGATAGCCGGTCACGAAGCCGCCGTCCGGCCCGGCGACCGAGTAGAAGACGCGGTCGTCGTCCGAGAACATGGCGAAGGAAGCGAGCGGCAGTTCGACCGTTACCCGCCCGGCTTCCGCCTGCACCGCGCCGGCAATGGTGAAGGCCGATGCCGACAGCAGCCTGTCATAGGCGGTGTCGGACGAGCGCCGGGCATAATCCAGCACGAAGACGACCAGCGCCAGCGCCGCGCCGAGCAGCAGCGCGATGGCCAGCCATAGAATGCGCCGGCGGATGGAGAAGCCGTCAGCCGCCATTGGTGATACGGGCCACATAGCCGACGCCGCGAACGGTGGCGATCTCGAGCGCTGCGCCTTCCAGCTTGCGGCGCAGGCGCGAGACGTAGAGCTCCAGCGCGTTGACGGAGACCGCCTCGTCGAAGCTGAACAATTGCGACATCAGGCGCTCCTTCGGCACGACGGCGCCGACGCGCGCCAGAAGGATTTCCAGAAGACGGAACTCGCGGCGCGACAGTTCCACTGCCTGTCCTGACACGCTGACGCTGTGGCCGGCGAGGTCCACGACCGTATCGCCGAATTCCATCAGGCTGGTGGTGCGGCCGGCCGGACGCCGCAGCACGGCGCGCAGGCGCGCATCCAGCTCTCGCAGGTCGAAGGGCTTGACGAGATAGTCGTCGGCGCCACGGTCGAGAAGGCTCACCTTGTCGTCGATCTCTGCCCGGGCGGTGACGACCAGGATGGGTATCGCGTTCCGCGCGCGCCGAAGCTCCTCGATGATGGACAGGCCGTCGCGTCCGGGAAGCATCAGGTCGAGGATGAGCGCGTCGTAAGGCTCCGCTGCGACGGCATCCAACGCGGCTTCGCCCTGCCGGACCCATTCCACCGAATGGCCGGCATTGCGCAGATGGCGGAAGACGGCGTCTCCCAGATCGTCGTTGTCCTCAACTAGCAGCAGCCGCATGGCCCGTCCGTGATCCCCTGTCGGGGGAAAGCATAGACCGGCGACGCCCGTAACGTCTCGACCCATATCCGCCGACACGCGGACCGGCACAAAAAACTGCAACTCATGCACTTGCAAATCATTTGCAAAAACGTAGATTGTTGCAATGCAATGGCAGCAGGGGCGTCGAGGTCGCATGAAGCAGGGTTTGAGAAGTTGGTTGAGCAGGCGCGTGGCGCCCGTCCTTGGCCTTGTCGCGATGCTGGTGGCTGCCGGCGGCCCCGCGCGGGCTGCCGAGCCGCTGCACATCGTCGCCACGACGGGCATGATCGCTGATGCCGTTGCGCAGGTCGGGGGCGACAGGGTCGAGGTGGTCTCCCTGATGGGCCCCGGGGTCGATCCGCATCTCTATCGGCCCACCGCGTCGGACATCGCGCGCATGGCGCGTGCCGATGCCGTCTTCTATCACGGCCTCAATCTGGAGGCGCAGCTGCGTGAATTCCTCGAGCGGCTGGGGTCGCGGGTGCCGGTCGTCGCCCTGGCCGATGGCCTGCCTCATGAACGGCTCCGCGAGAATCCCGACTATGCCAACCAGTTCGATCCGCATGTCTGGATGGACCCCCGGCTGTGGCGCGGCGTGGTCATCGAGGCCGCCGATGCGCTGAGCCGGATGGATCCGTCCGGCGCCCCGACCTATGCCGCCAATGCGGATGCCTATCTGGCGAAGGTGGATGCGCTGGCCGATTATGCCGACCGGGTTCTGTCGAGCGTGCCCGAAGGCGCGCGCGTGCTGGTGAGTGCGCATGACGCCTTCGGCTATTTCGGCGCCGCCCACGGTTTTGAGGTTCTCGGCATCCAGGGCATCTCCACCAACAGCGAGGCTGGCGTGCGGCAGATCGAAAGCCTGGTCGATACGCTGGTCAGCCGCAATATCGGTGCGATCTTCGTCGAAAGCTCCGTCTCCGACCGCAATGTCCGCGCTCTGGTCGAGGGAGCGGCCGCGCGCGGCCATGCGGTGAAGATCGGCGGCGAGCTCTATTCCGATGCGATGGGCACGCCGGGCACCTATGAGGGCACCTATATCGGCATGATCGACCATAACGTCACGGTTATCACGGATGCGCTTGGCGGCGATGTCCCGGACGGCGGCATGAATGGCCGCCTCGCCGTTGCGGGGCTGTGAGGGTTGGACGATGGATACGATGACCATGACACAAACCAACCCGCCGCTGGCCGTGCAGGGGCTTTCCGTAGCCTATAATGGCAAGATCGTCCTGTCCGACGTCGATACGGTCGTGCCGGAAGGGGCGATGCTGGCCATCGTCGGGCCGAACGGTGCCGGCAAGTCGACTTTCCTCAAGGCGACGCTGGGCCTGGTGCCGAGCCTGTCCGGGCGCGTCCGCTTCTTCGGGAAGAGCTTTGGCGATGTGCGACGCCGCATCGCCTATGTACCGCAACGCGCCAGCGTGGACTGGGATTTCCCGACATCGGCCTTCGGCGTGGTCATGATGGGCTTCTACGGACGCCTGGGCCTGCTGAGGCCGGCCGGACGGCGCGAAAAGGCGCGGGCCATGGAATGCCTGGAGCGTGTCGGCCTCGGCGACGTCGCCGCGCGGCAGATCGGCCAATTGTCGGGCGGGCAGCAGCAACGCGTCTTCCTGGCGCGGGCGCTTGCGCAGGACGCCGAGCTGATCATCATGGACGAACCCTTCGCCGGCGTCGACGCCGCCACGGAAAGCGCCATCGTGGAGGTGCTCAAGGGGCTGCGCGCAGGCGGCCGCACTGTCGTCTGCGTCCATCACGACCTGTCGACGGTGCCTGCCTACTTCACCCATGTCCTGTTGCTGAACGGCTCGAAGGTCGCCGACGGACCGGTGGACGAGGCCTTCACATCCCGGAACCTGAATATCGCCTATGGCGGCCGGCTGGCCACGCCGGCAGGGGTGTACTGACGTCATGGATTTCCCGGTCTTCCTGTCCGCGCTCGTTTTCGATGCCGGCTACAACACCGCGCTCGTCGGCGCCGGATCGGCGCTGCTCGGCGCGTCCGCCGGTGGCATCGGTGCCTATGTGATGCTGCGCAAGCGCAGCCTGATGAGCGATGCGATCAGCCACGCCACCCTTCCGGGCCTCGTCATGGCCTTCATCCTGATGGCCGCGACTACCGGCAATGGCCGCTTTCTGCCGGGGCTGATGATCGGCGCCGCTGCCAGCGCCTTTGCCGGATTGTGGATCGTGGAATGGCTGGGCCGGCGCACGCGCCTGCCGGAAGACGCCGCCATAGGTGCGGTGCTTTCCGTCTTCTTCGGCTTCGGAATCGTACTCCTGACAGTGGTTCAGACCATGCAGACCGGCGGGCAGGCGGGGCTGGAGGGCTTTCTGCTCGGCTCGACTGCCTCGATGCTGCGCAGCGAGGCGGAAACGATCGCGATCGCAGCGGCGGTCACCGGGCTTGCCGCCTTCTGCCTGCGACGCTCCTTCACGGTGGTTGCCTTCGATCCGGTCTACGCGGCGACAACGGGCGTATCGGTGCGCCGGGTCGATCTCATGCTGCTGCTGCTTCTCCTGACCGTCACCGTGATCGGCTTGCGTGTCGCCGGCCTGGTTCTGATCGTCGCGCTGACCATCATTCCCGCCGCGACGGCACGGTTCTGGACCGATCGTGCCGGGCGCCTCGCGGCGCTCGCGGCCGTGTTCGGGGCAGTCAGCGCCCATGTGGGGGCGGCACTGTCGGCCTCCGGCCCTTCGCTGCCGACGGGCGCCGTGATCGTGTTGACCGCCTTCGCGCTGTTCGTCGCCTCGCTCGTCCTTTCGCCGCGCAGGGGGCTTGCTGCAGGCGTCATGTCAAGCTTCCGGGCCCGCCGGAGGCTCGCATGATGGCCGATTTCTTCTTTCTGACGTTCGTGCCGCTTCTCGTGGCGGTCCTGTCGGCTTCGTGCTGCGCGCTGGTCGGCAATTTTCTCGTGCTGCGGCGTCAGGCCCTGGTGGGCGATGCGATCAGCCATGTCGTGCTGCCGGGCATCGTCGTCGGGTTCCTCGTGTCGGGCACCATGAATGCCTGGCCGATGCTGCTGGGTGCGGCCGCGGCGGCGCTGCTGTCGGTCATGCTGATCGAGTTCGTGCGCCGGGCCGGTGCGGTGGAGCCGGGCGCCGCCATGGGCACCGTCTTTACGGCCATGTTCGCGGCCGGGGTTCTTCTAATCGAACAATCGGACACCAGCGGCGTGCATCTGGATGTGGAGCACGCACTCTATGGAAGCCTGGAAAGCCTGATCTGGTTTTCCGGCACCGGGCCGGGGGCGCTTCTGGATCTCGCGGCACTCGCGGATATGCCGCCGCAATTGCCGCGTCTCGTTGCGATGCTGGCGATGACGGTGCTGTTCATTTTCGTCTTCTGGCGCAGTCTCGTCGTGTCCACCTTCGATCCCGCCTATGCGAGGGTCGTCGGCGCGTGGCCCCGGCTGACGGCCGTCCTGCTTGTGGCGGTGACGGCCGCCGTCGCCGTGACGGCCTTCGACGCCGTGGGCTCCATCATCGTGATCGCCATGTTCATCTGCCCGCCGGCGGCAGCGCGGCTGATAACCGATACGATGGCCGGCCAGATGGTCTGGAGCATCGTCCTTGCCGTGCTGGCGGCCGTTTGCGGCTACCTGCTGGCCGCCGAAGCGCCGCTTGCACTCGGTTGGGGTGCCAGCGTTTCCGCTGCCGGCATGATCGCGACTGTGGGCGGCCTGTTCCTGATGGCCGCGGCCCTTTGGGGGCCGCGGCGCAGAAGAGACCAATCGCCGGCGTGACGCTTATAGAACTATGATACCCACCGCCTGCTGGACGAATAGGTCCACGGCATCCGTTCTGACGGTCATATATGTCTCGCCCTCGTACTCGATCGAACCGTCGATCATGAAGCCGGGCCGATCCGACAGGAATTGTACATTCACCGTATCGGCCAGACCGCCCTTGACGAGTAGGTGCACCCGACCGTCATCCACGAAAGCACTCGCGCTGGACATCGCGATGATGCTTTCCTCGGTAACCCACAGCGAATTCTGACCTTCTGCGGCAAGAAGGTCCACGATCTCGATGCTTTCCATCCGGCCGTCGCCGTCCACGGTGGCACTGCCCGACGTCAGGTCCCGCAGATCGATCGTGACGTTGCCGGAAAAGAGAGCGATCTTCAGCGTATCGATGCCGGAACCTCCGTCGATGCGGCTTGAGCGCGGCGCATTCGGGTCAGGACTGGCAAGCGAACCGAGGAAGCTCGGATGCACGATGAACGTGTCGTCGCCCGCTCCGCCATATCCTACCGAGTCCGGGCCGGTCATATACAAGACGTCGTTCCCACCACGTCCCATCATCGTGGTGCCGACCCCGTCGCTGTTGAAGGTGTCGGGGTCGCTGGTGCCCTCGTACTCCACACTCGTCGTCGCGGCGAACGGACCATCCGAAGATCCGAACAGGACATAGGCGCCGGCCTGGCCGCCTGCGCCGGGCGAGCCGATGACAAGATCGTCGTAGCCGTCTCCATTGACGTCACCAGCAGCGGCGACGCTGTATCCAAATTGCGCGCCGGCAGACGCGCCGCCGATGATGATTTTTCCTCCGTCCTGGGCGATCGTCGATGACTCGCGGATCGAATTGCCGAGGAGGATGACCGCCGAGCCGGAAAGAGTTTGGGAGCCAGACGACGGGGCTCCGATGATGAAGTCGTCGATTCCGTCGCCGTCGAAGTCGCCGATACCGGCGACCGCGGCCCCGAATTGCGCGTCGGCGAAAGTGGGGCTGGTTGTCAGGAGATACCCGCGTGATTCGGCAACCATGGTGCCCACCGAAAATCCACTGGCCTGGACGTTGAAGGCAAGGTCCGTGGCCTCCAACCCGGCATAGGCATTTCCGGCAGGGTCGAGAATGGCGCCGGAACTGATCGTTACGACGTACATCGAACTTTCAGTTAAAGGTGTGGTGAGGTTTACCACGACGGACGATCCGTTGAACGTCACCTGGGGATCGTCGATCGAGATGGTGAGGGGGCCGGACCCTGAACTGTTCAGTGTGATCGTGCCCGTTCCGGGTGTCACCTCTTCGGAAAAGGTGAAGACGAGTTCGCTATGGCGTCCGACCGTCGCGCCGCGCGCAGGTGTCGAGCTGACGAGCGTGGGCGCCGTCGTATCCACCCGGTAATTGATGTCGTTGTCCGTCGACTGATAATCGCCGATCACGCGGTTGCCGGCCGCGTCCCGGATGATCGCGCCGAAAGCCGACATTCCGCCGTAGCCGTCGAGTCCCATCCCGTCCGAATCGTCATCACCGGTCTGGATAACGTATTGGAAAGTCAGCGTCCGGGCATCGACCTGGGACAGGTAGGGCGCGGAACGTGTCCCGCTGCCCATAAAGAGTGTCAGGTACGGGGATCCACCGGTGGTATCGACCAGTATGTCCTCGTCGAACGTCATCGTGATCGTGACGGAATCGCCGGCATTCAGCACTGCATGGGATGTGTCTGATTTGGCGGTGAACTGCACCGACGTGATCGCTGGCCGGTGGGCATCGAAAGTGAACGATTGCGAGGCGGAGGCGCCGGCATTGCCGGCAAGGTCGTGGTAGCCGGACAAGGTTACCATGCCGGCCACCTCCAACGTGGCGGCCGTCGGTGTGTAGATGACCGAATAGGTGTTGGCGTACGGCGTCATCATCAGGTTGGACAGCGTCCCACCTGTTGCCGAGAGCCTGGCGTCCTCCATGTCGATGATGAAATCGTCGAAGGCCAGGGTCAGCATCGCGCTTTCACCGGCTAGAAGGTACTGCTTGTCGCTGGTGATGGTAACGCCCGGCGTGTCCGTATCGACGGTCAACGCCGGCATGGTGGCCTCTAGGCTGATATTCCCGCCGCTGATGACGCGGGCGCGCACCGCATAGGCTTCGTAGACGCCCTCGGGCACGGTGAAGACGCCGGAGACGGCGTCGAGCCAGTGCAGGCCGCCATCCAGGCTGTACTGTACCAGCCCGTCCTGTTCGCCGGTCTCGACATGGATTTCCCCATTGGAGGTGACGTTGTCGGTGGGGTCGGCGCCGGTATCTGCGGCCAGCGTCATGATGGGAGCCGCGGGAATGACCGTGTCGATGGCGATTGGCTGGCTTTGCGCCGCAGCGCCTCCCGCGCCCGATCCGCTCTGCCAGCTACCGGCGGGAATCTCGGCCGTTGTCGTACCCTCGTACCCGGCGTCCGGCGTGAAGACCGCGGTATAGACGCGTGCATTGTCGGTCTGCTCGAAACTGCTGATGGAGCCATGCGTCGCGACGATATCGGATTGGGAGAAGCCGATGGGAACGGTCGAGAAGGTGAAGGTCAGCACGGCCGACTGCTCGCCGGACAGCGAAGTACGGTCGCTGGTGATGGTGACAGAGGGAGGCGTATCGAGGATTTCGGTCGTGGGAAGGAATGTCGGTGTGCTGGAGTTTCCGTTCTGATCGACCTGGCGTACGCGAACCGCCTCGTCTTCATAGAGGCCGGGCGCCAGGGTAAAGCTCGTTCCCTGGCCCTGCGTCCACGAGGTGCCCCCGTCGATCGAATAGAACCAGGTTGTTCCGTTATCGAGACCGGAGACGTTGACGGTGCCGTTGGTCGGCTCCAGCGTCATGGTGGGAGACGCAGGTATGAGCGTATCGATGGCGATAGGCTGGCTATGCGCCTCGGTGCCGCCAGTGCCCGATCCGCTCTGCCAGCTATCGGCGAGGATTGCGACGGTCGTGGCACCCTCGTACCCGGCCTCCGGCGTCAGGATCGCGGTATAGACCTTGGGATCGCTTGTCTGGGTGAAGCTGCCGATCGTGGCATGCTGCACCACGATATCGGACTGGGAGAAGCCGACGGGAACGGTCGAGAAGGTGAAGGTCAGCACGGCGGACTGTCCGTCGATCAACGCATGGCTGTCGCTGGCGATGGTGACGGAAGGAGGGGTATCGAGGATTTCGGCGGCGGCGAGCGACGGTGCTGTGCTGGCGTTTCCGTTCTGGTCTGTCTGGCGTGCGCGGATCGCGCCGTTGGCATAGGAGCCGGGCGCCAGGGTGAAGCTCGTGCCGGTCCCTTCCGTCCAGGAGGTGCCGCCGTCGAGCGAGTAGGACCAGGTCGTTCCGGTCTGGAGATTGGAGACGGTGACGATGCTGCCGTCCCGCGCAAGGGTGGGCGCCGGGGGCGCCAGCGTATCGATGGACAGGCTTGCGCTGGCCGTCCGGGCATTGGCCATGCCGGTGATCTCGGCTGTAATGGTGAGCTGTCCCTCGACAGGGGCGGAGAGGAATTGGGTATTGAGCAGAATGTCGGCGTAGCCGTTGACGACATCCATGAGGCCGACCGTCCACTCGCCAATGACGGTGTCGCCGGCCTTGACGGCGATGGTGGCTCCCTCGATGGCGTTTTCCGGCAGGGTTATGTGGGCGAGGAACTCAGGTCCGACGGCGGTACCTGTCGCGAGGGTGAAGACGCCCGCGTGCAGCAGTTCGGTGATGTCCCGTCCCCCGACGGTCATGAGAAGAAGGGGGTCGCTGGGCAGTTCGACGAGCGGTTCATCCTGCGGGATGAGGATGGCCTCGCCTTTGTTGGGGCCGGATTCGAATATCGCAGCGCCCTGCTGGAGAAGGGCGGCGCCGCCCGGCGCGAGCATGGCCACGCTGCCCTGGAGCGTGAGGTTGGCTGCAAGCGTGTCGAGCGTTGCGCCGATGCCGCCCGTCTTCATGTCGAGGCCGGACAGCTTGGCCAGGAAGATGCCATAGGCCTCGGCGGGGCTGATGCCGTCGGCCTCATTGAAGGCGGGGTCGAGTACGGTGACGACGCCCTGCGACATGTCGACGCCGAGGGCCTGGGATATCGCCTGGGTTCCCTCTGTTATGGTGGCCGCGTCGGGCAGGGTGGCGCCGGCCTGGTGTTCGAGGAGCTTGCGGGCGATGAGTTCGGTGAGGGGCGTCACGCTGACGGAGAGGTCGCCCCCGGACTTGATGGCGAGTGCGCGCAGGTCGGTGGCCAGGGAGAGCGCGCTGCCGCTGGCCTCGTCGCTGTAGTCTGCCGCCGTACCGTTGGCGTCCATGATGCGGATGAGGATGGGGCCCGTGTAGTCTGCGCTGACGAGGACGTCGGCCTTGCCCTCGGCGTTGGTGGTGCCGGACGCGAGGATGGTGCCGTCGGCGCCGATGACCTGATAGGACAGGGCGGCACTGATGGGGCCCGCGGCGGCGGAGATGTGGATGACGCTGTCGGCCGTGGGGGTAGGCACCGGCGTGGGCTCGGGCGTGGGCACCGGTGTGGGCGTGGGCTCGGGCGTGGGCGACGCCTGATGGGCCGAGCCGCCGCCGCCGGCGCCGGCGGCCAGCGCGACACCGCCCACCGCCGCCAGTCCGGCGACGGCGACAAGGGGATTGATCCCGCCGAGCGGGGATGACGCGGCCGCCGCTTCCGGCACTGCATGCGGCTGCTGCGAGAGGACGTCGTAGTAATGGGCGAAGCTGTCGGTCAGGCCGGACAGCGTGGCCTGGTCGCCCACCATGTGGAGCAGCAGCGAGCCGTCGCCACCCGTTGCGATGGCATGGGATGCGCCGTCGATCACGACGACCCCGCCCTTGCCGTCCGGCAGCTCGATGTCGCAAGTGCCCTTGCGGCACAGCTTCATGAAGTCGTCCAGGACGACGCGCGTCCTGCCGTCGAGCAGAAGCACGAGGTCTCCGCCGTCCTTCGGCGAGGCAATGGCCACCACGTCTTCCACGGGAATGGCCTTGCCGCCCTTGCCGACCCGCGCGATCTTCAGGCGCCCAGCCGAGGGCTTGGTGCGAATCGTCTCGCCCGGGGCGACGGGAAGGCGACCATTGGCGTCCACAATGACGAAACCCGACTTCATCCCAGCAGCAGTAACCATGGAAACAAACTCCAGATAAACGTTATACTTTGCAGATTATTGTTTTCCGGCCTGTTGTAAACAGGGATTATCGCTGTTCGACGACGGCGACTTCAAATCATATAAGGATCGGTTTATATGATGCTCCAAACGACGAGGAGCCGGACATGAGCGCCACGACCGACACGATCTTCGGCGCGGGAAAGACCCGCAGCCGGGCCGAGCGCATCGCCGCGCTGTACGACGCCGCGAAGCAGCGGATCCTTATCCTCGACGGGGCGATGGGCACGCAGATCCAGGGCCTGGGTCTTGGCGAGGAGCATTTCCGCGGAAACCGGTTCGTCGGGTGCGAATGCCATCTGGCGGGCAACAACGATCTTTTGATCCTGACGCAGCCGAAGGCCATCGAGGATATTCATTTCGCCTACGCGATGGCGGGGGCGGACATCCTCGAAACCAACACCTTCTCGGCCACCACCATCGCCCAGGCCGACTACGGCATGGAATCGGTTGCATACGAGTTGAATGTCGAAGGCGCAGCCGTTGCGCGACGGGCCGCCGACAGGGCCGAGGCGGCCGACGGGCGGCCGCGTTTCGTGGCCGGCGCCGTCGGGCCCACCAACCGCACGGCCTCGATTTCGCCGGACGTAAACAATCCGGGCTTCCGGGCGATCTCCTTCGATGGGCTGCGCACCGCCTATTCGGAGCAGATCCGGGGGCTCGTCGACGGCGGCGCGGACATCATCCTGATCGAGACGATCTTCGATACGCTCAACGCCAAGGCCGCCATCTTCGCCGCCGAAGAGGTGTTCGCCGAGACCGGCGAGCGGCTGCCGGTGATGATCTCCGGCACGATCACTGATTTGTCCGGGCGCACGCTTTCCGGCCAGACGCCGACCGCCTTCTGGTACTCGGTGCGCCATGCGCGGCCCTTCACCATCGGGCTCAACTGCGCGCTCGGGGCAGATGCGATGCGTCCGCATCTGGCGGAGCTGTCCGGCGTTGCCGACACCTTCGTCTGCGCCTATCCCAATGCCGGCCTGCCGAACGAGTTCGGCCAGTACGACGAAACCCCGGAGATGATGGCGGCGCAGGTGCGGGGCTTTGCCGAGGAAGGGCTGGTCAATGTCGTGGGCGGCTGCTGCGGCTCGACGCCGGAGCATATCCGCGCCATCGCCGATGCCGTCGCCGGCCTTGCGCCGCGCGGCTTCGAGCCGGCGGAGCCGCTGCTGCGGCTGTCGGGGCTGGAGCCATTCACGCTGACCGGCGACATCCCCTTCGTGAACATCGGCGAGCGCACCAACGTCACCGGCTCGGCGCGCTTTCGCAAGCTCATCACCGCGGGCGATTTCGCCGCGGCGCTGGACGTCGCGCGCGACCAGGTGGCCAACGGTGCCCAGGTCATCGACATCAACATGGACGAGGGCCTGATCGATTCCGAGCGGGCGATGGTGGAATACCTCAACCTCATCGCGTCGGAGCCCGATATCGCCCGCGTGCCGGTGATGATCGATTCGTCCAAGTTCTCGATCATCGAGGCCGGGCTGAAATGCGTGCAGGGCAAGCCGCTGGTCAACTCCATCTCCATGAAGGAGGGGGAGGCGGCGTTCCTGGAGCAGGCCCGCAAGGTGCGTGCCTACGGCGCCGCCGTGGTGGTGATGGCCTTCGACGAACAGGGGCAGGCCGACACCTATGAGCGCAAGGTCGAGATATGTTCCCGCGCCTACAGGCTGCTGACGGAGGAGGCGGGCTTCCCGCCCGAGGACATCGTCTTCGATCCCAACGTGTTCGCGGTCGCCACCGGCATCGAGGAACATGACGGCTACGGTGTCGCCTTCATCGAGGCGACACGCTCGATCCGCCAGCAACTGCCATACGCCCATATATCGGGCGGTGTCTCCAACCTGTCCTTCTCGTTCCGCGGCAACGAGCCGGTACGCGAGGCGATGCACGCCGTTTTCCTGTACCATGCCATCGCGGCAGGCATGGACATGGGGATCGTCAATGCCGGGCAGCTGGCCGTCTACGAGAGCATCGACCCCGAACTGCGCGAGGCGTGCGAGGACGTGATCATGAACCGCCGCGCGGACTCGACCGAGCGGTTGCTCGAGGTCGCGGAACGGTTCAAGGGCGGGCCGGGGCGAGAGGCCAAGGCGCGCGATATGTCCTGGCGCGAGCAGCCGGTGGAAGCACGGCTGTCGCATGCGCTCGTCAATGGCATCACCGAGTTCATCGAGGCCGATACCGAGGAGGCACGGTTGAAGGCCGAGCGTCCGCTGCACGTGATCGAGGGGCCGCTGATGGCCGGCATGAACGTCGTGGGCGACCTGTTCGGCGCCGGCAAGATGTTCCTGCCGCAGGTGGTGAAATCGGCCCGCGTCATGAAGCAGGCCGTGGCCTATCTGCTGCCCTTCATGGAAGAGGAGAAGGCCGGCGAGGGCGGTGGCCGGCAGTCGGCCGGCCGCATCCTGATGGCGACGGTGAAGGGCGATGTCCACGACATCGGCAAGAACATCGTCGGCGTGGTCCTGGCCTGCAACAATTACGAGGTCATCGACCTCGGCGTGATGGTGCCCAGCAACAAGATCCTGGAAACGGCCCGCGCCGAGAAGGTGGATATCATCGGGCTGTCGGGACTGATCACCCCGTCGCTGGACGAGATGGTCCATGTGGCGGCGGAAATGGAGCGCGAGGGCTTCGACATTCCGCTGCTGATCGGCGGCGCGACGACGAGCCGCGTGCACACGGCGGTGAAGATCGACCCGCGCTATGCGCGCGGCCAGACGGTCTACGTCACGGATGCCAGCCGTGCCGTGGGGGTGGTGTCCAACCTTCTGTCGCCCTCGGCGCGCACGCAGTATATGGATACCGTGCGGGCGGAGTATCGCAAGGTCGCCGAGGCGCACGCCCGCTCGGAAGCCGAGAAGCGGCGCCTGCCGCTGGCGGCGGCGCGTGCCAATGCCCACAAGGCGGACTGGTCGGCCTGGCGCCCCGTGACGCCGTCCTTTCTTGGCACACGGATCTTCGACGATTGGGATCTGGCCGATCTGGCCTCGGCGATCGACTGGACGCCCTTCTTCCAGACCTGGGAGTTGAAAGGCCGTTTCCCGAAACTCCTGGACGATCCGAAGCAGGGGGAGGTCGCGCGCTCGCTCTATGCCGACGCGCAGGCCATGCTGGAGCGCATCGTCGCCGAAAAATGGTTCCGTCCCCGCGCCGTCGTCGGCTTCTGGCCGGCCAACGCGGTGGGGGACGACATCCGGCTCTTCACCGACGAAACGCGCTCGGAAGAGCTCGCAACCTTCTTTACCCTGCGCCAGCAATTGTCCAAGCGGGACGGACGGCCCAACGTCGCCCTGTCGGATTTCGTCGCGCCGCTGGATACGGGCGTCGGAGATTTCGTCGGCGGCTTCGTGGTCACGGCCGGTGCCGAAGAGGAGGAGATATCCGCCCGCTTCGCCGCCAACCATGACGATTACCAGTCCATCATGGTCAAGGCGCTGGCGGACCGGTTTGCGGAGGCTTTCGCAGAGCGGCTGCACCAGCATGTGCGGCGCGAGCTCTGGGGATACGCGCCGGACGAGAGCTTCAGCAACGACCAGTTGATCGACGAAGCCTATGCCGGAATCCGGCCGGCCCCTGGCTATCCCGCCCAGCCCGACCACACCGAAAAGGAAACGCTGTTCCGCCTTCTGGATGCGGAAGCGGCAACCGGCGTGCGCCTGACGGAGAGCTTCGCGATGTGGCCGGGTTCGTCCGTGTCGGGCCTGTATATCGGGCATCCCGAAAGCTACTATTTCGGCGTTGCCAAGGTGGAGCGCGACCAGGTGGAGGATTACGCCAGCCGCAAGGGAATGCCTGTGCCGGAGGTCGAGCGCTGGCTGGCGCCGATCCTGAACTATGTGCCGGTGCGGGAGGAGGCCGCCTGACCGACGCTCTGGTCAGGCCAAAGCCTCTGGTCTAGAAGCGTTGCCAACAAGGCATGCGGAGGCGAGATGTCGCAGAAGGTTGAGACCGTTCTTTCCATCGGCGAATGCATGATCGAGCTGTCGCCGACGGGGCAGGGAACATACCGGCAGGGCTTTGCCGGCGATACGTTCAACACCGCGTGGTATCTGCGCCGGCTTCTGCCGCAGGAGCGCGAGGTGGCCTATTTCACCAATGTCGGCGACGATCCGCTCAGCCATGCCATGATGGCCTTCATCGAAGCGTCCCGCGTGTCGGCGCGCCATATCAGGGCGATGCCGGGCCGCGTCGCGGGCCTGTACCTGATAACCCTGGACGGGCACGAGCGGAGCTTCTCCTACTGGCGCGACACGGCCGCCGCCAAGGCCCTCGCCGATGACGAGGCGCGGCTGACGGCAGCGGTGGACGAGGCGGCGATGGTCTACTTTTCCGGCATCACGCTGGCGATCCTGCCGCCCGAACGGCGCGCGGCCTTCCTGACCATCCTGAAGTCGGCCCGCAACGGCGGCAAGCGCATTGCCTTCGATCCCAATATCCGGGACCGCCTGTGGGCCGGCCGCGCCGCCTGCGCGGAAGGCATCGAGGCGGGGGCCGAGGTGGCGTCGATCTGCCTGCCCAGCTTCGACGACGAAGCCCGCATCTTCGGCGATTCCAATGCCGCGGCCACGGCCGCACGATACCGCGAGATCGGCTGCGAGGAAGTGGTGGTGAAGGATGGCGCCGGCGACGCGCTGCTGCTCGTCGCCGGCATGCAGGAGCCCTTGGTCGTTCCGTCCAACGCGGTGGAAAAGCCGGTCGATACCACCGGAGCAGGCGATTCCTTCGGCGCGGGCTACCTTGCCGCGCGTCTTCAAGGCCAGTCTCCGCAGGATGCGGTGCATAGTGCGCATGCTACCGCCGCGCGGGTGATCCAGGGCTATGGCGGCCTCGTCGAACTTTGACGATTGCAGAATTGGCCTGACCAATATATCGGATAATGCCATGAGGTGAGGGGCGGTGCGGCCGCGATGCCTGTCGCCGCAAGGACATGCGCTAAGGAGGTCAGGCCAATGTCGCTGAAAATTACAGGCTACCGCACATTCGACATCCGCTTCCCGACATCGCAGGGGTTGGATGGATCGGATGCGATGAACCCCGATCCGGATTACTCCGCCGCCTATGTGGTGCTCGAAACCGACCGCGCCGGCGTCGAGGGCCACGGGCTGACCTTCACCATCGGGCGCGGCAACGACATCGTGAAGCAGGCCGTCGAAGCGGTTGCAGGCCGGCTGGTCGGCAAGACGCTGGACGAGATGACCGCCGACATGGGCGCCTTCTGGCGGTATGTCACCGGCGACAGCCAGTTGCGCTGGCTGGGGCCCGACAAGGGCGTCATGCACCTCGCCACGGGTGCCGTCGTCAATGCGGTGTGGGATTTGTGGGGCAAGGTCGAGGGCAAGCCCGTCTGGCAGCTCGTGGCCGACATGAGCGTCGAGGAGATCCTGTCGCTTCTGGATTTCCGCTATCTGACCAACGCCCTGACGCGCGAGGAGGCCGGAAACATCCTCGAGGCCGCGCGGGCCGGCGCGGCGGGCCGGCGCGAAACGCTGGCCGCGAAAGGCTATCCCACCTACACGACCTCGGCCGGCTGGCTCGGCTATAGCGACGACAAGATGCGTCGCCTGTGCCGGGAGGGCATGGCAGTCGGCTGGACGCATTTCAAGCTGAAGGTCGGGCGCGACCTCGAGGACGATATCCGCCGCTGCCGCATCGTGCGCGAGGAGATCGGCCCGGACCGCACGCTGATGATCGACGCCAACCAGGTCTGGGAGGTCGGCCAGGCGATCGAGTGGGTCAATGCGCTGGCCGAGTTCAAGCCATGGTTCATCGAGGAGCCGACATCGCCCGACGACATCCTCGGCCACGGGCAGATCCGCGCGGGGGTTGCGCCGATCAAGGTGGCGACCGGCGAGATGTGTCAGAACCGCATCCTGTTCAAGCAGTTCCTGCAGGCTGACGCGATCGACGTGGTGCAGATCGACGCGGCGCGCGTCGGCGGCCTGAACGAGAACATCGCGATCATGCTGATGGCCGCGAAGTTCGGCAAGCCGGTGTGCCCGCATGCCGGCGGCGTCGGCCTGTGCGAATACGTGCAGCATCTGTCGATGATCGACTACCTGGTCATTTCCGGCACGATGGAAGGGCGCGTCGCCGAGTATGTCGACCATCTGCACGAGCATTTCGTGTATCCGTGCGACGTGCGCGACGGGCGTTACATGCCGCCGCGGGCGCCGGGCTTCTCGATCGAGATGAAGCCGGCGTCCATCGAGGCGCATCTCTACCATGGATAGGCAATGCGGCCTTTCGCTCGCGGTCCCGCTGTTCTAAGCAGGAGCACGATTCAAGCAAGGGGGACTTCATGGAGGACGCGGTGAACCTTGCCCGGCTCCTGTCCGAACGCCTGGGTGCCGGCGCGGTCCTGACGGACCCTGCCGACATGGTGCGCTACTGTCGCGACTGGCACGGCGACGTGACCACGGGGGCTGTCGCCGTGCTGCGGCCGGCCTCGACCGACGAGGTGTCCGCCGCCGTGCGTCTTTGCGCCGAACTGGGCTTGTCCATCGTGCCGCAGGGCGGCAACACCGGGCTGGCGCTGGGCGGCATCCCGGACAGGCCGCAGGCGGAAGTCGTCCTCTCGCTCGAGCGGATGAACCGGATCCGCTCCATCGCTCCGGACGACTTTTCCGCAATCGTCGACGCCGGCTGCGTGCTGGAGTCGATCAAGGTCGCGGTGGACGCGGCGGGTTGCTATTTTCCGCTGGCGCTCGGCGCGCAGGGATCGTGCCAGATCGGCGGCAACGTTTCCACCAATGCCGGCGGCATCAATGTGCTGCGCTACGGCATGACGCGCGAGCTGATCCTGGGACTGGAAGTGGTGCTGGCCGATGGCACGGTGTGGAACGGCCTGTCGCGCTTGCGCAAGGACAATCGCGGCATCGACCTGAAGCAGCTCTTCATCGGGGCGGAAGGCACGCTGGGTGTCGTCACCGGGGTGGCGATCAAGCTTCTGCCCAAGCCGGAACATGTGGAAACCGCGCTCCTGGCGCTACCCAGCGTGGAGGCGGCGATGGCCCTTTATCGCCGGGCCCGTCGCGATTGCTGCGACCTGATCAGCGCCTTCGAGCTGATGCGGCCGGAAGCCTTCAGCTTTGCGCGCGATGCGCATCCGGACTTGCCGCAATCCCTGCCTACCGATTATCCGGCCTATGTGTTGACGGAACTGACGGCCACCGGCCCGATCGATCTGCGCGCCATGCTGGAGGCGTTCCTGGAGAAGGAGATGGAGGCCGGCGAGATTCTCGACGGCGTCATCGCGGCCTCGCGCCAGCAGGCGCTGAACCTCTGGAAGGTGCGTGAAGGCATGAACGAGGGGCAGGCCATGCGCGGCCCGCATCTGCGTACCGACCTCTCTGTCCCGCTGTCCCGGGTCGCCGACTATATCGAAGAGGCCAGCGCCGCCATCGCCGAAAGCATGCCCCAGTGTGACGTCGCGGCCTATGGCCATGTCGGCGACGGCAATATCCACTTCAACGTCATACCGCCCCGCGGTGCGTCGCGGGAGGAGACGGAGGCCGTCATCAGCCGAGCCAAATCGATCCTCTACGACATACTGGACCGGTATGATGGCAGCCTCAGTGCCGAGCACGGCATCGGCCGTCTCAAGAAGTCCGATTTCGTGCAGCGCATGCCCGAGGCCCAGGATCGCCTGCTGCGGGCCCTGAAAACCGCGCTGGACCCGGAGTGGCGGATGAACCCCGGTTGCCAGATCGACCGATAAGCGAGCGAACCGAAGAAAGACACATGATGGCCGATGTAGTGCTGACACCTGCTGAGCTTCTGGAAACGCGCGTCCATGCGGCGCTGGTCGAAGCGGGGGCGGACGAGCCCTCGGCGACCGCCGCGACGCGTGCGATGATGCATGCCTCCAGGCTCGGGGTGGACAGCCATGGCGTGCGGCTGACACCGCATTACAGCCGCGTCTTGAAGGGCGGGCGGGTCAATGGCCGTCCCGACATGGCGGTGAAGGAAAATTCACCGGTCTCCTTCGCGCTGGATGCCGACCACGGCCTCGGCCATCCGGCCATGTACAAGGCGGTGGATGTCGCCACCGATGCCGCCGCGCGCATGGGCATCGCCGCGGTGGGCGTTCATCGCTCGTCCCATTTCGGGGCGGCCGGGGCCTATGCCATGGCCGGCCAGGAGCGGGGCTGCATCACCATCTGCGTCGCCAACAGCGATTCCATAGTGGCGTTGTTCAATGGCGCGGAGCGGTTCCACGGGACAAACCCGCTGGCCATCGGCATCCCCGTGCCGGGCGAAAAGCCCTGGCTGCTGGACATGGCCACCTCGTCGGTGCCGATGAACCGCGTGCTGCTGTATAGGGTGCTCGGCATCCAGTTGCCGGAAGGCGTGGCTGCCGATCTGGCCGGCACGCCGACGCGCGACGCCAGGGAAGCCGAAATGCTGATGCCGCTGGGCGGCGCCGATTTCGGCTTCAAGGGGGCGGCGCTGGCCGGCTTCATCTCGATCATGTCGTCCGTGGTCGCCGGCGCGACGCCCGATCCGTTCGTCATCGACATGGTGGGCGAGGATGTTTCCACACCGCGCAATATCGGCCACTTCCTCATCGCCATCCACCCGTCCTTCTTCGGCGGCGGCTCCAGTTACGGCGAGCAGATCAAGGCCTATCTCGGCGCGCTGCGCGGCAGCCGCGCGCGGGAGGGCGGCGTGATGGCGCCGGGCGAGCGTGAATGGAAGGTCGAGATCGAGCGCGCCGCCAACGGCATCCCGGTCGATCCCGAGACGGCCGCGTTCCTGGGCCTTGCCTGATGCAATAGAGGCGGAGGCCGCATGCCCGCGCTGATCTTCGATGTCGATGGAACCTTGGCCGAGACGGAGGAACTGCATCGGCAGGCGTTCAACCGGGCCTTCGCCGATCATGGCATCGGCTGGCAATGGGACGAGACCCTGTACCGCGACCTCCTGAGGGTCACCGGCGGCAAGGAACGCATTATTGCGTATGCGCAAGGGCAGGGCGGGATGGCCGTGCCCGACGCGGCCCGGCTGCATGCCGCAAAGACGGGCCATTACGTCGATGCGGTGGATGGCGGCCGGCTGGCCCTGCGACCCGGCATCGCCGCGCTGATCGCCGAGGCGCGGGCGCGCGGCGTTGGCCTGGCCATCGCCACGACCACCAGCCGTGACAATGTCGACAGCCTGCTCGCCCATACGCTCGGGCCGGATCATGGCTTCGATGTCATCGCCTGCGGCGACATGGTGCCGGCCAAGAAGCCCGCACCCGACATCTACCAGCTTGCGCTCCGGATGCTGGGCATGCCGCCCGCCGAATGCCTCGCCATCGAGGATTCCGCCAACGGACTCCGGGCGGCGAAGGCGGCCGGCCTGCGCTGCGTGGTGACGCCGGCCCTCTATACGGCGGCGGACGATTTCACCGGTGCGGAGATCATCGTCGAAGGGCCCCTCGATCCGCGCCAGATCCTGACGATGCTTGGCCTTTGATGGGTCAGGCCGCCTTGCGGGCAGCCTCGACGCTATCCCGGATCGCCTGCATGTTGCGGGCGTAATGCTCGGGCGTGCCGCCCTTGAAGATGGCGGAGCCGGCAACCAGCACGTTCGCCCCCGCTTCGACGACGAGGGGCGCGGTATCGGGCGCGACGCCGCCGTCAATCTCGATGTGGATCGGCCTGTCGCCGATCATCCGCTTCACGCGGCGGACCTTGTCCACCACGGCCGGAATGAAGGCCTGGCCGCCGAAGCCGGGATTGACGGTCATCAGGAGGATCAGGTCCACCCTGTCCAGCACGTATTCGATTGCCTGTTCCGGGGTGCCCGGGTTCAGCGATACGCCGGCCTTCTTGCCGAGATCGCGGATCGCCTGAAGAGAACGGTCCAGATGCTTGGTTGCCTCGGCATGGACGGTGATGTAGTCCGCGCCGGCCTTGGCGAAGGCTTCCAGATACGGGTCGCAGGGCTCGATCATCAGGTGGCAGTCGAAGATCTTGTCCGTCGTGTGCCGCACCGCCTTCACGACCGGCGGCCCGAAGGTGATGTTGGGTACGAAGTGCCCGTCCATGACATCGAGATGGATCCAGTCGGCGCCGGCCTTGTCCACGGCGATGATCTCTTCGCCGAGGCGCGAGAAATCCGCGGAAAGGATCGAGGGTGCGATGATGAGCGTCATTCCGTGTCCTTCCGTATTTGCGGCGCTGCGCCGGCCAGTACGCGGCTGGCGGCGATGTCGCAAGCTTCGATCCGCGATAGATCGTCCGCTGTCAACGCCCCGTCGCCGCTTTCGAACAGGCGGTTGGCCTGCCGCAGGCGCGCCCGGTCCAGCGCGTTGCGGATGGAGCGTGCATTGGCGAAATGCGGCTGTCGCCGGCGCATGTCGATATAGCGCGCCATCACCGCCTGCGCCTCCGGCGCAAAGCGATAGCCCTGCCGTTCCAGCATGCCCAGCGCAATGGACAGCAGCTCATCGCCCCCATAGTCGGGAAAGTCGATATGATGTGCGATACGGGAGCGAAAGCCCGGATTGCTTTCGAAGAAGCGCTCCATGCGGTCTCCATATCCGGCCAGGATCACGACGAGGTCGTCGCGCTGGTTCTCCATCACCTGCAACAGGATCTCGATCGCCTCCTGGCCGTAGTCGCGCTCGTTTTCCGGCCGGTACAGATAGTAGGCCTCGTCGATGAAGAGGACTCCGCCCATCGCCTTCTTCAGGATCTCCTTCGTCTTGGGCGCGGTGTGGCCGATATACTGGCCGACGAGATCGTCCCGTGTGACGGAGACGAGGTGCCCCTTGCGCACGTATCCCAACCGGTGGAGCAGGTCCGCCATGCGGAGGGCGACGGTGGTCTTGCCCGTGCCGGGATTGCCGGTGAAGCTCATGTGAAGGGTCGGCGTCTCGAAGGCCAGCCCCAGGCGCCGGCGGGCCCGCTCCACCAGAAGCAGGGCGGCCGTCTCCCGGATACGCTGCTTGACCGGGGCCAGCCCAATGAGCGATCGGTCGAGAGCGTCCAGCACCTCCGCGACGCCGGATTCGACGAAGTCGCGCCGCAGATTCACGGCCTCCGCCGTAGCCGGGTCGCGTTCCATGGCGGCGGCCGTCATGCGTAACGCTCGCCTTCAGGCCGGTCGCCCGAGTAGGGCTCGGTCGTGTAGCGGATGTTACGGCCCTCCGCCTCCTGCCGCCGCAGGCGGAAGCCCGGCTCCGCTGCGGGGCGGTTGACGATGAAGGACAGCTTCACCGACTCCCAGCCATGGCTCGAATCGAAGGCCGACAGGCGGATGTAGAGATGGCCGTTCACCTTGCGGCATGCGTTCAGTTCCATCATCACACCGGCGGCGTCGGCGATATCGAACATCGGATGGCCCCACATGTCCCAATAGGTGTTGCGGGGATGCGGGTCGTCGGTGAACTCGATGTTCACCGCCCATCCGTTGTCGAGGCAGTATTGCACCTGCGCGGCGATCTGCGCGTCCGTCAGGTCGGGCAGGAACGAGAATGTCCCCTGGGTCACCTTCATGATCGTATCTCCTTCTGGTCGGGTTGGGATCGTCCGTGGCCGTCAGGCGGCCACGGAGACGCTGGTCTGGTAGTCGGGGGCATCGGTGGACGCGTAGTTGAAGGTGACGTTCTTCCACGTATCGAGTGCCTGTTTCAGCGGCGTGCAGTCGCGCGCGGCGGCCTCCAGGATGTCCGGCCCCTCGTTGACGATGTCGCGGCCCTCGTTGCGCGCCAGGATCATCGCCTCCAGCGCCACGCGATTGGCCGTGGCCCCCGCCGCGATGCCCATAGGATGGCCGATCGTGCCGCCGCCGAACTGCAGCACGACATCCTCGCCCAGGAGATCCAGAAGCTGGTGCATCTGGCCTGCGTGAATGCCGCCCGAGGCGACGGGCATCATCTTGTTCAACGATGCCCAGGGCTGGTCGAAGAAGACGCCGTTGGCAAGGTTGTGCGGCGTGAACTCGTCGCGGCAGATATCGTAGTATCCGCGCGTCGTTGCCGGATCGCCCTCGAGCTTGCCGACCACGGTGCCGGCATGGATATGGTCCACCCCCGCCAGCCGCGCCCATTTGGCAATGACGCGGAAGGACACGCCGTGCGCCTTCTGCCGCGTGTAGGTGGAGTGCCCCGCGCGGTGCAGGTGCAGGATCATGTTGTTGCGGCGGGCCCATTTGGCCATCGACTGGATGGCCGTCCAGCCGATGACGAGGTCGATCATGATGATGGCCGAGCCGAGGTCGCGTGCGAATTCGGCCCGCTCGTACATGTCTTCCATCGTCGCGGCGGTGACGTTGAGATAGGTGCCCTTGATCTCGCCCGTCGCGGCCTGCGCCTTGTTGACCGCCTCCATGCAGTAGAGGAAGCGTTCCCGCCAGTGCATGAAGGGCTGGGAGTTGATGTTCTCGTCGTCCTTGGTGAAATCGAGCCCGCCCTTCAGCGCCTCGTAGACGACGCGCCCGTAATTGCGGCCCGACAGGCCGAGCTTGGGCTTGACGGTTGCCCCCAGCAGGGGCCGGCCGAACTTGTCCAGCCGCTCGCGCTCCACCACGATGCCCGTGGCGGGCCCCTGGAAGGTCTTCACGTAGGCCGTCGGCAGGCGCATGTCTTCCAGCCGCAGCGCCTTCAGCGGCTTGAAGCCGAAGACGTTGCCGATGATCGACGCTGTCAGGTTGGCGATGGACCCGGACTCGAACAGGTCGAGGTCGTAGGCGATGTAGGCGAAGTAGCTGCCTTCCGCATTCGGCACCGGATCGACCCTGTAGGCCTTTGCGCGGTATTTTTCGGCCGCCGTCAGGCGGTCCGTCCAGACGACGGTCCATGTCGCGGTGGAGGATTCGCCGGCCACGGCGGCAGCGGCCTCGATCGGATCGACGCCATCCTGCGGGGTGATGCGGAAGCAGGCGACGAGGTCCGTATCCTTCGGCTCGTAATGCGGCTCCCAGTAGCCCATGCGCTTGTATTCCATGACGCCGGACTTGTAGCGCTCCTTGCCCGTGACGGTCTGCGATTGATCTGTCATGACTTTCTCTCCCTCGTTGGAACTCGTATGCGGGGGGTCAGGCCGCATCCCTGTATCGGTTGGCCTGTCGCAACTCTCCGCCGGCATATCGGCGCGCCATCTCGGCCATCGATCTCGGGCGTATGCGTGCGGCGTTGCCGGCAGTGCCGAAGGCCTCGAACCGCTCGCGGCATAGCTGCCGCAACTGATCCATCGCCGGCTGCAGGAACTTGCGCGGATCGAATTCCTCCGGCTTCTGGCTGGCGATGCGGCGGAACTCGGCCGTCATCGCCAGCCGGCAGTCGGTGTCGATGTTCACCTTGCGCACGCCGTGGCGGATGCCCCGTACGATCTCGTCCACCGGCACGCCCCATGTCGGGCGCATCTGGCCGCCGAAGCGGTTGAACATCTCCTGCAGGGGCTCCGGTACCGAGGAAGAGCCATGCATGACGAGGTGCACGCCGGGCAGGCGACTGTGAATTTCCTCGATCACATGCATGGCGAGGATGTCGCCGTCGGGCCGGCGGCTGAACTTGTAGGCGCCGTGGGAGGTGCCCATGGCGATGGCCAGGGCATCGACATCGGTCCGCGCGACGAACTCCTGCGCCTGGGCAGGATCGGTCAAGAGCTGGTCCGTCGCCAGCTGCCCCTCGAAGCCGTGGCCATCCTCGGCCGCGCCTTCGCCGCTTTCGAGCGAGCCGAGGACGCCGAGTTCGCCTTCGATCGACGCGCCCACGGCATGCGCCGCCTCGGCGACCTTCGCGGTGATCGCGACGTTATAATCGAAGCTTGCCGGCGTCCTGGCGTCGGCTTCCAGCGAGCCGTCCATCATGACGGAGGTGAAGCCGTGCTGCAGCGCGGTCAGGCAGGTGGCTTCGTTGTTGCCGTGGTCCTGGTGCAGGCAGATGGGGATGGCCGGAAACATCTCCACCAGCGCATCCACCATGTGCGCCAGCATGATGTCTCCCGCATAGGACCGCGCCCCGCGCGACACCTGAAGGATCACCGGAGCATCCGCCCCGGCGGCGGCCTCGAGAATGGCGAGGCCCTGCTCCATATTGTTGATGTTGAAGGCGGGGACGCCGTATCCGTGTTCCGCGGCGTCGTCCAGAAGCTGCCTCAGGGTGATCTTGGCCATCTCTTCACGTTCCTTTCGTTGCGTCAGAGCACACGCCGCCGGCGCTCGATGAGCTGCAGGATCAGCGGCGTGAGGATGAGTTGCATGGCGAGGTCCAGCTTGTTGCCCGGCACGACGATGGAGTTGGGCCGGGACATGAAGCTGTCGTGGATCATCGACAGGAGGTACGGAAAGTCGATGCCGCGCGGGTTGGCGAAGCGGATGACGAGCATCGATTCGTCCGGCGTCGGTATCCACCGCGCGATGAAGGGGTTGGACGTGTCGACGATCGGCACCCGCTGGAAATTGATGTTGGTCAGCGTGAACTGCGGGCAGATGGTGCGCACATAATCCGGCATGCGCCGCAGGATCACGTCCATCACGGCCTCGGTGGAGTAGCCGCGCGAGGCCTTGTCCCGATGGATCTTCTGGATCCATTCGAGGTTGATGACGGGGACGACGCCGATCTTCAGGTCGACATGCGAGGCGAGGTCCAGCGTGTCGGTGCGCACGCAGCCGTGCAGTCCCTCGTAGAACAGAAGGTCGCTGTCGCCCGAGAAATCCTGCCAGTCGCTGAACGTGCCCTGCGGCGCTCCGTAGGCGGCAGCCTCGGCGTCGTCGTGCACGTAGTGCCGCGTGCGGCCCGTTCCCTTTCGCCCATACTCGGCGAAGATCTCCTGCAGCGTTTCCAGGATGTTCGCTTCCGGACTGAAATGGGAGAACTGGTGATTGCCGGCTGCCTCCTCCTCGGCCATCCGGGCCTTCATCGCCGACCGGTCGTAGCGGTGGAAGGCATCGCCTTCGATGAAGTCCGCCTTCACTTCCTCGCGTCGGAAAATCTGCTCGAAGATGCGCTTGACCGACGTGGTGCCGGCGCCGGAAGAGCCCGTTATGGCAATTATGGGGTGTCTTGCGGTCATTGGTCGGTCTTCCCTTACGCGCGGAACAGGCTGCGGCGGCCGAAGAGCGGCGAGCGCTCACCGATGGCCGACGGATCGGTGAGATATCGGGCGATGCGCTGGACTTCGTGTGCCGAGCCGAAGACGAAGGGCGTGCGTTGGTGCAGGGTCGCCGGGGCCGTATCCAGAATGTGACGGATGCCGTCCGTTGCCGCGCCACCGGCCTGCTCGACGATGAAGGCAACGGGGTTTGCCTCGTAAAGCTGGCGCAGGCGGCCGTCGCGGTAGGGACGGCGGGCGTCGGCCGGATACAGGAAGACGCCGCCACGCGCCAGGATGCGCGATAGCTCGGCCACCAGCGAAGCCGTCCACCGCATGTTGAACTCCCGGCCCCGGGGGCCTTCGGCCCCGGCCAGGCAGTCGTCGACGTAAAGGCGGACCTCTTCGTCCCAGTGTCGGTAGTTGGATGCGTTGATGGCGAACTCGGACGTCTTCTCCGGGATCGGAGCGGAGCGGGCCTCCTCCACGAAGCCGCCGAACGACGGTGTGTAGGTGAAAGTGAGCGTGCCCCGCCCGAGCGTCAGGATCATCTGGCAGCGCGGCCCGTAGACGATGGTTCCGGCAGCAAGCTGGTTGCGGCCCGGCTGGGAAAACGGCGCTTCGCCGTCGGTCGGCAGCAGCGAGAAAATCGAGCCGATGGACGCGTTGGTCTCGATGTTCGACGAACCGTCAAGCGGGTCTATCGCCAGCGCCAGCGTTCCGCCCGCATGCATGGGCAGGGGCTCGGGGCGCTCCTCCGACACCATGACGGCGATGTTGGCCTGCCACGCGGCGGCGGTGAATATGCGGTCCGCCTCGATATCCAGCCAGGTCTGCAGGTCGCCCGCGGCATTCGTGGGGGCCGGTGTCGGTGCACGCGCTCCGGCAGGCTTTTCCATGATGACGCCGCGCAGCTTGATGGCCGCGACGGCAAGTTGGCGTACCGCCTCGGCAATGTCGTTGCGTAGCGGATCTTCCCCCGCGAAGGCACGCAGATGAGCTTCGAGCGACGAACGCATGATCAACACCCTCCCGATGTCCAAAACGACTATTCATCAGGCAGTGGACTAAGTAAAATTTATTTGCTTAAGTTACCTAGTCAGAAAAAATTATGCAGAAGGAGGAGCAGATGTCCATGCAGGCCATAACCTTGCGACAGCTTCGCTCCGTCCAGGCGGTCAACCGCCTCGGAACGATCGCGGCGGCAGCGCGTGTCCTGGGGCTGACGGCCCCGGCCATCACGCTCCAGATCAAGCAGATGGAAGAAGAGTTCGGCCTGCCGCTCTTCGACCGCACAAGCGATGGAATGCGCATCAAGGAGGCCGGGGCCTGTGTGCTGGCCGCCGCCAACGCCATCGAGCATGCGCTGCGCGACATGCGGGACGAGATCGATGCGTTGAAGGGGCTGCAGCGGGGGCGGGTCCGGCTTGGGGTCGTGTCCACCGCAAAATATTTCGCGCCGTCCATTCTGGCCGCCTTCGGGGCGGAGCACCCGGGCATCGACATCGAACTGGAGGTCGGTAACAAAAGCCGTATCGCAGAGGATCTGCGGACCATGGCGCTGGACATCGCGTTGATGGGCACGCCGCCGCGCGACCTGCCGGTACAGGCGCGCGTGTTCGGCGATCATCCGCTGGTGGTGGTGGCGGCGCCGGGGCACCCGCTGGCCGCGCGCCATAGCCTGACGTTGCAGGATCTGGCCGGCCACCGCATGCTGGTGCGCGAGCGCGGATCGGGTACGCGCCGCTCGCTGGAGCTGTTCGTGCGCGACATGCCGGAGCTTCTCGATGACCGGTTGCTTGAGCTGGATTCCAACGAAACCATCAAGCAATCCGTCATGGCGGGCCTGGGTATCGCGTTCCTGTCGGCCCATACGGTTGCCCTGGAGGTGGAGCTCGGCCGACTGGTCATCCTGAATGTTGCCGGCACCCCGATCCGGCGCCAATGGTTTGCCGTGACGCGGGCCGACAGGGTGCCGACGCCGGCCGAGTCCGCCTTCTGGGATTTCCTGATGCGCCGGGCCGCGCGGTTCCTGCCCGTGCTGCCCAATCTCTACGATGAGGCGAATGTATGATGTGGGCCGGCGACGGCCGCGCTTGTGAAAGCGCAGCGGGCTGATACACTTAAGGCAACGAAAGATTCTGATTGGTCCAGGAGCGCTTCCGCGTGAGGCCTGCTCCGGAGTTGGTATTTGTGGTTCAGGATACAGAGCGGGAGCGGCGTGCCGCCTCCCACCACCCGATGACGGAGACGGCCCAGCCCGGCGATAAGGCCGGCCGGCTGTCCAAGCGCCAGCGCCGACGGCGTCGCAAGCCAGCGACGGTGGCGGCGAAAGGCGTTGCCAATGGCGACCTTCCGCCCGCGCTCGGTGAAAAGCTCGCCAAGGCGGAAAGCGCGGTGGCGCGCCAGAGCCCGGACCTGCGCAAGAAGAGCCGGCGCCGGCGCAGGCGGCGCGGGGCTGCCGCCACGGAGGCGCCGGACGCGTCCGTCAAGGTGCAGCGTCCGCCGCTGCGCACCCTGGACAAGGGGCGTCCGCCGCTGTACGCCGCACTGGATCTCGGCACCAATAATTGCCGGTTGCTGATCGCCGTTCCGGGGCGTCCCGGCCAGTTTCGCGTCATCGACGCATTCAGCCGCATCGTCCGCCTGGGAGAAGGTCTCGGCCGCACGGGCAGCCTTGCCTCCGGCGCGATGGACCGGGCACTGGCGGCGCTGGAGATCTGCAGCCAGAAACTGGCGGCGCGCGACATCCGCTCGCTGCGGCTGATCGCTACCGAGGCTTGCCGCTCGGCCGCCAACGGGCCGGAATTCCTGGAGCGCGTCAAACGAGAGACGACGCTGGACCTGGAGATCGTCAGCCGCGAGACGGAGGCGCGCCTGGCGGTGTCGGGCTGCGGGTCGCTGGTGGATCGTTCGGCGCGCGGGGCCGTCCTGTTCGATATCGGTGGTGGCAGTTCGGAGATCGCGCTGCTGGACCTCGGGCAGGGGCCGAGCCGGCGGCTCTCCAACCACATCGTCGCCTGGACGTCCCTGCCGGTGGGTGTCGTCACCCTGGCCGAGCGCTATGGTGGCCGCACGGTGACGCCCGAACTGTTCCAGCAGATGGTGGACGAGGTGTCCGGGCATATCGAGCGGTTCAAGGGGCGGAACCGCCTTGCACCTTATGTGGGCAAGGCCGGCTTTCACCTTTTGGGCACGTCGGGCACGGTCACCACGCTGGCCGGAGTGCATCTGGGGCTCGAGCGTTACGACCGGCGGCAGGTGGATGGCCTGTGGCTGCGCGATGCCGAGGTTTCCGAACTCGTCGCCCGCATCGCCGGCTGGAGCTTCGAGGAGCGCATGGCCAATCCCTGCATCGGCAGCGAGCGCGCCGATCTCGTGCTGGCGGGCTGCGCCATCCTGGAAGCGATACGCAAGGTCTGGCCGGCACCGGCGCTTCGGGTTGCCGACAGGGGCCTTCGGGAAGGATTGTTGATCGAGATGATGGTGGCGGACGGCGTCTGGCGGCGCGACACGCAGGGCAACCGGACGAGGCAGGGCGCGTGACGGGCGGCAAGAGTGGAGATCGCGGGCTTTCGGTGCGCGTCAAGAAGAAGCGCGGCATCAAGGCGTCGTCGCGCCGGTGGCTGGAGCGCCAGCTGAACGACCCCTATGTCCGCCGCTCCAAGGCCGAGGGCTATCGTTCTCGCGCGGCCTACAAGCTGATCGAGATCGACGATCGCCACAAGCTTCTGAAGCCCGGGATGCGGGTGGTGGATCTTGGCTGCGCACCGGGCGGCTGGTGCCAAGTGGCGGTGCAGCGCACCGCCGACACGCCGGACAAGGCGCAGGTCGTCGGTATCGACTACCTGCCGGTGGACCCGATCCCGGGCGCGACCATCTTCGAGATGGACTTCCTGGACGACGCCGCACCCGCCCGTCTCCTGGACGCACTGGGCGAAGCGCCGGACATCGTCCTGTCGGACATGGCCGCGCCGACCACGGGCCACCGCCGGACCGATCATCTGCGCACCATGCACCTTGTCGAGGTGGCGGCGGATTTCGCCATCCGGACGCTGCGGCCGGGCGGCCATTTCCTGACCAAGACCTTCCAGGGCGGCACCGAGGCCGAGCTTCTGACCATGCTGAAGAAGAACTTCACCAGCGTGCACCACGTGAAGCCGCCCGCCTCGCGCGATGGATCGGTGGAGCTGTTCCTTCTGGCCAAGGGCTTTCGCGGACAGGGCCGCCGCGACGACCCGGAACCGGCAGCCGACGATAGCTCAGCGCCGCTACCGGCGGCCTGATATTTCCGATCCGGCAGAGGCCGGCAGCGAGCGGAAGCAGAAGAACGCGGCGATGGTGACGCATCCGGCCGCGATGAAGGCGACGGTAAAATCGGCTGGAACGGGCAGCACACCGCCGCGCATGACGACGCCCGCTTCCAGTATGCCCCCGGCAAGGGCAACGCCGGTGGCTATGGCGACCTGCTGGAAGGCGGCCAGCATGGCGGTGGCATCGCCGGCGCGCGCCGGCGGCACGTCGGCGAAGGCCAGGGCGTTCGTACTGGTGAAGAACAGCGAGCGGAAGAAGCCGCCGACCAGCAGCAGGACGAGCAACAGGACCAGCGGCATGTCCGGCCGATAGAAGCCGATGACGGCCACCGATGCGCCACCCAGGACGGCGGTCGACATCAGGGCCGTACGGAAGCCGAAGCGCCGCAGCAGCGGGCGTGCCATAAGCTTCATGGCCATCGCCCCGCCCACCGTGGCGGCGCTGACGAGGCCGGATTCGAAGGGCGTGTAGCCGAAGCCGAGTTGCAGCATCAGCGGCAGCAGGAAAGGCAGGGCGCCCGTGCCTATGCGGAACAGGCCGCCCCCGGTGATGGAGGCGCGCAGCGTATCGATCTTCAGGAGAGACAGGTGCAGGAGCGGATCCGGGCTGCGCCGCGCGTGGCGGATGTAGAGCAGCGCGAACGCAACGCCGCCGGCCGCCAGCGTGAAGCCGAAGAAGGGGGGCAGGGCCGGCAGCGAGATGATCGACATGCCGAAGACGAGGCCCGAGCAGGCAAGCGCCGAGATCGCAAAGCCCGGCCAGTCGAAGCGGATGGTGGCGACGGGCTCCACATAGGGCAGCACCTTCTGCGACATCACGATGCCGATCAGTCCGATGGGCAGGTTGATGAGGAAGATCCAGCGCCAGTCGGCGTAGGTGGAGATGGCGCCGCCGATCGGCGGGCCGATCAGCGGTCCCACCATCGCCGGAATGGAAAACCATGCCATTGCGGTGACGAGGTCGGACTTATCGGCCGCCCGCACAAGCAGCAGACGGCCGACCGGCGTCATCATCGCGCCGCCTACGCCCTGCAGGAAGCGCGCCGCCACGAAGGCCTCCAGAGAGCTCGATATGGCGCAGGCCAGGGAGCCCAGCATGAAGACGGCGATGGCGCATTGGAAGACGAATCGCGCGCCGAACCGATCGGCGATGCGGCCCGAAATCGGGATGAAGGTGGCCAGCGACACATAGTAGCTCGTCAGCGCAAGCTTCAGCGCGATCGGGTTGGTGCCGATATCCTCGGCAATGGTTGCCAGCGATGTCGCGATGACGGTCGAGTCCATGTTCTCCATGAACAGGGCGACGGCGAGGACGACGGGAACGATGCGCTTCACGGCGGGGTGGCTTTCCGGAAAGATCGGTAAGGCGGTCTTACCGCCGTCCGACCATTCGTACAAATTTGTCGTGAGGCCTCACGGCCTGCCCAAACTTGCCCATATTGAAGCCTATCGGGTCTGGGCAAGACAACATGCGTGAAACGGCTAGGAGCAGGCTAATGAATCGGCACAAGATGGGTCTCGATCGTCGCGGGGCGTTGAAGCTGGCTCTCGGCACCGCCGCCGCCGGCGCCATGGTGACGGCCGCGCGGGCCCAGCAGCCCGCCGCCGAGCCGGCGGCGCCTGCCGCCGCACCCGCGCCGCAGTCGGGCGGGGAGGCCGCATTGGCGCCGGGCTGGCAGCGCTTCAAGCTGGGCGATGCCCGCATTACCGTCGTTCTGGATGGCGTTCGCCCCGGCGACGGGCCTCACCCCACCTTCGGCGAGGACCAGACCGCCGAGGCCGTCGCCGAACTGATGGAGGCGAACCTTCTGCCAGCCGGCCGCTTCGTCACCTTCTTCAACCCGGTCGTCATCGAGACGGGTGGGGAAACGGTCCTCATCGATACGGGGTTCGGCTCCGGCGGGCGCGACGGCGGCCTCGGCCAGTTGCGCCAGCGCATGGAAGCGGCCGGCATTCCGGCCGACAGGGTCACCATGGTGGTGATGACGCACCTGCATGGCGACCACATCGGCGGCCTGATGGAGGGCGATGCACCGGCCTTCCCGAGGGCGCACCTGATCGTCGGCCGGCAGGAATACGAATTCTGGACATCCGACGCGGCAAAGAGCGGCGGCACTGCCGGCAATGCGGAGGCGGTGGCTGCCAAGGTCTCGCCGCTGGAAAGCTCCATGACCCTTGCCGAGGACGGTGACGAAGTGGCCCCCGGCCTCTTCGCGCGGGCCGCTTACGGTCATACGCCTGGCCATTTCGTCTACGAACTGACCTCCGGCGGCAAGCGGCTGTTCCTGATGGGCGATACGTTCAGCCAGTCCGTCGTGACGCTGCAGAAGCCGGAATGGCATGTTCGCTTCGACATGGACAAGGCGGCCGCCGCGGCGACCCGGCAGCGCTTCGCCGCCATGCTGGCCGACGAGAAGCTGCCCTTCACCGGCTATCACCTGCCGTTCCCGGCGGTCGGCTACGTGCAGCGCGACGGCGAGGCCTTCCGCTACGTGCCGGAAACCTACGCGCTGATGATCGAGGACGCTGCGCCGGCCCGTGACGATTGATCGCCGCCGCCATCTTGCGTAATGCCGTAACGAGGGGTACTGCCAGCGCATAACCGTTGGAGCACGTCGTGAAAGCCATTGCATCGGTGTCTGCATTCGTTGGCCGGACATTTGCCGTCTGGGTCATTCTGTTCGCCGTGGCCGGGTACACCATGCCCGGGACGTTCAGCCCGATCGCGCCCTATATTGTCACCTTGCTTGGCATCATCATGTTTGGCATGGGGCTGACACTGTCGCTGGACGATTTCCGCGAAGTGGCGCGCCGCCCCTTCGACGTGACCGTAGGCGTACTCTGCCAGTTCCTGATCATGCCTGCGATCGCCGTGATTTTGACGATGACGATACCGATGTCACCCGAAGTCGCCGCGGGCGTAATCCTTGTTGGCTGCTGCCCGGGCGGAACGTCCAGCAATGTCATGACCTACCTGTCCAAAGGAGACGTCGCGCTGAGCGTGGCCTGTACCAGCGTCACGACATTGATGGCACCCATCGTGACGCCGTTTCTGGTCTGGCTCTTCGCAAGCCAGTACCTTCCGGTCGACGCGATGAGCATGTTCATAAGCATCGTCAAGGTCATTCTCGTGCCGTTGGCGCTGGGCTTTGCGCTGCAAAAATCGTTGCCAGCTGTCGTCAAGGTTGCGGTGCCGGCTCTGCCGCTGGTCAGCGTGACAGGCATCGTGCTGATCGTCGCGGCCGTCGTTGCCGTCAATCAGGCGGCGATCTCGACCTCCGGCCTGCTGATCTTCGCGGTCGTCATTCTACACAACGGCATCGGATACCTGCTTGGCTTCTTCGCGGCGCGGGCCTCCGGCCTGTCGCTGGCCAGGCGCAAGGCCATCGCCATCGAAGTCGGCATGCAGAACAGCGGCCTCGGGGCGGCACTGGCCAGCGCACACTTCTCGCCGGTGGCTGCGGTGCCCAGCGCCATCTTCAGCGTCTGGCACAATATATCCGGCGCGCTGCTGGCAGGTTATTTCTCGCGTCTCTCCGACACGCAGGCTGTGTCGGACGGATATGACGGCTTCAGCCGGGGGAGCGAAACCCGCTGAGGAACTGTCTGCGGAGCACCGTTTGTGTATCTCGACGTCATGGGACAGAACGGGGCTTCCCTAAAGCCCCGCCCCATGCTAGCAGCCCTTGCCATCCCTCATTCGGGCGCGGCCCTTGTCTGGCCCCCGATCCGCTACCGGAAGGACTGGCATGGCCCAGATTATCGAGACAGCAACCGGCGCCCTCGCGCTGACGTTCGACGACGTCCTGTTGCAGCCGGCGCACTCTCAGGTCATGCCCGGGCAGGTGGATGTACGCACGCGCATCACGCGCACCCTTCACGTCAACCTGCCGATCCTGTCGGCCGCCATGGACACGGTGACGGAAGCCCGGCTTGCCATCGCCATGGCCCAGGCGGGCGGCATCGGCGTCATCCACCGCAACCTGACCCCGGCCGAGCAGGCCGAGGAGGTAAGACAGGTCAAGAAATTCGAGAGCGGCATGGTGGTCAACCCGGTCACCATCGGGCCGGATGCCACGCTGGGCGATGCCCGCGCACTCATGGCATCCCACCGCATCTCCGGCATTCCGGTGGTCGAGAATGGCGGGCGGGGCGGCCAGACACGTGGCAAGCTGGTGGGTATCCTCACCAACCGCGACGTCCGCTTCGCCTCCGACGACCGCCAGAAGATCCACGAGCTGATGACGAAGGACAACCTCGTCACCGTCCGCGACACCGTTGACCAGCAGGAGGCCAAGCGTCTCCTGCATGCACACCGGATCGAGAAGCTGCTCGTGGTGGACGGCGAGGGCCATTGCGTCGGCCTGATCACCGTCAAGGATATCGAGAAGTCGCAGTTGAACCCCAATGCGGCGAAGGACGGGCAGGGCCGCCTCCTGGCTGCGGCGGCGACCAGCGTGGGCGAGGATGGCTTCGAGCGCGCCGAACGCCTGATCGACGCCGGCATCGACCTGATCGTCGTGGATACGGCCCATGGCCATTCCCAGCGGGTGCTGGATGCGGTGGCGCGCGTGAAGCGCATGTCGAACGCGGTGCAGGTGATCGCCGGCAATGTCGCGACGCCGAGCGGCACGCAGGCGCTGATCGACGCGGGCGCCGACGGCATCAAGGTGGGCATCGGCCCCGGCTCCATCTGCACCACGCGTATCGTGGCGGGTGTGGGCGTACCCCAGCTTTCCGCCATCATGGATGCCGTCGCGGTGGCCGACAAGGCCGGTGTGCCGGTGATTGCCGACGGCGGCATCAAGTTCTCGGGCGATCTTGCCAAGGCGCTCGCCGCGGGTGCGTCGGCGGCCATGGTGGGCTCGCTTCTGGCGGGCACCGACGAAAGCCCGGGCGAGATCTATCTGCACCAGGGCCGCTCTTTCAAAGCCTATCGTGGAATGGGGTCGGTCGGCGCGATGGCCAGGGGATCGGCGGATCGCTACTTCCAGGCCGAGGTGCGCGACACGCTGAAGCTGGTGCCGGAAGGCATCGAGGGTCAGGTGGCCTACAAGGGGCCGGTCAGCGCCGTGCTGCACCAGCTTTCCGGCGGCCTGCGCGCGGCGATGGGCTACACCGGTGCCGCGACCCTGGACGATTTCCGCACCAACGCGACCTTCGTTCGGATTTCTCCGGCCGGCCTGCGCGAAAGCCACGCGCATGACGTGACCATCACGCGCGAAAGCCCCAACTACCCCGGCGGCCTGTGAATGCGCAGGGTCAGCGGACCTCGTCCGGCAACACCGTCTTGATGATGGACCGGTCGAGCGCCTCGTATTCGGCAAGGCGGATCGTGTCGTAAAGCTCGGCCCGGGTCTGCATCGCCGCAAGCATTGCCGCGGGGGTGCCGTCGCGGCGGATCGTCTCGTAAAGGGCGGCCTGCGCCTTTGCCGCGACGCGCAGCGAGGAGACGGGCCAGATCACCATGGCGTAGCCGAGCGCCTGGAACTCGTCGGCGGTCAGCGCCGGCGTGCGTCCGAACTCCGTCATGTTGGCCAGAAGCGGCACGCCGGGCAGCGCCTCGGCGACGGCCTTGAACATGTCCACCGATGTCAGCGCCTCCGGGAAGATGGCGTCGGCCCCGGCCTCCAGATAGAGCTTCGCGCGGCAGACGGCCCCCTCGATGCCTTCGCTGGCGGCGGCATCGGTGCGCGCGATGATGACGAGATCGCGTCGCGCGCGTCGCGCCGCCGAAACCTTGGCCGCCATGTCGTGCGCGCCGGCAAGGCGCTTGTCGTTGAGGTGGCCGCACTTCTTGGGCAGAAGCTGATCTTCGATCTGCACCGCGCCGGCACCGGCATCCTCGAAGGTGCGGACCATGTTCATCACGTTAAGCGCCTCGCCGAAGCCGGTATCGCCGTCGACGAGCACCGGCAGCGCCGACGCGCGCGACAATTGCCGCAGATGAAAGGTGACGTCCTCCAGCGTCAGGATGCCGAGGTCAGGAAGGCCCATGGAGGCGCTGACCGCGCCGCCGGAGAGATAGAGCGCCTCAAAGCCCGCGTCGCGGGCCTGTATGGCCGACAGGCCGTTATGCGCGCCCGGGATGCGCATGATGGCCGGCGCATCCATCAATGCCCGGAAACGCTGGCCGGCCGGAACGCGTGGGCGGTCTTCATCGACGAGATAGGTCACTTCGATTTTCCTTTGACGTATGGCGAGGGCGGGCTCAGCCGCCTTCGCTTTCGGAGGCTTCCCGCACGCGGGAGCGCAGCCGCGGAGCCACCAGCGGCAGAAGGACGATCAGCGCCGTGAGGACCCAGAACAGGATGGCCGTGACAGAGCCGAACAGGATCGTCGGATCGCCGTCGGACAGGGACAGCGCACGGCGCAGATTGTCCTCGAACAGGCGCGCCAGGACGAAGGCGATCAGCAGCGGAATGAGCGGAATGCCGACCTTGCGCATGACGTAGGCGACGATGCCGATCAGCGTGGTCAGCACGAGCTCGAACGCCGAGTTGGTGGCCGCGTAGACGCCGGCGAAGGACAGTCCGAGTACCCCCGGAAACAGGATCCAGTAAGGCACCAGCAGCAGGCGGGCGAAGAGGCCGACGAGCGGCAGGTTCAATGCCAGGAGCATCAGGTTGCCGACATACATGGAGGCGATCAGCCCCCAGGCGATCTCAGGGCGCTGCGTGAACAGGAGCGGGCCGGGCGTCACCGAATACATCAGCAACGCACCGAGAAGCACCGCCGTCGTACCCGAGCCGGGAATGCCCAGAACGAGCATCGGCACCATCGAGGCGGTCTGCGCGGCGTTGTCGGCGGTTTCCGGCGCGGCAAGGCCACGCATGTCGCCCTTGCCGAAGGTGCCCTTGTCGGAAACCTTCTTTTCGGCCGTGTAGGCAAGGACCGACGAGACTGCCGCTCCGGTACCTGGCAGGATACCGAGGAAGAAGCCGATGCCGGTGGAGCGCAGCATCGCCGGCAGGCAGCGCAGCGTCTCGCCGACCGTCAACCGCTTGCCTCCACCGAGTTCGGTGATGACGCCTGAGCGCAGACCTTCGGCGACGACAAGGATTTCGCTGACGGCGAAAAGGCCGATCGTCAGCACCGTGAAATCGATCCCGCCGAGGAACTCGAGCGAACCGAAGGTGAATCGCTCGACGCCGGAGCCCCCGTCGATGCCGACGCACGCAAGCAGGAAGCCGAGCGCGATGGCCGCCCATGTCTTGGCTGTGCGGGCCATGCCCATCGCCGTCAGAAGCGCGAATGCAAGCGCCATCAGGGCTACGTAATCCGCCGGGCCGAAGGACACTGCAAGCCGTGCCAGCGGCACCGCAAGGAAGCTCAAGAGGATCACCGTGAGCGTTCCGCCGACGAAGCTGGCGATACCGCTGAGGGCCAGCGCCGCGGCGCCGCGTCCCTGCTGCGCCAGCGGATAGCCGTCCAGCGTGGTCATCACCAGCCCGGGGTCGCCGGGGATGTTGAGGAGGATGGACGATATGCGCCCGCCGTAACCGCTGCCGTAATAGATGCCGGCCAGCAGGATGAGCGCGCTTTCCGGCGGCAGTTGCAGCGAGAAGCACAGCGGCAGCAACAGGACGATGGCGTTGATGGGCCCGATGCCGGGCAATGCCCCGATGGCGGTGCCGAGAGCGGCGCCGATGAACGCCAACGACAGGTTGAACGGCGTCAGCGCGACGCTGAATCCATAGGCGAGCGATGCGAGCGCTTCCATGTCAGATCCCCAGCGGGCCGCGCGGCAGCGGCAGTCCGAGTCCGGTATCGATGATCAGCAGGAAGGCGGCCGCCAGCAGGATCGATGCGATGATGGAGCCCAGCCACGGGCCGCGAAAGGCGCGCGCGGTGACGAGGCCGAGCAAAGCCGTTGCCGGGACGAATCCCAGCGGCAGCAGCAGGAACGGGTAGACGAGCGAGGCGATGGCGACGCTGGCGACGCGCATCCTGTGCCCGGCCTCCACGTCGATCGCCTCGGGGCGAAGCATGATGCTGGCGCCTGCCAGGGCCAGTACGGCCCCGGCGATGGTCGGGAAGGCTTTCGGCCCGATCGGGTCCGAGGCGAATGGCACGGAGAGCGACTGGGCATGCCAGATGGCCCCGATGCCGAGCAGGAGCAGCAATGCGCCGCTGGCCCGGTCCACTGTCTTGGCGGCAAGCGGCGTCATGGCTTGCGCCTCAGTTGCCGGAGGTCGGCAGGCCGACTTCGGAAGCGAGTTCGCGGAAGGCAGCCGTGCGCTCCTTGGCGAAGGCGTCGAAATCCGCGCCCACGAGATCGTATTCGAACAGGCCCTGCTCGCCGCGCACCTTCTGCCATTCCGGGTTTGCGTTGAGTTTTGTCAGCGCGTCGACCCAGTAGGCATACTCCTCGTCGGAGATGCGGGGCGGTGCATAGAAGCCGCGCACGATGGGCCACTCGACATCGTAGCCCGTTTCCTTGGCGGTCGGAACATCGGCGAAGGCCCCGGGAAGCCGTTCTGCCGAAAACGTCGCAAGCACCCGCACTTCGCCGGCTTCCAACTGGCCGAGGATCTCGGATGCATCGCCGGGCAGAACCTCGATTGTTCCGCCCAGAAGGGCCGCCAGCGCCTCGCCGCCGCCTTCATAGGACAAATAGCGCATCTGGCGCGGGTCCACCCCCGCTGCCCGCGCCACGAGGGCCGGCTTCATCCAGTCCTGGCTGCCCACCGTGCCGCCGGCGCCGATGGGCACCGAGCCCGCGTCTTCCTTCAGCGCCGCGACGAAATCCTCCAGCGTCTGGAAGCGGCTGTCCTTGCGGACGGCCAGCACGCCGTAGTCGGCGCCGACGGCGCCGAGCCAGCGCACGTCGTTCTCCGTGAAACGGCCGAACTTGCCCTGTGCGAGATTGACCCACGAGCCCGTTGAAACGGCGATGATGACGTTCGGGTCGTCAGCGCGATTCGCCTGGATGGTGTTGTAGGCCACGGCGCCGATGCCGCCGGGCATGTTGGTTGTGCGGATGGTGGGCTCGACGATGCCGAGCTGGTTCAACTGCTGGCTGGTGATCCGGCAGGTCAGGTCGAAGCCGCCGCCGGGCGCTGCCGGGGCGATGCATTCCGGATTGCGCGGCTCGAAGGCCGATGCGGGGATTGCGGGGGCAAGGGCCAGCAGGGTTGCAGCCAGAAGCGTGCTTCGGATCATCGTCGGTTTCCTCCCAGAACCATAAAGTGTCGACAGTTTATGCAACAAACTCCCTGTGACAAGCCTACATTGTGGAAATGTGAGATTAGATGGTATCGTGTGTCGACAATTTTTTGGAGCCCACGATGAGCCGGCCCGTACCCTCGCGAACGGTTTACGACACCTTGAACGCCGCGATCCTGAAGGGAGCGTTGAAGGCGGGCGACAAGCTCAGCGAACCGGCCATCGCCGCCGAACTCGGCGTCAGCCGCGCTCCGGTACGGGAGGCCATCCGCCGCCTTCAGGAGCGCGGGCTGGTAACCCATGTTGCAAACCAGGGCGTGCGCGTCATCGCGCCCACGCTGCCGCAGTTTCTGCATCTTCTGGCCGTGCGGGAGGCGCTCGAGGGCATGGCTGCGCGGTTGGCGGCAAGCGAGATGACCGAGCAGGAACTGGCCGAGTTGACCGACCTCGTCGACAAGCATGGGGTGGCGCTGCGCGCGGCCCCACAGGGGCCGTACAGTCAGCACGACAGTGACGACGACTTTCATGTCCGCATTGCGCGCGCCAGCCGCAACCCGGTGCTTGCCGAGCTGCTGTGCGACCAGTTCTACCCGCGCCTCTTTCTATGCCGCCAGAAACACGGGGCGGTCAAAGGGCGCGGGCTGGAGGCATGGAAGGAGCATGTGCGCATCCTCAACGCGCTGCAGGAGCGCGACGGCGAGGTGGCAGAGTTGCAGATGCGGCGTCATGTGCGGTCGGCCCGGGCGGCGCTGATCGCCGCCAATGCCGGCTAGCCGCCAGGCCGCCTAGGCCGCCTAGGCGGCCCGGCGATCTGCGACAAGGCGCCGGCCCGAGCCACGGATGACACCGTCCGCACCCTCCAGCGCGCCGGGCGCCAGTTCCAGCGCCAGCAGGCGATGCCGTTCGTAGGGGCCTGGCATGGCGAGCCGGCCCGTTGCCTGCGCACTGAAGCCGAAGCGTTCGTAATAGGCAGCGTCGCCAACCAGCAGGATGGCTGCGTGGCCGCGAAAGCTCGCTTCGGCGATGGCGCGCCGCATCAGCATGGAGCCGATACCCCGGCCGTCGAGACCCGGCTGGACGGCCAGCGGCCCAAGCAGCAGGGCGCGCCGGCCACCCGCATCGACGTGCCACAGGCGGACCGTGCCGACGACGCGGCCGGCCTCGTCTTCGGCGATCAGCGAAAGGCCATCCGCCGGCATCCGGCCACGGCGGATCGCTTCCGAGGATTTGCGCCTGCGCGCCTTGCCCATCGCGGCGTCCAGAACCGCTTCGCGCGCCGGCACGTCCGCGCCGCGCTCGACGCGCAGCCGGATGTCGGGCCCGATTTCGGGCATCGAAAAAGAAGGCGCTGGCAGCATGGCGCGGCACTCCCCCGCGAAGGGCGGATAAAACGGTGGCGGCGATGACGGGCGGCACGGGCCGCCCGGCGGATGTTCCCGTCAGATGACGTAGGCGCGCAACGGCTCGAAACCGTTGAAGGCCACCGAGGCATAGGTCGTCGTATAGGCGCCCGTGCCTTCGATCAGGACCTCATCGCCCACCGTCAGCGTGATCGGGAGCGGATAGGGTACCTTTTCGTACATGACGTCGGCGCTGTCGCAAGTCGGGCCGGCCAGAACGCAGGGCTCCTTGCGGTCGGCGTCGCGCGCAGTGACGATGGGATAGCGGATCGCCTCGTCCATCGTTTCGGCGAGGCCGCCGAACTTGCCGATGTCGAGATAGACCCAGCGGTTCTCGTCGGTCGCGGACTTGCGCGACACCAGAACCACTTCCGCCTTGATGACGCCGGCATCACCCACCATGCCGCGGCCGGGCTCGATGATCGTTTCGGGCAGGCGGTTGCCGAAATGGCGGCTCAGCGCTGCGAAGATCGACTGGCCATAGGCCTCGGCGGTGGGCACGTCCTTCAGATAACGCGTCGGGAAGCCGCCGCCCATGTTGACGAGCGTCAGCACGATGCCGCGCTCGGCCAGCGTGTTGAACACGTTGGCGGCATCGGCGAGGGCACCGTCCCAGGCTTCGGTGTCGGTCTGCTGCGAGCCGACATGGAAGGAGACGCCGGTCGCCTGGAGGCCCAGGCGATGCGCGGTTTCCAGAACGTCGATGGCCATGGCCGGGACGCAGCCGAACTTGCGCGACAGCGGCCATTCGGCACCGGCTCCGTCCGTCAGGACACGGCAGAAAACGCGTGCCCCCGGCGCCGCGCGCGCCACCTTCTCGACCTCTTCGACGCAATCGACCGCGAACAGCGATACGCCGAGTGCATGTGCGCTCGCGATATCACGCTCTTTCTTGATCGTGTTGCCATAGGAGATGCGGTCGGCGGTCGCACCGGCATTCATCGCCATTTCGACTTCTGCCACGGAGGCGCAATCGAAGCTGGAGCCGAGAGAGGCCAGCAGGCGCAGGATTTCAGGCGCCGGATTGGCTTTTACGGCATAGTAGATGGCAGAGCCGGGGAGGGCGCGGCGGAAGCCGATGAAATTTTCGCGCACGACCTCGAGGTCGACGACGAGGCAAGGTCCGCTCGGACGTCGGGTGGCCAGGAAATCGGTGATACGTTGCGTTGCCATGGTTGAGCTCTCCCACGAACCGGAAGGTTGAATAGGAGCGCACGCACGACGGCGAAGAACAGCCTGTGGAGACCCTGTTCTACCGCTGTCCGCGCGAGACGCGACATGCGTCGACGCGATTTCGCCCGCCATGAAAACATGGTTGAGGACGATCTACGCCGAATTGTCTGCCATGGCTTGGAGGGGAAGAACCCGCCGCACTTCAGGCAATGATGGTGTGCCTCTTCAGTAATCCCGGTGGTGGAGACCGGGAGAGACCAGAAAGGCCCGGACCGTCGTTGCTTCAAGGCGTCCATGATTTCGCGAGCAGCAAAACCAACTGGAGGATCACTCCAGGTACCGTCCCGGCAACCCTCGCATATGAGGACCGGGGGACGCCCACAGGCACGTGCGACATGGGGCAAGGCGGATATATGAAAGGGGTGCGTCATACACAACAGGAAATTTACGCTGGACGCGGTTTTTTCTTGCGCCAAGCTTGCAGGTGCGATTCTTGAGTGCTGCCGAATGCGCGGGACGGCCGGCGACGAGGGGAGATGGCATTGGACACACTCACGCGCATGCGCGCCTTCATCGCCGTGATCGAGAATGGCGGCTTCTCGGCCGCGGCCCGTAAGACGGGCCGCTCCAAGGCGCTGTTGTCGAAATATGTACGCGAGCTGGAAGACGAACTCGGCGTCCTGCTGATCAACAGGACGACCCGGCAGGTGGCGCTGACGGCGGCCGGAGAGGTGTATCTTGCGCGGGCCAGCGGGCTTCTGGCCGACCTCGACTCACTCAACGAGGAAGCGCGCGCTGCCACCGGCGAGGCCAGGGGCACCCTGCGTATCAGCGCGGCCCGCACCTTCGGCGATGCCGAATTCGGCCTGTCGTTGATCGAGTTCGCCAAGGCGCATCCGGAGATACGCCTGGATGTCCATCTGGACGACAATTTCATCAACCTCGTCGAGGAGGGATTCGACGTGGCCATCCGCATGACGCGGCTGGACGATTCGTCTTTGATCGCCCGCCGGCTCACATCCCTCGACTTCGTGATCTGCGCGACGCCGGAACTGGTACGCCGCCACGGCCTTCCGGCCCACCCGCAGGACCTCACCGACTGGCCGGTCGTGATCGATTCCAACGCGCGCACGCTGTACAACTGGACCTTCCGCGACCCGGACACCGGCGCGGCCATTCCGGTCAACGTATCGGGCCAGTTCACCGCCAATTCGCCCGTCACGGTGCGCGCAGCCGTCCTTGCCGGGCTTGGCGCGGCCCTGGAACCGGAATTCATCGTGCGGGAAGACATCGCCGCGGGCCGGCTGGTGCGCATGCTCGACGCCTACATGCCAAGCGAGGCCGGCATCTACGCCGTCTTTCCACACCGGCGGCATCTTCCGGCGCGGACACGCCTTTTCGTTGACTTTCTGGCAACCTGGTTCCGTCAGAATTGCGCGGAAAAGCTCGGCGCGGCCGCCTGACATCGGCCGGGCCCGCTGAACTCGCCACGGGCTGCCTCCATGAAACGCTTTGCCTTGTCTCTCGCCCTTTTCGCCTGCCTTCTGGCCGTGCCCGCGATGGCCGCGACGGAGCCGGCCCCGCGCAATCCGGTCGTGTTCGATGCTGCCGGATACGAAGCCGGGACGATCGTCGTCCTGACGGCCCAGCGCAAGCTGTATCTCGTGACCGGGCCGAGGGAGGCCCTCGTCTACGACATCGCCGTCGGCAAGCCGAGCGAGCAATGGTTCGGCAAGAGCTGGGTTTCCCGCAAGCGCCTCAACCCGACCTGGATTCCCACGCCGGACATGCGGTCCAAAAACCCGGCGCTGCCGCAATCGGTCGGGCCGGGCCCGAAAAATCCGCTGGGCGTGCGCGCGATCAATCTCGGCTGGGGCTACTATCGCATTCACGGCACGAATGCACCCAACTCCATCGGCGGCGCCGCCTCGGCGGGTTGCTTCCGAATGCGCAACGCCGATGTCGCCGACCTTTTCGAGCGGGTCCATGTCGGCGCCGAGGTCGTCGTGCTGAAATAGCCGCATGCGGGCCGCGCGATCGTAAAATCGCCATGCTATGCAGCGATGAGCGACAGGCTACCGGCATGGGGAACGACATGGCCATCCGAAGATCCGCACCGTTTGCGGCCGCCCTTATGGCGTGCGGCGCGGCAACGCCGGCGCTGGCCCACCCCCATGTCTTCGTCGAAGGCCGCATGGAAATCGTCGGCGGCACCGGCACGAACCTCCAGGCGATCCGCAACATCTGGCGGATGGACGAGCTGTTCTCCTCCAGCGTCCTGTTCGACTTCGACAAGAATGCCAACGGGACGCTCGACGCCGATGAGCTGACGGCCATCGGCGAGACGGTGCGCCAGTCCATCGCCGAATGGGATTATTACACGCTCATCACCATCGCCGGCCGGCCGGTGCGCATGGCGCCGCCGGAGCGGATCCGGGCGCTGTACGAGCACGACCAGCTTCTACTTTTCTTCGAGATGACGCCGGCCGAGCCGATCGACCTCGCGAAGCAGGCGGTGACGTTCTCCAACTTCGACGACAGCTTCTTCGTGGCCTTCGACTTCGCCGGCGAGGAGGCGTTCCAGCTTCTCGACCTGCCGTCAAGCTGCACCAAGGCCTTCACCGTGCCCGACCCGGACGAGGCCGCGGCAAACTGGATGGCGGAGATTTCCATGTTGCGGCCGGACCAGAAGGTGCCCGACGACGGGATCGACTATTCCAAGGCCCTCGCAACCCATGTGGACGTCACATGCCCCGGTTGAGCGTTATCCTGGTCGCCGTGGCGGCCCTCTTCTGTCTGGTGGAGCCGACGCTGGCCCAATCGTCACTCGGCATCGGCAATGCCGAGGTGGCCATGCAGCCGGGCACCGGCCCGCTTTCGGGGCTGTTCCTGTGGATCGGCAGCGTCCAGCGCGAGTTCTTCACCGGCCTGCGCCAGGGGCTGGTGGCGCTGCGCTCGGGCGAAGGCGGCATCGCGCCCCTGATCGGGCTGTCTTTCGTCTACGGTATCTTCCATGCGGCCGGGCCGGGCCACGGCAAGGCCGTCATCTCATCCTACATGCTGGCGAACGAGGTGCAGTTGCGCCGGGGTGTCGCGCTGTCGTTCCTGTCGGCGGGGTTCCAGGCCCTGTCCGCGCTGATCCTGGTCGGCGTCGGATGGTATGTCCTGCGCGGAACCGGCCTGTCCATGACGTCGGTCGGCTGGGGCATGGAAGTCGCCTCCTATGCGATGATCGCCGTCTTCGGCGTCTGGTTGCTGGCGCGCAAGCTGAGCCGCATGTGGGCCAGCCGCAGGGTCGGGTCCACGGCGGCCGGCGGCCTGGTCTTCGCCGACGCCGGAAGCCATTCGGCCGGTGCGAGCGCATCCGGATTCAGCGCGACGGGCTACGATCCGGATGTCTGCCAGGCGCAGGCGTCGGAATGCGATTGCGGCCGCGCCCATATGCTGGACCCGGCACGCCTGGCCACCGGCCGCTTCACCATCGGGTCGGGCGTCTCTGCCGCGTTCGCCGTGGGCCTTCGGCCCTGCGCCGGGGCCATCGTCGTTCTCACCTTCGCACTGGTCAACGGCCTGTGGGTTGGCGGCGTCCTGTCCGTTCTGGCCATGGCCATCGGAACGGCAATCACCGTTTCCGCGCTGGCGGCGCTGGCCGTCTATGCCAAGGGCACGGCCCTGCGCTTCGGCAGCCGGTCGACGGCCTGGCGCGATAGCCTGGAGATCGCCGGAGCGCTGCTTCTGGTGCTGTTCGGCATCCTGCTACTCGGCGGCGCTCTGCAGATGTGACGCGCGCCGCGCGGAAAAGCGCCGGCAGGCAGCGCCGAATCCCTCCAGGATCCTGCGCGAGGGCGCATCCGTCTCGGCCCAGTATTCCGGGTGCCACTGGAAACCGAAGGCATAGTCCGGGGCGGACGCCACCGACACGGCCTCGACCGTTCCGTCCGGGGCTGTCGCCTCCACCACGAGGCCGTCGGCCAGCCGGTCCACGGCCTGCCGGTGCAGCGAGTTCACCTCGATCGTGTCCGCGCCGATCAGCGCGCGCAGGCGCCCGCCCGGTTCGAGCGCCACGGGGTGGCGCAGCGCAAAACGTGCGGCCTGGTCAGGGTTGGACGGCGCCCGATGATCCATTCGGCCCGGCTTATCCTGGATTTCCGTCGCCAGGCTGCCGCCAAGCGCGACGTTGAGCTCCTGATGGCCACGGCAGATGGCAAGAAGCGGCATATCGCGGGACAGCGCCCCCTGGATCATCGCACAGGACAGGGTATCGCGGTTCGTATCGAAGGGTTCGTATGAGGTCGTTGCGTCGACGCCATATCGACCGGGATGAACATTGGTGGCCGACCCCGTCGTCATCACGCCGTCGACGCGGTCGAGGATGTCGGCGAGGTCGAAACCCTCGGACAGTGCGGGCACGATGAGCGGTATGACGCCGGCAACGCGCAGTGCCGCCTTGAGATAGGTGTCGGGAGTCGCGTGCCAGGTATAATTCTCGAAGGTGCGTATATCGGCCGGCACGGCGATTATCGGGCGCTGCATCGTCTTCGCTTTCTAGATCCGCATATCGTGGATACAGGAGGTACTTCATCCGCCTATGGGCATGAAGCACCCCCAGGTATTATATCGGGGCATGCATCGCGACACTCAACCTCCGGCGGAAGCGGCGTCCGACATCGAGCGCTGGCTGATGCGCGCGGCGCTTTCCTACATCAACCGCTACCCGACCTCGCAGGCCAATCTTTCCCGCGTGCTCGTGCGCAAGCTGCAGCGCCGGCTGGACGATCCGGACGAGGCTGCTGCCCTGGTGGCGCGTGTCGTGGACCGGCTCGTCGAGGCGCGCCTCGTCGACGACTCTCTCTTTGCCGGGGCGCGCGTGGCGGCGTTGAAGCGGCGGGGCATTTCCGCGGCGGTGACGCGGGCGAAGCTGCGCGAGAAAGGCGTGGACGAGGCAACGGCATCGACCGCCCTTCTGGAGGAGGGGCACGATGAGCGCGAGGCCGCCCATGCCTATGCGCGGCGCCGTGGATTGGGCCCTTTTCGCGTTCGGGACAGGACAGGGCGGCGGGACCGGGATGTCGCGGCCATGGCGCGCGCCGGCTTTCCGGTGGATATCGCGATCGATATCGTCGATGGCGACCGGGATTGGAACGATCCCCAACGGTAGCGGTGCGGCAACCTGTCCGGAACGGGGGCGGCTGAAAGCGCATTGTTCATGCATATCCGAACAAGAGGAGCATGACAGATGCCCAACATCAGGCAGGCCCGCATCGCGATTCTGGCGACCGATGGTTTCGAGCAGTCCGAGCTCGTACAGCCGCTGACCAAGCTGCGCGAAGCCGGCGCGACGGTGGACGTCGTGTCGCTGAAGCCGGGCGAGATCAAGGGATGGGACGAGACGGACTGGGGGGACAGCGTGCCCGTCGACAAGATCCTGTCGCAGGTGTCGGTCGACGATTACGACGCGCTCGTGCTTCCCGGCGGCCAGATCAACCCGGATGTCCTGCGCTCCGAGCCGGAAGCGGTCAAGTTCGTGCATGATTTCTACAACACGAAAAAGACGCTGGCAGCGATCTGCCATGCGCCCTGGCTGCTCGTCGAGGCCGGCGTGATCCGCGATCGCGACGTCACTTCCTATCAGTCCATCAAGACCGACGTCGTCAATGCCGGCGGACGGTGGCACGACGAGGAAGTCGTGACGGATCAGGCCCTGATCACCTCCCGCAACCCTGGCGATCTGCCGGCTTTCATCGCCAAGATCATCGAGGAGGTCGAGGAAGGACGGCACGAGAAGCGCGAAGCAGCCTGACAAAGGCGCATCCCACCGGAAAGGGCCGCCCGCGTGGCGGCCTTTTTCATGTCCGGCGGCTGCCACGAAAAAGCCGCCTTCGAGATTGCTCCGCGAGCCGGCATGCGTATAAGTGAGCCACTGCATTGTTGCCGAACGAGGACTTGCCGATGGCGGACCATCATCACACCGGGCCCATCACATCCGCACCGATGGACTATCCGGAGCACGAGCGCACCTACCAGGGCTTCCTGTGGCTGGTGAAGTACGGCAGCATCGCCGTCGTCGCCATCCTGCTCGGCATGATGGTCAGCCTGGTCGGAAGCTGGGGCGTCATCGGCGGCCTCTTCATGTTCGTCCTTTCGGGCGCCGTCCTGAGCTACATCCTGCGCTGACCGCTCGGGCGCGGTCCGGCGCCCATCTTTCCCGCACAGTTGCATGGCGCGCCGGCAGATGGCCCGCGCGATGGAGGAGCATCCATGAAACTCTTCGTTCCCAAAGAGCGGGAAGCGGGTGAGCCGCGTGTCGCGGCCTCTCCCGACAGCATCAAGAAACTGAAGGCGCTGGGCTTCGACGTGGTGGTCGAAAGCGGCGCCGGGGCGCTGTCGCGCATTCCGGACGACGCCTTCACCGCCGCGGGCGCTTCCATCGGCAGCGCGGCCGACGCCGCCGACGCGGACCTGGTCCTCAAGGTGCGCAGGCCCGGTGCGGACGAGCTTGCCTCCTATCGCAAAGGCGCAGTCGTCGTCGCGATGATGGATCCCTATGGGAACGAGACTGCGCTGTCTGCCATGGCCAATGCCGGTGTGACGGCCTTCGCGATGGAGCTGATGCCGCGCATCACCCGCGCACAGGTGATGGACGTCCTGTCCAGCCAGGCCAACCTTGCCGGCTATCAGGCCGTCATCGATGCCGCCGAAGTCTACGACCGCGCCTTCCCGATGATGATGACGGCGGCCGGCACGGTGCCGGCGGCGCGCGTCTTCGTGATGGGGGCAGGCGTGGCCGGCCTGCAGGCCATCGCGACGGCGCGCCGCCTGGGAGCCGTCGTCACCGCGACCGACGTGCGTCCCGCCGCCAAGGAGCAGGTCGAATCGCTCGGCGCCAAGTTCATCGCCGTCGAGGACGAGGAGTTCAAGGCGGCCGAGACGGCGGGCGGCTATGCCAAGCAGATGTCGGCCGAATATCAGAAGAAGCAGGCCGAGCTGACGGCAAGCCATATCGCCAAGCAGGACATCGTCATCACCACCGCGCTCATACCGGGCCGGCCCGCGCCGCGCCTGGTCAGCCGGGCGATGATCGACACGATGAAGCCCGGCTCCGTACTGGTGGACCTTGCGGTGGAGCGCGGCGGCAATGTGGAAGGCGCCGTCGCCGACACGATCGCCGATGTCGGTCCGGCCAGGGTGATCGGCTATCTCAATGTGCCCGGCCGTATCGCCGCAACGGCGTCGCTGCTTTATGCGCGCAATCTTTCGGCCTTCGTGGAAACGATGGTCGACAAGGAAACCAAGGCGCTGCGCATCGACCTCGGCGACGAGTTGCAGAAGGCGACGGCACTGACGCACGAGGGTGCCGTGGTGCACCCGCAGTTCAAACCGGCGGAAGCCGCAGTTTCGGGGGAGGTTGCCTGAGATGGCAAGCGAAACGCTGAACACGACGCACCAGGCGCTCGATGCCGCGCAGGGCGCCATCGAAGCGGCCCGCGCGGGCGTCGACAGACTTGCAAGCGAGCCGGGCATCGCCGGCGCGGTGCAGGCTGCGACGGGGGTGGACCCTTTCCTGTTCCATCTCGCGATCTTCGTCCTGGCGATCTTCGTCGGCTATTACGTGGTCTGGTCGGTGACGCCGGCGCTCCACACGCCGCTGATGAGCGTCACCAACGCGATCTCCTCCGTCATCATCGTCGGCGCGCTTCTGGCGGTCGGCATCTCGGCCTCGGGCCTTGCGACGACGTTCGGGTTCATCGCCCTCGTCCTCGCCTCGGTCAACATCTTCGGTGGCTTTCTCGTCACCCAGAGGATGCTGGCCATGTACAAGAAGAAGGACAAGTAAGCCGCCATGTCCGAAAATTTCGCGGCCTTCCTGTACCTGGTCTCCGGGGTTCTCTTCATCCTTGCCTTGCGTGGCCTGTCGCATCCGACGACGTCGCGCCAGGGCAACATGTTCGGCATGGTGGGCATGGGCGTTGCCATCGTCACCACGCTGCTGCTGGCGCGGCCCAGCTTCGGCGGCCTGCTGATCATCGTGATCGGCATCGCCATCGGCGGCGGAGCCGGCGCCTACACTGCCCGCAAGATCGCCATGACGGCCATGCCGCAGCTTGTCGCGGCCTTCCATAGCCTTGTCGGCCTGGCGGCCGTGGCCGTTGCGGCGGCCGCGCTCTACGCTCCCGAATCCATCGGTATCGGCACGGTCGGCCATATCCACGCGCAGGCCCTGGTGGAAATGTCCATCGGCGTCGCCATCGGGGCCATCACCTTCACCGGATCGATCATCGCCTTCCTGAAGCTCGATGGACGCATGAGCGGCAAGCCGATCTTGCTTCCGTCGCGGCACATCATCAACATTGCGCTGGGCGTCGCGCTGCTGCTGCTGGTCATCGGCTTCGCCACGACGCAAAGCCATCTGATGTTCTGGCTCATCGTGCTGGTCGCGCTGGCGCTGGGCGTACTGCTGATCGTCCCGATCGGCGGCGCCGACATGCCGGTCGTCGTCTCGATGCTCAACTCCTATTCGGGCTGGGCGGCCGCGGGTATCGGCTTCACGCTGCAGAACCTTGCCCTGATCATCACGGGCGCTCTCGTCGGCTCGTCGGGCGCGATCCTGTCCTACATCATGTGCAAGGGCATGAATCGCTCCTTCATCTCGGTCATCCTGGGCGGCTTCGGCGGCGATGCCGGGCCGGCCGGCGGCGCCGACCTCGGGGACCGCACGGTCAAGCAGGGCTCGGCGGACGACGCCGCCTATCTGATGAAGAATGCCGCGCGCGTCATTATCGTGCCGGGCTATGGCATGGCGGTGGCGCAGGCGCAGCATGCCCTGCGCGAAATGGCCGACGTGCTCAAGAAGGAGGGCGTCGAGGTCAAATACGCGATCCATCCCGTGGCAGGGCGCATGCCGGGCCACATGAACGTGCTTCTGGCCGAGGCGAACGTGCCGTATGACGAAGTGTTCGAACTGGAGGATATCAACTCCGAGTTCGCACAGACGGACGTCGCCTTCGTGATCGGCGCCAACGACGTCACCAATCCGGCCGCGCGCGACGATCCGTCCTCGCCCATCTACGGCATGCCCATCCTGAACGTGGATCAGGCGCGCACTTGCCTGTTCATCAAGCGCTCGCTGGGATCCGGCTATGCCGGCATCGACAACACCTTGTTCTACAAGGACAATACGATGATGCTGTTTGGCGACGCCAAGAAGATGGTGGAAGACATCGTCAAGGCGATGGCCCACTGACGGGCCCCTTCCCGGCGGGGGCCAGCGCCCGCCGGGTTTCGGGATGGTCGGCTAGCCGGCCAGCTTCCGCAGTCCGTCGCGCTGTCGCGACACTCCGTCGGCCAGCGGATACAGCGCCGCCTGGAGGGAATGATACAGATCCGGCTTCCCGGTGAAGGTGCCGTCGGTCGGCTTGCCTTCGTCGTCCAGCTCCGGAAACCAGCCGCCATAGGCATGGTCGATCAGCGTATCCTCGGAGAAGCCCCACAGGCGCCGATACCACATCTCGTCCGTCTGCGTAGGCGCCAGCTTGATCAGGCTTGCCAGGGCACCAATGCCTTCGGTTACCGGCCACCAGAGGCGCTTGCCGATGGCCACCCGGCCCTGCGTGTCCATCGTATAGGCAAGGCCGCCCTTTTCTTCGTTCCAGGCATCCGATAGCGCGCGGTCGACGAGGTTGCGCGCGGCGTCCGGCAGGCGCGCGTCTTCGCGCCCCACAGGTCCCAGTACTGCAGGAGCAGCCGTGCGAATTCCAGCGAATGGCCGGGCGTCGTTCCGGGCGGCCGGAACATCGGATCTCCGGCATAAGTTGGATCGGGCGTCCAGTCCTGGTGATAGTGCTCCGGAATGCGCCAGCCGTTCTCCGACGCCATCCCGAGGGTGAAGAAGCCGAGGATGCTGCCGGCCTTGTGCAGGTAGCGCCGGTCTCCGGTGGCTTCGAAGGCCGCCATCAGCGCTTCCGAAAGATGCATGTTGGCGTTCATGCCGCGATAGGTGGAGAAGGGGGTGAAGTCCCGGTTCAACTCGTCGCGCGAGCGCTCCAGCCCCGGCTCCCAGAAATGCTTCTCGATGATGGACAGGACGTCCGCCATCAGGCCGGCGGCATCCGGATGCCCGGCCTGCATGGCGCTGGCCGAGGCGAGAAGAACGAAGGCATGGCCATAGGCCAGCTTCTCCGCCCGCACCGGACCATCGTCGTCGACGCTCCAGAAATAACCGCCGTCGACGGCGTCGCGGTGCGCCGACAGGATGAAGTTCATCCCGTGGTCGATCATCTCCTCGGCGCCCTTGAAGCCGATGGTCATGCCAAGACTGTAGGCGTGCACAAGGCGTGTCGCCGTATGCAACTCCTGTTCGGTATCGGGCAGGGGAGTGCCGTCGCGCCCGAGGGCGAAGAATCCGCCCTGCGGCCTCAGGCTGCCGGCGAAGAAGCGAAGCTGTCTGTCCGCATCGCGCAGGAGTGCCTCCCGATGCGCGGTCGAAAAAATCAGCGGTTGTCCCAGGGGCGCGGCGTCATCGGTGCCGATGATGGAAAGCGTCATGGAGTCCTCCCGGCCGCGGAAGGATCGCGGCGCACCAAGCGGTTGTGTCCCGGTTGGCGCGCCGAAGCAAGGTCATCGCGGCATCAGGCCTGCGTATTGCCCGCAGCGCCACCTTGCGTGCGCGACATGCCGTCGCGCGCGGGCTGGTATTTCGGGTCGAGCTGCGCCCCGCGCGAGAAGGCTCGATACGCCTTGCCGGACTCGCCGGCAGCCTCCAGTACGAGACCCTGCGTTACCCAGAACTCTGCGCGATTGCCGTCGAGTTGCAGGGCGCGGTTGATGTCGTCGCGCGCGTCGTCGACATTCTGAAGGGCCAGATAGGAGATCGCGCGGGCCGAATAAGGCTCCGGCGAGTTCGCCTCCATCGAAATGGCTGTCGAGAAATCCTCGATGGCCAGCCGGTGCTGGCCGTCGATCTGATAGAGCAGGCCGCGATTGTGGTAGGCGCGCGGGTCCGTCGTGCTGAGATCGATGGCGCGCTGGAAGTCGGCGAGCGCCTCGCGGTTGCGGCCGGCCACCCGGTAGATGTTGCCGCGCCCGATATAGGCGCTGTCATAGCTGGGGTTGATCTGCACCGCGCGGCTGTAATCCTGCACGGCCTCCGACAGCTTGCCCTGCTGGCGATAGACGAGCGCGCGGTTGGCATAGGCCTGATAGTAATTCGGGTCGATCTGGATGGCCTGGGTGAAGTCGCCGATCGCGCGGCCATACTCGCCCGCCTGCCCATAGGCCGTGCCCCGGACATTATAGGTTTCCGGGTTCTGCGGGTTGGCGTTGATTGCCGCCGTCAGCGAAGAGATGTTCTCCGACGAGCCCTGCGCCTGGTTGAGGTTGATCGCCTGGATCGGATTGGCGCTCTGGCAGGCCGACAGCAGAAGGGCTGCGGTGAAGGCCGCGAGTATGCGGTAGGACTGGCGCGTCGTAAGGACCATGAATCTTCCCCCGGTCGTGATGGCCGCAATTCGTTGTATCGACGCCCGGAGCCTCCAGGCTGCCGCCTCCACGGCCCGCCCACCCGATTTACGCGCGGGAATTGAACTGGAATGGAAGCGACGAGGCGAAAATACGGCGAAGCCATACAAAAAGGGCGGCAAGGTCAAAAACCTCGCCGCCCGTTGCAAACATGTACTGGCCAGTCGACGGCTGGATCAGCGGGCCGCCGTGCGGCCACCGGCAACCAGACCCTCGCGCTGGGCGCGCTTGCGCGCCAGCTTGCGGGCGCGACGAACGGCCTCGGCCTTTTCACGCGCACGCTTTTCCGACGGCTTCTCGTAGAAGTTGCGCATCTTCATTTCACGGAAGATGCCTTCACGCTGCATCTTCTTCTTGAGAGCGCGGAGAGCCTGATCGACATTGTTATCGCGAACGAGTACCTGCACGAGTGTTCCGTTTCATTGTTCGTTGAGCGGAGAGGGCCTCATGCAAACGCAGAAACCCTCGCGGAAGAGAACCCCTTCCGCAGAATTTGGCATCAGATATCAGAACGACGCCGGCTTGTCGAGATGGGCGGGGCCGCTTTATTTGGCCGCGCCGGACCCCGCGACAGCCGGAAGGTTGCGCACGATGTCGTCAGCCGCAAACCCTGCGGCACGGCGGAAAGCCTCGTCATTGTCGCCCCGGAACGACAGCTTGCGCGCCAGCGCAACTTGCCCGCTGCCGACATCGATCACGTTGACCCAGCCCGAGGAAATCAGCGTGCTCATCTTCTGGACGGCGCCGAGAACGATGAAGTCCGCCGAGACGCTGCGCGCCGAGTCGAGCAGGTCGAGCGGGCGGGAATTCGCGGGGGTGCAGCCGTCCCGGGTGCACGGCAGCTCCACCGCCTCGACCTTGCCCTCGGCGCCGAGCGCGCCTTGCAGTGTTTCTCGGAACAGGCCCATGCGCCGTGCATGGTCGGCGCTCTGGTCGACCGGCTCGCCCGACGTGTCGACGTAATCGAACGGCATCACCGCCAGACGCGGTTCGGCGGTCGCCTCGGTGCCGAAGAGCGCAGCAAGAATGAGGGGCAGGGCAAGAAGACGGAGTGACATGGGCGCACCTTCGACGGCGTCCGGTACGGACGGTTGAAACGGCGCCCTTGCCAGAGCATTAGCCACCAGGACGCCGACCGACGTCAAGTGCGGCCGCGCGCCTGCCTTTCCGGGTCGGCCTGTGCCAGGACATGGGAAATCAACCGGAGCGCCATCTCCACGCTTTCGCTGGAGGCGCTCCCGTCCCCGTCCTGCGCCTCCGGCATCTCGGCCACTTCGCTGCGTCCGAAGAAGTTGCACCCGTGCTCCGCCAGCGCCGCGATCCGGGCGCGCATGGCTAAGAGACGCTCCCGCTCGCCGTCGGTCGGAGGCGTCGCGGCAAAACGGCGCACCAGCACATGGGACGCGTGGACGATGGCGTTCAGCCGCATCAGGGCGCGCCGGACCCCGGCCTGCCCGGCACCGAACGTCCAGGCGCTTTGCAGGGGGCCGACGGCGTCGCGGATGTCGGCATGGGCCCTGTCCAACTGGCGGGCGCGCACCAGCAGCCGTGCCTCGTTGTCGCCCGGCTGCAGGGCGGCGGCCGTTTCGAGCAGTTGGTCCAGCGTCTGCATGAATCGGTCCACCGCCTGCCGTGTCTGGCTGGAGGTGCTGCGCGGCAGGACGAAGAAGGAGACGAAGATGCCGGCCGCGGCGCCGATGACCGTCTCTTCCAGCCGCAGCACCAGAAGCTCGGGCGTGAAGGTGCCGATCAGCCCGTAGACGAGCGAGATCGCCACCGTCATGAAGAAGGTCAACGCGCTGTAGGACAGCGTCAGGAGGTAGAATGCCAGGAACAGGCTGATCGCCACGATGAGGATGGTGGGCCACAGCGCGCCGGATACCAGCACCGCCAGCCCCATCCCGACCGCGATGCCGAGGGCCGTGCCGGCAGCGCGCTCCAGCCCGCGGATCGCGGTCTCGCCCCGGGACTGGGTGTTGGTGAACACCAGAAACGCCGTCAGCACCGCCCAGAACCAGCGATCGGGAGACAGGAAGATGCCGCCGGTCATGGCGATGGCCGATGCCAGCGTCACCTGCAGCGCCTGCCGCAGGAACGGGTCGTCCAGAGGCCGTTTTCTGCCGGCGCCGCCTTTGGCCACGCGGCCTTGCGCCGCCGTGCCGCCGCCGGCCGCGAAGGCGGCCGCCGGTGTTGCCGCGGCGCTGCGGCGAACCTCGCGCCGGGCCTTGGCCAGAATGTCGAGCCGCCCGGCAACCCCCTCGGGCAGCTTGCCGGACCCGGGCGCGGGCATGGCAAGCGCGCTTCCGAGCGCGCTTTCCAGTGCAAGGTGAAGATCGAACAGGTCGTTGGCCAGGGTCGCCGCCCGCCTGCTCGATGGGTCGTCGGCCTCTGCCTGCACCGGCAGGTAGCCCTCGCAGATCAGGATGGCATCCTTGGCACGGCGTTCCATGTCGAGCGCCTCCCGCCGGCTGGCCGGCGACCACCCGTTGCGGGCAGCCCGCCGTATCCGGCCTGCCAAGCGCCCGACGATCTCGTCCACGGCCTCCAGCCCCCGCTGGAAGTCTTCCGCCGGCCGGTCGGGCAACAGAAAGTTGCGGATCAGATGCGCGATGACCGACGACAGCACCAGGGACACCGCGATACCGGGAAGGTCGGTCGGTTGCGGATGCAGATAGGCGGCGATGACGAAGCACATGAAGGTGAACATGCCGACGGCCTGCCAGCGCAGGCCGAAGCGCCGTGCGTAGACCGAGACGAAGATGACGGCGAGGAACAGCGCGCTGACGGCGATGGTCCGGCCGTTCAGGAGCGTGATGGCCACGACCGTTGCATAGGCCGCCGCGACCGCATAGGCCCGCGTGACGGCCCTGGCCGACGGCGTCGCATCCTTGATGGCGACGGCGCCCTGTATGGCGGTCACCATCGCCATGCCGTAGGCCGACGGCGGAAAGGCGATCCACGGGTGGGCGAGGGCGAGGATACCGGCAACCAACGCAACGGTCAGAAGGACGCGGCTGCCCAGCCGCAGTCGGACAAGGCCCGGATCGGATGCCAGAAACCGTTGCCGAAGGCCGGCCGTATCGCGCTCGCTCGAAAGGGTGCTCTTTATGCTCATGGGCCGTATGTGTAGACCGGTCGGGGCATTATGTGTGAGCGGCAGTGCGGGCGGCAACCTCGATGAACGAACTCGACAGAACGGACAGGCGCATCCTGCGTGCCCTGCAGGCCGATGGCCGCATCACCAATGCGGAGCTTGCCAGCCGCATCGGTCTGGCGCCGTCCTCCCTGGGGGAAAGGCTCAAGCGGCTCCAGAAGGAAGGCTACATCACCGGGTTCTCGGCCCGGCTCGATCCGCAGAAGCTGGGCTTCGGCCTGCTGGTCTTCGTGGAAGTCATCCTGGATACGACGACGCCGGACGTCTTCGACCGCTTCGCCAAGGCGGCGCGGCGCACGCCGGAAATCCTGGAATGCCACATGGTGGCCGGCGGCTTCGACTATCTCATCAAGACGCGTTTGCCGGACATGGCGGCATACAGGCGGTTCCTTGGAGAAATCGTCCTGGCGCTTCCGGGTGTCCGGGAAACACGCACCTATGCGGTGATGGAAGAAGTCAAGAATGACGGCCCACTCCCACTTTGAGAGGGCAAGACGATTTTCAAACGATTTTAATTTGGATTGGCCGCGCGGGCGTCTTTACGCCGGCTATTTTGCGCCGCAGAAGATCATCCCGAATGTAAGCAGCAACCATACAGTCGGGTTGCGCAGACCCCGGAGGCACCATGCTGAGAACCGACACCGTTCGCAAGATCCTGTCCTGGTATGAAGGAGAGACGCCCGGTCTCAAGAGCAATCTGTCGCGGCTCCTGATGCATGGCCGGCTGGCCGGCACCGGCCGCGTCGTCATCCTTCCGGTGGATCAGGGGTTCGAGCACGGTCCGGCCCGCAGCTTCGCGCCCAATCCGGCGGCTTACGACCCGCACTATCTGTATGAACTGGCGATCGAGTCGGGTGTTTCGGGCTATGCCGCGCCGCTCGGCCTTCTGGAGCAGGGCGCCGATACCTTCGCCGGCGAGGTGCCGCTGATCCTCAAGCTCAACAGCGGCAACTCGCTCGTCAATACGCAGGACCAGGCGCTGACGGGCACGGTCGAGGATGCCCTTCGCCTCGGCTGCGTGGGCGTCGGCTTTACCATCTATCCGGGCGCGGACGCGTCCTACGACATGATGGAAGAGTTGCGCGAGATCACGCTGAAGGCCAAGTCGCGCGGCCTGATGACGGTTGTCTGGTCATATCCGCGCGGCGGCAAGGTATCCAAGGACGGCGAAACCGCCCTCGACATCATCGCCTATGCTGCGCACATGGCGGCGTTGATGGGCGCCACCATCATCAAGGTCAAGCTGCCGACCGACTTCATCGACCTGAAGGATGCGAAGCCGACCTACGAGAAGAACGACATTCCGCGCGCCACGGGCGCCGACCGCGTCCGCCATATCATGCAGTCGTCCTTCGCGGGCAAGCGCATCGTCGTCTTTTCCGGTGGCGCCGCCAAGAACGAGGACGAGCTCCTGGGCGAGGTCCAGGCCATCCGCGACGGCGGCGGCAATGGCTCCATCATCGGGCGCAATTCCTTCCAGCGTCCGAAGGCCGAAGCGTTGGCGTTGCTGAACAAGGTCATGGACATTTACGCCTGACATTGCGCTGCGGCGCAGGGGCTACTAGGTATTGGGGGCCGGCCACAAGGCCGGCCTTTCGTCTTCCCGCCTTCAGCAGATCGACAGGGCATGTCCAAAGCCGCAAAGTTGACCCGCAACGAAAAGCTGGTGCTCGATGCGCTGCGGGGCGACCATGCGCCGATGACGGCCTACCAGCTTCTCGACAGGCTGCGGCCGGACGGGCTCAAGGCGCCACTGCAGATCTATCGCGCCCTGCGGGCGCTCGGCGACCGGCATCTCGTGCACAAGCTGGACAGCCAGAATGCCTTCATGGCGTGTACTCATCATGGCCATGGAAGCCACGATCATGCCGTCGTCTTTCTCGTCTGCACCGAGTGTCAGAAGGTGATCGAGGCAGCGGACGAGGCGATCGATACGGAGACGGCGCGCATTGCCCGAACGCACGCCTTCGTGGCGCAGGGCGTATCGGTGGAAATTCGCGGACGCTGCGCGGACTGTGCTGCGAAGTCCTGCTGACACTTGCCAAAGACGCCACACGCTCTAGTTAAATCGTTGAATTCTCGTTGCTTGTCGCCACCGGGCGGCCGGCGCCTCCGGAGGCCGGGCTTGGCCCGGCTTTTGTTTTTGATTGGAAGGATACGGACGATGGCCGATGTGATCACAGAGCAGGTTGCCTTCAAACCGAAGCTTTCCAAATCCGAATCCAAGTACGACACGACGACGAGTGCCGCGCGCGCGATCATCGACGCGGAATCCAAGCGTCGGCTGGAAAAGACCGCTCGGCTTCGCGAGGCCCGCATGGCCGTCGAGGCGCAGACCGTTGCAGCCGTGCCGGCAAAGAAGCGCCGTGCCCCGGCGAAAGCGGTGAAAGCTGTGAAGACGGTGAAAGCGGCCAGGCCCGCGAAAGCTGCCAAAACCGCCTGAACGGCCGGTCGGCCCTTAGCCGTCTCTGGCCCCCAGGAAGCGCCGCGCGAATGCGGTCAGCCGGCCATCCGGTGCAGAACCTCGACCACTTTTTCCGCGACATAGGGCTTCTGGAAAAAGACACTGCGCTCCGGCAGGCTGTCGGTGTCCGGGGTGGCGTAGCCCGATGTCAGGATGATCTCGATCGGTGGCCAGCGGTCCCTGATTGCGGCCGCCAGACGCATGCCGTCCATGCCCCGCGGCATGTCGATATCGGTGAACACGATGCGGATGTCGAGGCGGCTTTGCAGAATCTCGATCGCCTGCGTCGCGTCCGCGGCTTCGAGCGCCTCGAAACCGGCATCCTCGACCATGTCGACCGCCATCATGCGCAGCACCGGCTCGTCCTCGACGACAAGAACGACCGGTCGCTTCTCCATATCGATGCGCGTCACAAGCCCGGTCCTTATGCTTCCATAACTTGGGAAACCGGTGCACGAAAGGTCGCCGAGAATCCCTCAGCCGGGTAACGAACTTCACTACCACCTGTTCCCGCAAGGCCCATGGCAATCAGTCGCGACCCGAAACCCCTACCTGGCGGGCCGCTCGGCGCAGGACCCCCGCTTTCGCGCCATTCCAGAACCAGTTCGCTTCCGCCGCCGGCCGGTTCGATGCGCCAATCGATCGCAGTGCGGCCCGCCTGGGACGACAGGGATCCGTACTTCAACGCGTTGGTTGCGAGTTCATGGAGGAGCAGCGACAGAGACAGGGTCGCCCGCGCGCTCAGATCGACCGGCGGGCCGGATACGTCGAACCGCTCCTCCATGTCGAACGTGCCGATCATCGTCTCGACCACCGCCTGCAAGGACGCGCCGGACCAGCTGCGCTGCAGAAGCACCTGATGTGCCGAGGCGATGGCGTGAAGCCGTTTGTTGAACGCCTCGACCGCCTCCCGCTCGGTGACGCCACGCAATGTCTGGCTGGCGATGGCCTGCACCGTCGCCATCGTGTTCTTCATGCGGTGCGCCAGCTCTTCGTTCAGGAAGCGGCGGCGCTCTTCGGCGGCATCGCGCTCGAGTATCGCCCTGCGCAGCGCGAATTGCGTCATCACCTGCCGGGCCAGCCGCTCGAGGCTGGCTGCCTGGCGGTCCGTCAGGCCACCGGGGCGGGGTTTGTCGTCCAGGACGCAAAGCGTACCTATGGCGATCCCCTCCGGGGTTTCCAACCGCGCCCCTGCATAAAACCGCACATGCGGCGGCCCGGTGACGAGCGTGTTGTCCATGGTGCGGGGATCGGCCGTCAGGTCGGGGATGACGAACAGGCCCGGCCACTGCAACGCATGAACGCAGATCGACTGGCCGATAGGGGTCTCGGAGGCATCGAAGCCGACGCGCGCCTTGAACCATTGCCGTTCCTCGACGACCAGGCTGACCAGCGCCGTAGCCGATTCGCAGATGTCGGCGGCCAGGAAGGCGATATCGTCGAACTCGACTTGGGCCGGTGTATCCAGGATCGCGTACAGGTCGAGGGCATCCAGCCGGGCCTGCGTATCGCTTTCCGCCATCGGCGAAGGATCGGGAACTGAGCGGGAAGCCATGGGTATCGAGCGTGGCCTGACTGATGGTGACGGAGATTCGATACCGCGGAAACGGTGTCGAACTTCAACCTTAAGATGAAGGCTTTTCCAAGTCGCTTTTCACGCCGTCCCGGTATCGACTGTATTGCGGATTCGATCAGTGATCGTGCGCCATGCACTTTTCGTGATCGGCAAGCACCTCGATTACCCGGCACTCGCCGATGCTTCCATGATCGCAGGCCACCATGCGGGCGATCTCGGACCGAAGCGCGGTCAGCCTGGCGATCTTGCTGTCGATCTCGGACAGATGCGACAACGCGATCCTGTCCGCGCTCTCGCAGGGGCGGTCTGGCTCCTGGGCGAGGCTCAGCAGCTCGCGGATCGGCTCGATCTCGAAGCCCAGTTCCCGGGCGTGCCGGATGAAACGCAACCGGCGCAGGTCGGCCCCGTCATAAAGGCGACGGTTGCCTTCCGTGCGAGGCGGTGCGGGCAGAAGCCCTATCGATTCGTAGTAGCGGATCGTCGGCACCTTGATACCGCTGTCCCGCGATGCCTGCCCTATCGTAACTCCACCGATATGCATGATGCCTGACCTCCAGTGACTGGAGGTTGCAATTTGACCGTCGGCAAGGCTGCGATCAAGGGGCACGGCCGGACTGAACCGGCCGTGGCCGCCTCGCGCCTCAGTTGGCCTCTGCCGCCTTCAACGCCTCCGCCGGATCGCGCGGCGCACCGCTTTCGTCGAACCCGGCAATATAGGCCGTGATGTCCTTCAGCTCCTGCTCCTTCTTGATGCCGGGAAAGATCATCTTGGTCTTCGGGACGACAGCCTTTGGGTTTTGCAGCCACTGAGCCATCAGCTCCGCATTCCAGACCTTGCCCTCGCCCCAGGTGACGAGATCGGGCGAAAACCGGAAACCCTCCACGTCGCCGGGCTTCTCGCCGATGATGCCGTTGAGCTCGGGCCCGACCTTGTTGGCGGCGCCCGCCCCGATGGCATGGCAAGCCATGCAACGCTTGAAGACCTTCTCGCCGGCGACGGGATCGCCGATCTCCTGAGCCGCCAGGGGCGAAGAGAGCGCAAGAACAACCCAGGCCCCTGCGACGAATGTCGCTTTCCGCATGCTTCCTCCCAAAAACTGCGGCGCCCAGCCACGTTTAGAATAAGGACAAGCATTGCGGCTTGGCAATCTCGGAGTGACGACATGGCGGTTAACCATGCTTCTTAGCGGGCGGTTAGGCTTTATTCCCGTAAAGGAACGCTGTCGTGCCACATAAGCCTTTCGGTGGTGGGCGACGGGTTTCTGGAGCATCCACACACATGAAGCGCATCGCCCTTCTCCTGGCCGTTTCGGCCCTTGCCACCCCGGCTCTTGCCGCGGACATCATCTACAACGATCCGATCGCTGCGCCGATGGCCTACGATACCGGCTTCACCTGGACCGGCTTCTATGTCGGCGGCCAGGCCGGCGTGGCGCTCAGCCGCGATTCGGGCCTGTTCTCGTCGGCCGGCTCGTCCTTCGCGGGCGGCAGCAAGGACGGCGAGGCGGGCGTGGTGCTGGGCCTCCATGCCGGCTACGACCACCAGATCGACAATTTCATCGTCGGCGCCATTGCCGACATCAATTATGTCGACGCGAATTCCTATGCCAACTTCTCCCAGTTCGGGCAGGAGTTCGGCTCCAAGCAGGACATCGACTTCCTGGGTACGCTGCGCGCCAAGGCGGGCCTGACGTCGGATCGCTTCGCCGTGTTCGCGACGGGCGGCCTGGCCTTCGCCAAGGTGTCCAACGACCTGATCGGCAACAGCAGCGTTTCTTCCGGCGGCACGACATACAATGTCTCGCTGGAAGAGGACACCAAGGATTTCGGCTATGCGCTGGGCGCCGGCCTCGACTACCTGGTTGCGCAGAACGTGTCCGTCGGTGTCGAATATCTCTACACGGACCTCGGCAAGTCCGACACCAAGGTGAAGTACACGCCGGCCGGGTCGAGCATCGCGACGGAGTCGCTGACGGCGACGTCCGGCAACAGCCTGGACTTCCATACCGTATGGGCGAAGGCTTCCTACCGCTTCAACTGAGCGGACAGCCCATCCTGAATGCGCCGCCGGGCCCGTCGGGCCCGGCGGCCTGCCTGTGCCGGTCAGGCCAGAGGCTGTAGGCCGAGGTCGGCCCGGCGCGGAAGATCGGCTCCGCGCCGTCCGCAGGTGATTGCGGCGGCACGGATGGCGAAGCCGACGAGCTCTTCCAGATCGGCGGGCGACATGGCCATGACGCCGTCACGGTCGAGGCGGCCATGCTCGCTGAGATAGGCCAGCGCCGCCGCCTGGAACGTATCGCCCGCACCCACCGTATCGACCACCGTCACGGCGACCCCCGGCAGTTGCACTTCGTGTCCGCCGGCCGTGGCCGCGATGGCTCCATTTTCCCCGCGCGTCACCAGTGCAATGGCCGGCCCCGCCGACATCCAGTCCGACAGGATGGAATCCAGCGAGCGCCCGGGATGGATCTGCTGCAGATCCTCCTCGCTGGCCTTGACCAGCGTGGCCTTGGGCAGGATGCGCGACATGCGCTCGCGCCACAGGTCGAGATCCGGCTCGATCGTGGCGCGGATGTTGGGATCGTAGGAAATGAAGCGCCGGCCGGATTCCTGCCCGATCAGATGCAGCAGCGCCGAGGCGGTCGGCTCCGTCACCGTGGAGTAGGACGCGACATGGATGGCCGAGAGATCGTCCGGGAAATGCTCCGGCACGTCGGCCACCTCGATCGAGCGGTCCGCCGTGCCCTCGATATGGAAATCGTAATGCGGGGTGCCTTCCGGCGTCAGCGAAACGACTGCCAGCGTGGTGCCGCGCGTGGTGGGCACCAGAAACCGCTGGTCGATGCCCTCGTCCTGCATGAAGGCCCGGATGCGGCGACCGAACAGGTCGCCCGATACTTTGGTAAAGAATGCGCTGGGATGGCCGAGCCGGGCTAGACCGAGGGCGACGTTGAGCGGAGAACCGCCGACGCGGCCTTCCAGCGATACCGATGCCGGCCCGCGGCCATCCTGGACCTCGAACAGGTCGAACAGTGCGTCGCCGCAACACAGGAACATGCAACCCCTCCCATCTGAACGTCGCTTGCGATAGCAAAAAACAATGCGGGCGAATACCGCCCGTTACTGGCGCGGGCTTGGCGCGGCTGTTACAGCGACGGCACATCCGGCAGGCGAGGTAAGGTGAGATGGCCGATCCGATGATCATCGAGGTCACGCGCGGTGCGCTGGTGGAAAGCCGCCACCGCGTGCATGTCAGCGTCGTGGACGCGGCTGGGCGCACGGTGGCGGCGCTGGGCGACGTGGACCGCGCCGTCTTCCCGCGTTCGGCGGTCAAGGTCCTGCAGGCGCTGCCGCTGATCGAGACGGGGGCCGCCGATGCCTCCGGTTTCACCGACGAGGAGCTGGCGATGGCCTGCGCCTCCCATTCGGGCGAAGACGCCCACGTGATGACGGCACGCGAAATGCTGGCCAAGGGCGGCCTGGACCCGGCGCAACTCGAATGCGGCTGCCACTGGCCCTTCGATCTGCCGGTCGCGCTGGAGCTTGCCCGCACCGGCGGCACGCCGACGCCCCTGCATAACAACTGTTCCGGGAAGCATGCCGGCTTCCTTTGCACCGCCGTCCATATGGGCGAGGAGACGGCAGGCTACGTCCTGGCCTCCCATCCGGTGCAGTGGCGCGCCCGCGCGGCCATTGCGGAGACGACCGGCATGCAACTGAGCGAGGACGCCAGCGGCACCGACGGCTGTTCCATCCCCACCTACGCCGCGCCCCTGTCCGGTTTCGCCATGGCCTTCGCGCGGATCGTGGCAGGGCAGGGCATCGATGCCGGCAGGGCCGAGGCCGGACAAAGGCTGATCCGTGCGTGCATCGCCCATCCCTTCGAAATGTCGGGTACGGGCCGCAAATGCAAGGCGTTGATCGAAGCGGGGCAGGGGCGCGTTTTCGTGAAGACGGGGGCGGAGGGCGTATTCTGCGGCGCGGTGCCGGAGCTGGGTCTCGGTATCGCATTGAAGGCCGAGGACGGAACGACGCGCGCCGCCGAAAGCGCCGTCGCCGCCGTATTGGCCGGCCTCTTCCGAAAAGTGGACCGCGACCTTGCGGAAACATTCGACGGACAGGCCCGCACGACGCTGCGCAACTGGGAAAAGCAGAGCGTCGGCGAGGTGCGGCCGGACCGCCCCTGGAACTTCTGACCGGGTCCGGGAAGAATTCTCGCCTTTACGTGATCGTACAGGTCTTTAATATTGCCATTCAGTGGGCACCTATTACGAGACGTAACGCGGGCATTCTGCGCGCGTCCGAGTATGGGAGACTATGATGGCCTGGAACAAACCCGCTATCGTGGAAGTATGCGTGGCGATGGAAATCAACGGCTACATGCCGATTGAATTCTAATTGCCCGAGCAAGTAGTCGATCGCCGGCGGTCGGAAGGCCGCCTGCGGTTGACCGTGCTGGGTTCCGCTGCCGGGGGCGGCTACCCGCAGTGGAACTGCAATTGCGACGTCTGCGCCCTTGCCTGGCGCGGCGACCCGAGAGTGCAGGCGCGGACCCAATCCTCAATAGCTGCGACAGCCGATGGCGAGCGATGGCTTCTCGTCAATGCGTCTCCGGACCTGCGCCAGCAGATTCTGTCGACGCCGTCGATGGCTGCCAGTGCCGCCGCGGCGCACGGACAGCGGCGCGCCTCGGCGATTGCCGCGGCCCTGGTGACGAATGGCGATGTCGACCACGTGGCCGGTCTTCTGACCCTGCGCGAACGCCAGCCCTTGTCGCTCTACGGAACCGCCGGAGTCATGGATGTGATCTCTGCGAACCCGATCTTCGAGGTCCTGTCCGCCGATTGTGTCGAGCGGATCCGCGTGCCGCTGGACACGCCGTTCGAGCCGGTACCGGGATTGACGGTCGAGATGTTCGCGGTGCCCGGCAAGGTGCCGCTCTATCTCGAAACGGGCGACGTATCCGTGGGCGAGGTCGGTGAAATGACGGTGGGCCTTCGCCTTTCGGTCGGGGGCCGTTCCATTTTCTATATACCGGGATGCGCCGAGGTCACGGATGACGTGCGACGGCGCCTGACCGGTGCGGACGCCGTCCTGTTCGACGGCACCGTCTTCACCGACGGTGAGATGGAGGCGGCCGGCGTCGGCGCCAAGACCGGTCGGCGCATGGGCCATGTCCCCATTTCCGGGCCGGGCGGAAGCCTCGAGGCTTTCGACGGGCTCGGCATCGGCGAAAAGATCTATATCCACATCAACAATACGAATCCGATCCTCGTCGAGGGATCGGAAGAACGCGACCGCGTGGAGGCGCGCGGCTGGCGTGTCGCCTATGACGGGATGGAGCTTGTTGCATGAAGCCGCTTCTGAACGCGGATGAATTCGAGGCGGCGTTGCGGCAGATCGGCGCCGAACGGTACCACAACCTGCATCCGTTCCATCGCCTGCTGCACACCGGCAAGCTGTCCAAAAGCCAGGTGCAGGCCTGGGCGCTCAATCGCTACTACTACCAGTCGATGATTCCGGTGAAGGACTCCATCATACTCAGCCGCCTGGCGACGCCGGAGCTGCGCCGGGAATGGCGCCGCCGCATCATCGATCATGACGGAGACGGCAAAGAGCCCGGCGGCATCGAGAAGTGGATCGCACTCGGACGGGGCGTCGGGCTGGACGAAGCCTATGTCGTGGCCGGGAAGGGCATCCTGCCGGCCACCCGGTTTGCCGTGGATGCCTATGTGCATTTCGTACGGGACAGGACGCTTCTGGAGGCCGTGGCCTCGTCGCTGACCGAGCTGTTCTCACCCACAGTCATCGGCGAGCGGGTGCGCGGCATGCTGGAGCATTATCCGTTCATAACGCGGGAAACCCTTGCCTATTTCGACAAGCGGCCCGTGCAGGCGAAACAGGATTCCGACTTCGCCCTGCATTATTGCATCCACAACGCCCGCCGGCCGGAAGAGCAGGAAGCGGTGATGAACGCCCTCCGCTTCAAGTGCGACGTGCTTTGGGCGCAGCTCGACGCGCTTTATTTTTCCTATGTCGAACCTGCCATGATCCCGCCCGGGGCATGGCGGCCCGGTAGCGGCCTTGCCTGCGGGGAGACCGGGCAATGACCGGCCTTGCAGACGATCTCGTGCCGCGCTTTCCGCACGGCGTGCGGTTTCGCGAGGACAAGACGCGCGGGCGCCACATTCTGGTGGGGCCGGAGCGCATCTTCGAGGCGGACGGCGTTGCGACGGAAATTTTGAAACGGGTGGATGGCAGGCGTACACTGGATGAAATCGTCGCCGATCTTGCCGCGAATTTCGCTGCCGATGTCTCGGTGATCCGGCCGGATGTGGAGGGGTTCCTGTCCGAACTGGAAGAGAAGCAATTGGTGGTCCTATGAACGAGATGCCGAATCCACGGGCCATGCCCGAGCCGCGCCCGGCGCCGCCCGCGCCGATCGGCGTCCTGGCAGAGTTGACCCATCGCTGCCCCTTGCGCTGCACCTACTGCTCCAACCCGCTCGAGCTTGAAACGCGCTCCTCGGAATTGTCGACCGACGACTGGAAACGCGTCTTCGATCAGGCGGCCGAGATGGGAGTGATCCACGTTCATCTGTCCGGCGGGGAGCCGACGGCCCGGAAGGACATCGTGGAGCTGACGGCCCACGCGGCGGCTGCCGGCCTGTACACCAATCTCATCACGTCCGGCATCGCGGTGGGAGAGGACATGCTGGACCGTCTCCTGGACGCCGGGCTCGACCACATCCAGTTGTCGATGCAGGGCGCCGACCCGGAGATCACCGAACGCGTAGGCGGGATGAAAGGGGCATACGAGCGCAAGGAAGCCTTTGCCCATGCCGTCGTCGCGCGGGGGTTTCCGCTGACGTTGAACGCCGTCATCCATCGCCAGAACATTCATCAGGTGCCCTTGATGATCGACAAGGCGCTGGCGCTGGGCGCCAAGCGGCTGGAGGTGGCGCATACGCAATATTACGGCTGGGCGCTGAAGAACCGGGCGCAATTGATGCCGCGCCGAGAGGATGTGGACCTGACCATCGAAGAGATCACCGCCGCGCGCGACGCATTGAAGGGGCGGCTGGCCATCGATGCCGTCTTTCCCGATTATTACGCGCGCTTTCCGAAGCTGTGCAATGGCGGCTGGGGCCTGCGGACCTTCAGCGTGACGCCGTCCGGCATGGTGCTGCCATGCCATGCCGCGCAGACGATCAAGCATCTGGAGTTCTGGTCGGTACGGGACCGATCGCTGCAGGAGATCTGGTCGGCGTCTCCGGCTTTCGAAGCCTATCGCGGCACGGGCTGGATGAAGGAGCCCTGCGCCAGTTGCGAACGCAAGATGATCGATCTGGGCGGATGCCGCTGCCAGGCCCTCGCACTGACGGGCGATGCCGCCAATGCCGACCCGGCCTGCATCAAGTCGGCCTTCCACGAGCGGGTCAAGGACATGGCCGTGACCGAGGCCGCGTCCCGCGACCCAAGCCCGGCCACCTACCGGCAGTATGGGCGGGCCCTATAGCCAGCGCTTGTAGCGGAAATAGGCGAGCGGCAGGATCGCCGAGACGAACATGCCGCCGATGGCCAGGGGATACCCGAAATTCCACGACAGCTCCGGCATGTCGTGGAAGTTCATTCCGTAGATCGAGGCGATCAGCGTCGGCGGCATGAAGCCGACGGCCGCCACCGAGAAGATCTTGATGATCGCGTTCTGCTCGATCGAAATCATGCCGACCGCCGTATCCAGCAGGAAATTGGTCTTGTTGTTCAGGAAGGCCGCAAAATCGTTGAGCGACTGTATATCGCGCGACATCGCCTTGATGCGTGTCTTGAGTTCCTTGGGCGCCTTGCGCCGGTCGAAGGCAAGCTGCGCGAAAGGCAGCATCCTGTCGAAGGTGGCCAGCGCCTCGCGCGTGCGGGAGGCCAGGTCGGCGCAACGGCCGATCTGCCGCAGCATCTCCTTGTAACGGGCATTGGCGATCGGGGCGCGCTGCTCCGATGACTGGAAAATGTCCTTGGCCGTGTGGTCGAGGTCGATCGCGGTGACTTCCAGAAGGTCGGCGACACGATCCACCACCGTCTCCAGGAGGCCAAGCAGGATGACTTCCGGGCGCGGCGCGCGCGCCGGCTTGCGGGCGGGCCTTGCCGTTGCCGACTTCGGAGCCGCGCCGTCTTCGGGCGGACCGGCGGCCTCGTCCTCCTCGGGCATCGGCGGCAAGGTCAGGTCCAGCGATACCGGCTCGCGGCACAGCTTGGCCGCATACAACTCGAAGCTGCGCGGTTCGCTGTAGCGCAGCGTGACGAGCGAGGTGCGCGCCAGGATGAAGGTGACGGGCGCAAACTGCGCCACGCCGGTCGCCTGGCGGCCATGCGGCAAAACTAGTGTCATGAAGTCGGCGTCGTCCTCGGTGTAGAGGCGGCTCGAGACTTCGATTTCACGCATCTCCTCCGGCGTCGGAACGTCGATGGCAAGATGCTTCTCGATGGAGGCGACCTCTTCCGGCGTTGGATCGAAAAGATCGAGCCAGATGGCGTCGGGCGGAAAATCCGGGCCCGCCGTGGCGACGGGGCGCATCCGCCCATCGGAGAATACGTAGGCGAGGATCATCGCGAAAGCCGCTCAGATGAACTGGGCGAGCGCGGGCACCGAGGCGATGGCCTTGTCCACCGTTTCGTCACCGGCATGATCGCGCGCGACGGCGACGAAGCTTTCCGCCACGTCGCGGATCTGCTCCATGTCGAGGCCCATCCCCATCAGGCGGGCCCCCAGGCCCATGATGCCGCCGCTGCCGTCATAGCCATCGGCCGCTGCCATAGCCTCCGTTGCCCCGGGCGTGGCCGAAACCATACCGCGCAGCGAATCGTCTTCGCTTTCCGCGTGCATGTAGGCGAGGATGTATCCAACGGCCTGACGGGCATCGCTTTCCGAAATCTCGGCCGCAGCTGATATACGGGAGAAGAGATCGTCCATTTCTGGTAGTCCTGACTTTGGCGATCGTCCGGCGACCCGCCGGGCACGGCGGGACCATGGCAAAGGCTGGCACGAACGGCAAGCGGAGGGTGAACATGCAAGAAGACGGTCAGCTGTTTCTTGGGGCGAGTGTGTCCGATGGGGTGCCGGTGCCCGAGGAACTCGTCCTGAGATACGCAAACCGCCACGGCCTCGTCACGGGCGCGACGGGTACCGGCAAGACGGTGACGCTCCAGGTGCTGGCGGAAGGGTTCTCCGCAGCGGGCGTTCCGGTATTCTGCGCCGACGTGAAGGGCGACCTGTCCGGTCTGGCGGTGCGCGGCGAGCAGAAGGATTTCCTCGTCAAGCGGGCCGGCGAGGTAGGTTTGAACCCCTATGTGAACGACTATTCCCCGGCGATTTTCTGGGATCTCTTCGGGGAGAAGGGCCATCCGGTTCGCACGACCGTATCGGAGATGGGGCCGCTTCTCCTGTCGCGGCTCATGGACCTGTCCGAACCACAGGAGGGCGTGCTCAACATCGCCTTCCGCATCGCGGACGAGCAGGGGCTTCTGCTGCTGGACCTGAAGGATCTTCAGGCGATGCTGACCCACGTCGCCGAGCAGGCCGACGAAATCTCGCGCCGGTATGGCAACGTGGCCAAGGCAAGCGTCGGTGCGATCCAGCGCCAGTTGCTGGTTCTCGAAAACCAGGGCGCCCGCAATTTCTTCGGCGAGCCGGCCATGGCGATCGACGACCTTATGCGCGTCGATCGCGAGGGACGTGGCTATGTGAGCGTGCTGGCGGCCGACAGGCTGATGTCGAGCCCGCGCCTCTATGCGACCTTCCTTCTGTGGCTCCTGTCGGAACTGTTCGAGGAAATGCCCGAGGTGGGCGACCCCGACAAACCCAGGCTCGTTTTCTTCTTCGACGAGGCGCATCTGCTGTTCGACGATGCGCCCAAGGCATTGGTCGACCGCATCGAGCAGGTGGTCAAGCTGATCCGGTCCAAGGGAGTCGGCGTGTATTTCGTGACGCAGAACCCGATGGACGTTCCCGAAAGCGTGCTCGCCCAGCTCGGCAACCGTGTGCAGCATGCGCTGCGCGCCTATACCCCGCGCGAGGAGAAGGCCGTGCGCACGGCGGCCTCGACATTCCGACCCAATCCGCATTTCGACACGTTCAAGGCCATCACCGAGCTTGGCGTCGGCGAGGCGCTGGTATCGACACTCGGCAAGGGTGGCGTGCCGAGCGTCGTGCAGCGCTGCCTGATCCGCCCGCCGGTCGGGCGCGTGGGGCCTCTGGACGATGCCGAACGCCGCGCCGTCATGAGCGACAGCCCGGTGCGTGGCCGGTACGATACGGCGGTCGACCGGGAGTCCGCCTACGAAATCCTCAATCGGCGGGCCGACGAGAAGCTGGCAGAGAAGACGGCCGCGCAGGGGCAGGAACGCCGCCTGCCGATACCCGATTTCGGTGACGCACCGCAGACGCCGCAGCCGGCGCCGCGACGGCGCGCCTCCGGCTATCAGCGGCAGACGGTGACGGAGGCAATCATGAAATCGGTAGGCCGCACCGTGGCCACCACGGTCACCAATGCGGTGCTGCGCGGCATCCTCGGGGGCTTCCGGCGCGGGCGTTGAACCCGCGCCGGCTGCTTAGACCGTTATCGCACCGCTCTGCTGGTTGACGATCACCGTCGCCCCATCGGCTGCGCGATCGTAAAGATCGATGATGTCGTGGTTCATGAAGCGCACGCAGCCGGACGACACCGCCTTGCCGATCGTCCACCATTCCGGCGTTCCGTGCAGCCGGTACAGCGTATCCTTGCCGTTCTGGAACAGGTACAGGGCCCGGGCGCCCAACGGGTTCATAAGGCCCGGTTCCATGCCCTGGCGGTACTGTTCCAGCTCAGGCTGGCGCGCGATCATCTCGGACGGCGGCGTCCAGCGCGGCCAGCGCCGCTTGAACTGCACACGGGCGCGGCCGTCCCACGCAAAGCCGTCACGGCCGATGCCGACGCCGTAGCGCATGGCCGTTCCACCGGGCTGGATCAGGTAGGCGAAGCGCGTTGGCGTATCGATGATGATCGTGCCCGGCGCCTCCGGCCCGTTATAGGCCACCTCGCGGCGCAGGAACTGCGGGTCCATGCGCTTGAGGTCGATCGCGGGAATCGTGAAGCCGCCGTCCTCGATCGGGCCATAGGCCGCCAGATACTCGGGCGGCAGGTTGCCCCGGCTAGGAGTATCGGCAATGGATGCCCGGTTCGCGGTCGTGCAGCCCGCGAGCGCGAGCGCGGCACTTGCCCCCAACCCCACCAGCAGATGACGCCGGGTGAGGCCGTTGAAATCGATGATGTCCGTCATGTCCCGCCTTGATCGTCGAACGCTGTAGAACTCGAATTCCCTCGAACGGTAACCGCCAAAGGTTGCAAATGTTCCACCAACCGATGCCGCAGCGTTGGCACGCCTGTGCAAAGGGCCTATCACTCGCCTCGAACGACGATACAAGGAGACCGCAATGGCCATCGAATTCTCGCGGACCGTCACCTTTTTCCAGGGCGAATGGCTGGAGGGAAATCCAGCCCTGGTGGGACCGCGCAGCCATGTCTTCTGGCTGGGTTCCTCGGTGTTCGACGGGGCGCGCTGGTTCGACGGACTTGCCCCGGATCTCGACCTGCATGCCGCACGCGTCAATCGCTCGGCGCTGGCACTGGGCCTTCAGCCCACGGTCGAGGCGGCGGAGATCGTGCGTCTTGTGCATGAGGGCCTGGCCAGATTTGACGGGAAGACCGCCGTCTACATCCGCCCGATGTACTGGGCGGAGGATGGCGGCTACATGGGCGTGCCGGCCGATCCGGCGACGACGCGCTTCTGCCTCTGCCTCTATGAGTCGCCCATGATCGCCTCGTCCGGGTTTACCCTCGGCATATCCAGCTTCCGCCGCCCGACGCCCGAGACGATGCCGACCGCCGCCAAGGCCGGATGCCTCTATCCCAACAACGCACGCGCCATCATGGAAGCGAAGGCAAGGGGATTCGATAACGCGCTGGTGCGCGATGTGGTTGGAAATATTGCCGAAACGGGCACGTCCAACATCTTCATGGCGAAGGACGGTGTCGTCTATACGCCGGTGCCGAACGGCTGCTTCCTCAACGGGATCACCCGCCAGCGCGTGATCGGCCTGTTACGGGACGACGGCGTGGAGGTGATCGAAAAGAGCCTTTCCGTGGAAGACTTCATGCAGGCGGATGAGATATTTTCCACGGGCAACCACTCCAAGGTCGTTCCGGTGACCGGCATCGAAGGGCGCTCGCTGACCGTCGGAGCCTTTGCCGAGCGGGCACGCGAACTCTATTTCGCCTTTGCGCGCCAGGGCAAAAATTCCGCTGCCGGGCTGCAATTGGAAAAGGCGGGCGGCTGACAAATGGGGCATCCGCGCCTAATTAGAACACTCATCGGACTTCGTCCGAGCGGAAGATCACGATCTGAAGGGAATTGACGAAATGGCTTTCACCCTGCCTGAACTGCCCTACGCCTACGATGCGCTGGGGCCGTACATGTCCAAGGAAACGCTCGAATTCCACCACGACAAGCACCACAATGCCTATGTGGAAATGGGGAACAAGCTGGCGGCGGAAGCCGGCCTCGGCGATGCCTCCGTGGAAGAGGTGGTCAAGCAGTCTTTCGGCAAGAACCAGCCGCTCTTCAACAATGCCGCGCAGCATTACAACCACATCCATTTCTGGAAATGGATGAAGCCGAACGGTGGTGGAAAATCGTTGCCGGGCAAGCTGCAGACGGCCTTCGATTCCGATCTCGGCGGCTACGACAAGTTCCGCACCGATTTCATCGAGGCAGGCAAGGGCCAGTTCGGTTCGGGCTGGGCGTGGGTGTCCGTCAAGGACGGCAAGCTGGAAATCTCCAAGACCCCGAACGGCGAGAATCCGCTGGTTCATGGCGGCACGCCCATCCTCGGTGTCGACGTCTGGGAGCATTCCTACTACATCGACTACCGCAACCTGCGGCCGAAGTACCTGGAGGCTTTCGTCGATAATCTCATCAACTGGGATTACGTGCTGGAGCGCTACGAGGCCGCTGCGCGCTAAGCGCTGTACGGACCTTCTGCAAAATGCCAAGGGCCCTCCCGGCGCCGTCGCCGGGAGGGCCCTTTGCGTTTTTCCCTAGGTATCCCGGCCCGTGACGGCCAGCGCGAAGGCGTAGACGAGGGCCGTTTCTTCCAGCCGGGCAAACCGGCCCGAGGCGCCGGCGTGGCCGGCATCCATGTTGGTCTTCAACAGCACGGGCCTGTCGCCCGTCTTGAGCTTGCGCAGCCGGGCAACCCACTTGGCCGGCTCCCAATAGGTTACGCGCGGGTCGGTCAGGCCGGCCAGCGCAAGGATGGGTGGGTAATCCTTCGCGGCGACATTGTCATAGGGGCTGTAGGCCGCGATGCGCACGTAGTCGGCTTGCGACGCGATCGGGTTGCCCCATTCCGGCCATTCCGGAGGGGTGAGGGGCAGAGTGTCGTCGAGCATCGTATTGAGCACGTCGACGAAAGGAACCGCGGCGACGATTCCGCCGAACGCCTCGGGAGCGATATTGGCGACGGCGCCCATCAGCATTCCGCCCGCCGAGCCGCCATGCGCGACGATGCGCTCATGCGCGGTGTACCCTTCGGCAACCAGATGGCGCGCTGCTGCGATGAAGTCCGTGAACGTGTTTTCCTTGTATTCGCGCCGGCCCTGTTCGTACCAGGCGAAGCCCTTGTCCTTGCCACCCCTGATATGCGCGATGGCCCACACGAACCCGCGATCGACGAGCGACAGGGCGTTCGAGTTGAAGCTGGCGGGGATGGTTATGCCATAGGCGCCATATCCGTACAGGAGGCAGGGGGCGCTGCCGTCGAGCGGCGTATCGCGGCGATACAGCAGGGAAACCGGCACGAGCTCGCCATCGGGCGCCGGCGCCATGACGCGCCGCGTGACGTATTCGGCGGGGTTGTGGCCGGACGGAACCTCCTGTGTCTTGAGAAGCCGCCTTTGGCGACTTTCCACATCGTACTCGAAGGTTTGCGTCGGCGTCGTCAGCGAGGAGTAGGTGAAGCGGATGATCGTCGTATCGAACTCGTAGGTGCCGGACAGGCCGAGCGCGTAGGCTTCCTCGTCGAAGGCGACGGAGTGCTGCTCGCCGTCCGCCAGCCGGTGCACCACGATGCGGGGCAGGCCATCGCGCCGCTCCAGCCAGACAAGGTGACGCCTGAGCACGAAATGCGACAGGATCAGTCGTCCGGGCTCATGCGGGATGAGATCCGTCCAGGCGTCGCGCCCCGGCGTATCGGCCGGCGCGGTGACGATCTTGAAGTCCTTGGCCCCGCCGGCATTGGTCAGGATGTAGAGGATGCCGCCGCCCTCGTCGACGCTGTACTCCACCCCTGTTTCACGCGGCGCCACGAGGCGGGGTGCGGCTTGCGGATCGCCGGCCGGAACAAGCCAGACCTCCGATGTTTCGTGATCGTGCAGGTCGATCGTCACGAAGGCGCGTGACTGGGTTTCACCCGCATTCATGAAAAAGCCTGCATCCGTCTCTTCGAAGACCAGCCGGTCGGCCTCGGCGGGCGTGCCGAGCCGGTGGTAGAACAGCTTGTCCGGTCGGTGGCTGGCATTCATCCGCGTGTAGAAGAAGCCGTCCGAATCGGCGCTCCACGTCGCATCGCCGCCCGTTTCGCCGATGCGCACGTCATCGTCCGAGCCGGTGGCAAGGTCGCGGACCGCGATCGTGTAGAATTCCGAGCCCTTGTCGTCGTAGCTCCAGGCCAGCCGCGCATGGTCGGGGGCGTGCGTCGCGGTGCCGAGCGAGAAGTAGATGCGCGCACCGGCTTCATGCGGCACGTCCAGCAGCACTTCCTCCGCTCCTCCGTCGCGCGGGGTCCGGATGAAGCGGGGATATTCCGCGCCGGTTTGATAGGAGATGCCGTAGGCGAAGGGCCCGTCCGCCGCCGGAACCGAGGAATCGTCTTCCTTGATGCGCCCGCGCATCTCCGCGATCAAACGCTCGCGCAGGGGCGCGGTCGGGCGAAGCACCTGCTCCTGGTATGCGTTTTCGGCCTCCAGGTAATCGCGGATCGCCGGATCCAGCAGGCTTGTGTCGTGGAACATCTCCTGCCAGTTCCCTGCCCGCAACCAGGCATAGGGGTCGATACGTTCGATGCCGTGGATCGTATGGCTTTCCGGGCGCTCGGGCGCCACGGGCGCGACGGCGCCGGCGGGGATTTTCAGCATGGGACTCTCGTGTGGGGGGCAGGGAAAAGGGTAAACGGGCCGGACGATCCGGCCCGACGATCGGGGTTCACTCGCCTTCCGGCATGAACTCCATGGCATAGCCGTTCATGCAATAGCGCAGGCCGGTCGGCCGGGGGCCATCCTCGAACACATGGCCAAGATGCGCATCGCAATCGCTGCAGCGCACTTCCGTGCGCACCATCCCGTGGGAGCGGTCCACCACTTCCACGACGGCCCCATCCTCGATCGGCTCATAGAAGCTGGGCCAGCCGGTGCCCGACTCGAACTTCGTCTCCGCGTCGAACAACGGCCGGTGGCAGCATACGCAAGCGTAGGTGCCATCTGCCTTCTGGTCCCAGTTCGGGCCGGTGAAGGGCCGTTCGGTGCCATGTCCGCGCGCGACGGCATATTGTTCGGGTGTCAGGATCGCGCGCCATTCCGCGTCCGTCTTGTCGACTTTCAGCTGGCGATGCGTTGCGTTTTCCATCATCTTTCTCCGTGAAAGGCGTCGTCACCGGTCAAGTAGTCCCGCAAGGGCATCCTCACAAGCACGACGCCGCGCGGCCCAGTGGCAATCGCTACCGGGGGCGCCTGCGCGTCTGCATGAAGCCTTCGTGAAAATGACTTGAACGGGTTGAAGAATCGCCGCCGAAATCTAACATGGTGCAAGAACTCGGTGGTCGAGTGAACGCCTCGATCGGGCTGGTTCGCCGCCGGGAAATCCAGACAGGGGAATGGGTGCATGGAAGGACAGACGGGGCAGCTTTTTTACTTGGCTGTCGCTCTTCCTTTTGTTGCAGCTATCATTGCACCGTCAGTTCATAAAATGTTTGGGCGTTTTTCTGCTTATGCCCTGGCTCTTTTCCCTGCTCTTGCATTTGGGCTGATATTTGCCGTCTCGGAGCAGATCCAGGGGCGGGAGATTTTCCTGTTCGGTTTCGATTGGGTGCCGACTTTCGATGTGCGATTTTCCTTCCGCCTCGACGGCTTATCCTATGCCTTTGCGCTGCTGATCCTGGGCATAGGCGCGCTTGTCGTGCTCTATTCAGGCGGCTATCTTTCGAAAAGCGACAAGCTCGGTAGATTTTACTCCTATATATTTCTGTTCATGGGCGCGATGCTGGGTCTCGTGCTTGCCGACGACCTGATGACGCTGTTCATCTTCTGGGAGTTGACGTCGATCACGTCCTTCCTGCTGATCGGTTTCCAACATGAGCGCGAGGCCGCGCGGCGCGGCGCGATCCAGGCTCTGGTGGTTACCGGGACCGGCGCGCTCGCGCTTCTGGCCGGATTCGTCCTGATCCGCGCGACCACCGGCCTGACCTCGATCAGCGAGCTGATCGAGCAGCCGCAAGCGATCTACGAAAGCGGCGCCTACGGGCCGATCCTCATTCTTCTCCTGGCCGGCGCATTTACCAAGTCGGCGCAGATGCCGTTCCATGTCTGGCTGCCGAACGCGATGGAAGCGCCGACGCCGGTGTCGGCCTACCTGCATTCCGCGACCATGGTAAAGGCGGGCATCTACCTTCTGATGCGCTTTTTCCCCGTGATGGGCGAGACGCTGATGTGGGAGGTGGCTCTGGTGAGCGCAGGCAGCATCACCATGGTCATCGGGGCGATCCTGGCGCTGCGGCAGGCCGACGTGAAGCTGATGCTGGCCTACACGACCGTTGCGTCGCTGGGCCTGCTGGTGCTGCTGATCGGCATCGGCTCGGAACTGGCCCTCGAGGCCGCCGTCCTTTACGTGATCGCGCATTCGCTGGCCAAGGCCTGCCTGTTCATGGTGGCCGGCTCTGTCGACCATGGCGCCGGAACGCGCGATATCCGCGCGCTCGGCGGCCTGGCGCGCACCATGCCCTATACATTCGCCGCCGCCCTTCTGGGCGCCGCTGCCATGGGCGGCCTGCCGCCGCTCTTCGGCTTCCTGGCCAAGGAAGAGGTATATGCCGCCGCCTTCCAGGCCGGGCCGCTTCCCTATGCCGGCGCAATGACGCTCGTCACGCTGGTCGGCAACTGCTTCATGTTCGCCACCGTCCTCGTCGTCGCGTGGAAGCCTTTCGTCGGCCCGCTGCCGAGCGGCCTGCGCCGCGCCCACGAAACGTCATTCCTCGTCTGGGCGCCGCCGCTTCTGCTCGGCGTCGTCGGCCTGCTGGCGGGCTTGTTCTCGCAGGTGACGCACCAGTTCATATCCAACCCGATGGCCCCGCCCTCGCTGGACGAGGCGGTCGCCATCACCATCGCGGTCGGCTTCCACTTCGGCGCGCCGCTCGTCCTGTCGGTGGTGACCATCGCCGTCGGCATCCTGATCTACATGAAGTCCAAGGAGGCCCGCGCGCGCATCGCCTCGGTGCTGACCGCCATCGGCTGGGGGCCGGACCGTGGCTTCGACCAGTTTATCCGTGGTCTGATCGTGGCGTCTGCCGCCATCACCAATTTCCTGCAGCCGGGCCGGCTCGACTACTATATGCGGATGACCTTCATCGTCATCATCGGGCTGCTCTGGGTCACCATGATCTCCACCGGCGGCCTGCCCAGCATGCCCGAATGGCCGATGCTGTATTTCTACGAGTGGATGCTGCTCGGCATCCTCGTTCTCGGTGTGGTCGTCGTGGCCGTGGCGCCCAACCGCCTTGCGGCCATGCTGTCGCTTGGCATCCAGGGCCTTGCCGTGGCGCTGCTGTTCCTGCTGCTCGGCGCGCCCGACCTGTCGTTCACGCAGTTCATGGTCGAAATCCTGTCGGTTGCCATCCTCGCCCTCGTCATGACACGGCTGCGCCTGCAGCCGGCCGACCGGCGGCCCTGGCGCGAGGTCGCGCCCGAGCTGCTGCTGGCGGCGCTCGGCGGGGCAGGGCTTGCGCTGTTCCTTATTTCCGTCACCCAGACGACCATGGATACGACGCTGTCGGACTTCTACACCCGCTATTCCTACGTCATCGCGCACGGCCGCAATATCGTGAACGTCATCCTGGTGGACTTCCGCGCCGTGGATACGTTCGGCGAGATCGCCGTAGTGCTGACGACGGGCGCCGCCATCCTGGCGCTGGTGCGGATCCGCGTATCGAAAAAGGACAGGCAGGGCATCAAGAAGAAGAAGCGTCCGGCGGCGGAGGTGCAGCCATGAGAACCGTCATCTTCCGGGTCATGGCGCCCTACCTGACCAGTCTCATGTTCCTGTTCTCGTTGTTCGTGCTGCTGCGCGGCCATAACGAGCCGGGCGGCGGCTTCATCGGCGGCCTCATCGCGGCCTCCGCCATCGCCGTCTACGGTATGGCGGTGGGGGTGGAATCGGTGCGTCGCGCTTTGCATTTCCACCCGATAGCCTATGCCGGCTTCGGCCTGATCATGGCGACACTGGCGGGCTTCGCCTCGATCTTCCTCGGCTATCCGTTCATGACCGGGCTCTGGTGGTTCCCCCAGTTCCTCGGCGAGCCGCCCATCTCGACGGCGCTGTTCTTCGACATCGGGGTCTATCTCGTCATCGTCGGATCGATCTCGTCGATCGCCCTCTCGCTCGAAGAGAGGTATGTCGACTGATGGAAATCGCGCTCGCCGTGGTGATCGGCATCATGTTCACCTTCACGATCTACCTGCTCCTGTCGCGCTACATCATCCGGATGCTGCTGGGCGTTGTGCTTCTGGGCAACAGCGTGAACCTGTCCATCTTCGTGTCGGGCCGCATCGGCCCGATCGCCCCGCCGCTGATACCGGGCGGGCTGGACATGCCTCCGATGGCCATTGCCAACGCCGTGCCGCAGGCGCTGGTGCTGACGGCTATCGTCATTTCCTTTTCATTCTTCGTCTTCCTGCTGGTCCTGACCTACCGCGCCTACCAGGACCTGGAAACCGACGACACGCAGGATATGCGCGTCGCGGAGCCCGAGGACGAAGGGCTGCCTCCGCTTGGATACTGACTGAGATGACCGCAACGCAGAGCATGGAAGAGATGATCCGCCAGGCCATGGTCCTGGACCAGTCCAGCCTGGCCGGCTGGCTGCTCATCATGCCGATCCTGATCTGCTTCCTGTTCGGGGCGGGCCTATTGATGCTGCGCCGGCAGATGCACTGGCATCCGCCCGTCGCCGTAACCGGCCTCGTGCTGCTGCTGGTCGCCGATGTCGCGCTGTTCGTCGAGGTCTATCGCGAGGGAACCCTCGCCATGGCCATGGGCGGATGGCGGCCCCCCTACGGCATCTCCTTCGTCGCCGACATGACCAGTGTCCTGTTTCTGACGGTGGCCGGTTTCGTGGGACTTGCCTGCGGCATCTACGCCATCGCCTCCATCGACGAGGAAGAGCGCCGATACGGCTTCTATCCGTTCCTGTTCATGGTGATGGCCGGTGTCTCGGGCGCGTTCCTGACGGGCGACATATTCAACCTCTATGTCTGGTTCGAGGTGATGCTGATCGGGTCCTTCGGCCTGCTCATCCTCGGCTCGGAGCGCGAGCAACTCGACGGCGCGACCAAATATTGCTTCCTGAACCTCATCGGGGCCACCGTCTTCCTCTTGACGACCGGCTATCTCTACGGTGTGTTCGGCACACTCAACATGGCCGAGATCGCCGTGAAGGCCGCCGCCTTCGAGGGCAATGGCACGCTGCTGACCATAGGCGCGCTCTACCTCGTCGCCTTTTCCATGAAGGCGGCCGCCTTCCCGTTGAACTTCTGGCTGCCGGCGTCCTACCATACACCCCGCTTCGTCGTGTCGGCGCTGTTCGCGGGCCTTCTGACCAAGGTCGGCATCTATGCGCTGATGCGGGTGCAATTGATGCTCTTCCCGCCGGAGCGTGTCGGCCTCGGCATCCTGATCGCCTGGGTGGCGGGACTGACGATGATGGCGGGCGCGCTCGGCGCATTGGCGCAGAGCGACCTCCGGCGCATGTTGAACTACGTAGTGATCGCCGGCATCGGCACCATCATGGCCGGCATGGCGATCCCGCCTTTTCTGGAAAGCACCACGACGACGGTTACCACCGGCGCGGCCAGCGTGCTGCGCGACGGCAGCCTGAACGATAGCGGCGAGGTTCTGTCGACGCTTGTCACGGGCGTTTCGGGCGCGATCTACTATGCCATCCACTCCATCGTGGTGATGACGGCCCTGTACCTTGCCGCCGGCGTCGCGGCCTTCCGCAACGGGTCGTCGTCGCTGCACGAGATGGGCGGGCTGTGGCGCCGCAACCCGATCTTCTCGGTCATGTTCCTGGTTCTCTTCCTGGCCGTCGCCGGGCTTCCGCCCTTCTCGGGCTTCTGGCCGAAGATGCTGCTGGTCCGCGCCACCATTGCCGCCGACATGCCATGGCTGACCGCTGCCATCCTGGTGTCGGGGCTCCTGATTACCATTGCCTGCATGCGCGCCTTTGCCCTGGCCTTCTGGCGTCCGCTGCCGGCCATGGCCGCTGCCCAGGACGTGGGCGAGGCGAAGCAGATCGCCGAGGAAACCTTCCGCGCCCCGCCGCCGGGCACGCCGCTGGCGCTGGTGCCGCTTGTGGCGCTGTGCATCTTCGTCGTCGTCGCCGGCGTCTGGCCCGAGTGGCTGGCGGAGTTCAGCTTCCAGGCGGCTGCCGATCTTCTGGAGCCGCAGGGCTATCTGTCGTCCGTTCTGGGTGAGGTGACGCCATGACGCTCTTCGTCGTCAATATCGTTCTTGCCCTCGTCTGGGTCATCGTAACCGCCACGTTCAGCCTGGCCAACCTGTTGTTCGGCTTTTTCCTGTCGGCCTTCACGCTTGGCCTGATCCGCGAGCAGATCGGTACGGGCGGCTATCTGCGCCGAGGGCAACGGGTGGCTTCGCTGTTCCTGTACCTCGTGTCGGAGATATTCCTGTCGGCTTGGCGGGTTGCCGTGTCGGCACTGAAGCCCAAGCTCGATCTCAAGCCCGGTGTCTTCGTGTACCGAATGATGGTGGACCGCGACTACGAGATTGCGATGCTGGCGGGCCTGGTGGGGCTGACGCCGGGATCGCTGGTGCTGGACGTATCGGAAGATCATTCGACGCTTTACGTCCATGCGCTCGACTGCACCGATCCGGATGCCGAGCGACGCAGGATCGCCCGCGGCTTCGAACGCAAGCTCCTGGAGGCGCTGCGATGACCTTTCTGGAATTCTCGGAAATCGTCCTCGACGGGGCCTTGTCCATGGCCCTCCTGTTCATCGGCGTGGCCTTCGCGCTGACCATCTTCCGCATCTTCAAGGGGCCGACCCTGCCGGATCGCGTTCTGGGGCTCGATGTCCTGACGGCGGGTTCCATCGGCTTCATTGCCATCATCGGCATCGACACGGGCTTTACCCTGTACGTGGATGTGGCGATCGCTCTCGGCCTCGTCGGCTTCCTTGCGACCATCTCGTTCGCCCGCTTCATCATGGTGCGCGGCGACACGGAGCGCTCGCCGGTGCAGCAGGACAAGACGGACGAGGAAGACGAAGCCGACCACAAGCATGTCCGACAGCCCATCGGGCGGACGGAGGTTCTGCGATGAGCGGGCTCGGCAACATCATCGCGGCCTTGTTCGTGGTCGCGGGCGCGGGCTTCACCATGGTCGCCGCCATCGGGATCGTCCGATTTCCGGATTTCTACACGCGCATCCACGCGGCGGCAAAGGCCGGCACCGTGGGATCGGTGCTGATGCTTGTGGCGCTGGCGATCGTATCCAACGAGACGGCAGAGGTGCTGCGGGCCATCGCCGCCATCATCTTCTTCCTGATGACGGCCCCGATCTCGGCCCATCTTCTGGGCAAGGCGGCGCAGTCGGCAGGCTATCGCATGGGAACGGAATCGATCCGCGACGAGCGGAACCAGCTGCAGCCACGCGAGATAGACGAGGCCGACACCCTGTCAGGCTGAGGGGCTGGCGCCATAGGCGACGAAGGGTGGATTGGCAAAGCCGCGACGCCCGATTTCCGCGTGCTTGCCATAGCGCAGAGGCCTGCCTTCGAGCGTCTCGACGTGCCCGCCCGCGCCCACCAGCACGGCTTCGGCGGCGGCCGTGTCCCATTCCATAGTGGTGCCGAGGCAGGGATATAGGTCCGCGGCGCCCTCCGCGATCCGGCAGAATTTGAGCGAAGACCCCATGGGTACGATCTCGGCAGGCTTGCGCCCTTCAAGATAGGTGTCCGTCTGCGGCGTGCGATGCGAACGGCTGACAAGCGCCGTCATGCCACCCTCGGGTGGCCGCCGCGCGGCGATTGCCTTAGGCGAATGGGCGCCGGCGCGCCATCGAAGGGCTGTGCCGGGCAGGCCGCCGAAGCTTTCGCCCGTGGCGGGAACGTGGACCATGCCCACGACCGGCCGTCCGTCGACGACGTAGGCTATGTTGACGGTGAACTCGTCGCGCCCCGCGACGAATTCGCGTGTGCCGTCGAGGGGGTCGATCAGAAAGAAGCCGTCATGCGTGGCGCAACCGGAAAGGCCCTCGCTGCAGGCTTCCTCGGCGATGTAGGGAATTGCAGGAAAAGCGGCAGCCAGGCTTTCGACGATGATGCGCTCGGCCTCGCGGTCGGCGGCGGTGACGGGCGAGGCGTCCGGCTTGGTTTCGGTGACGCAACCCGCCTCGCGGATATGCAGTATGGCCTGCCCGGCCGCCTCGGCCGCCGCCTTGAAGATCTCCATCATGTGGAAAGCGTCTGCCTGCCCGCTCATGCTGTACACCCACGCTGTCCTTGGATACTTCCTGCGGGACTTGGTAGGACGAAGTCAATGAAACAGTCTCATCCCGACGCCGCAAGCGCGACACTTCTGGTCTTCGCCGGCCTGTTCGGGGCGGCGGGTACCGCCGGCGCCGCCTATGCCGCCCATGCCACGGCATCGCCGCTCGCCGCGGTTGCAGCGGCGATCGCCTTCGTGCATGGACCGGCCTTGCTGGCGCTGGCCCTGGCACCGCCATCCATGATCGCGGCGCGCGCCGTACCCGGCGCCATGATGATCGCCGGCGTGCTGCTGTTTTCCGGGGACCTCGCAACACGCATCGTCACGGGGGGCCGGCTCTTTGCCAATGCCGCGCCAAGCGGCGGCATGATGCTGATGGCCGGCTGGCTGGCCCTTGCCGTCTGCGCCGTCATCGCATTCCTGCGTCGGCCTCGGTGAAGCGGCGGTCCGACAGCAACGAAAGCAGGCGCGGATTTATGTAAAGACGTTCGCGCCCGGCAATGCGCTCTTCCAGAATGCCGGCTTCCGACAGGGCCTTGAGATAGGTGGAGGCCGTCTGTCGCCGGGCGATACCGGCCTCCACGACGTCTGCTATCCGGCAATAGGGGTTGACGAAGATCAGCTCGGCAAAGTCGCGAGAGTAGATTTTCGGCGTGTCGGCCCGCATTCGGACGGCCGTGTCTTCCAGCAGTTGGCGGATCTCCATAATCTTGCGCGTCGACCAGCGAGCAGTTGTCTCGACCGCTTCGATTATGAAAAGGACTAACCCCTGCCAATCGCCCTTGGTCGTCACGTCGAGAAGGAGGTCGTAGTAATGGCGCTTGTTTTGGATGATATGGCCGCTCAAGTAGAGCACGGGGATGTCCAGCAGGCCTCTTTCCACGAGATACAAAAGGTTGAGAATCCGGCCGGTACGCCCGTTTCCGTCGATGAACGGATGGATCGCCTCGAACTGGTAGTGCATGACGGCCATGCGAATGAGCGGGTCGAGCGTTCCTTCCGCGTGCAGGAAGCGCTCCCAGTCGGCCAGCTTGTCGCGGATGATGGCAGCGCCCTCAGCGGCGTGTAGATGACCCGTCCGGTATTGTCGTTTACCAGCCGGGTGCCCGGCGTCGCGCGAAGGTCGATATCGCTGGCCTTGATGATACGACAGATTTCTACTGCGGTGCGTGTCGCCAGGGGGCGATCGGCAAGGGAGCGATAGCCCATTGAAAGTGCAGAACGATACCGTAGCGTTTCCTTTGTCGCCGCATCGGTGTCGCTTCCGTCGCCTTTTGCGAAGCGGAACAATTTGTCGGTGGTGGTGACGATGTTCTCGATCTCCGAACTTGCCTGCGCTTCCAGCAGGGGGATCGAGTTGATGAGAACCGTTTGGTTTGGGATGAGCAGTCCGGCCATGCGCAGTTCCGCCAATGCCGCCCGGGCCCCTATGCAGGCTCGGAGAACGGCCGGCGTCTCCAGGTCCATTTCCGGCGGAAGGCCAGGAAGTTCGTTGTAGGGCCGGTTCGGATCGAAGCTCATGTCGAAAGAATCCTGATTTTTCGACATATCCGTCGAATATGTCGATTGCATCGACATATCGCAAAAACGTGTCGATGAAATCGCATTTCATCGACATGAGGATACCTAGTCCTGCCCCTCGTCGGGAATTTTCAAAAGATGGCCGCAGGCCTTGCAATGGACGGCATCGGGATCGTGTCGTGACAGGCCGCATTGCGGGCAGGGAAACGTTACCTTGTGCGGGCGGAACAACGCCTGCGCCAGGCGTACGAACAGCGAGATGCCGATCAGCATCGTCACGATGGACGTCAGCTTGCCGGCGGGACCGGGCAGGATGATGTCGCCGTATCCGGTGGTCGTGACGCTGGTAACCGTGAAGTACAGCGCATCGATGTAGCCCGTCAGGCCCGATCCGTCGCGGAAGAAGAAGGTATAGATGAAGCTTGTGGCGACGAAGAGAAAGGTGGTCAGGTTCACTACCGCGCGTCCGGCATCCTCCCACTCTTCCAGTCCATGCCGGTGGAGGGGGCGCCACAGGGCGCCGCTGCGCGAGACGGTCCACAGCCGCAGGATGCGCAGGAAGCCGAGATTGACGAAGATATGGGGGAAGAGCAGCGTCACGAGGATGAATATGTCGACGATCACCGTTGGCTGGCGGATCCACCGGCCGATATCCGTCGAGGCAAGGGCCCGCGCCGTCAGGTCGGCCAGAAGAATCGCCGCGACAGCATAGTCGAGCCACAGGAAGAGCTCCTGATCCCGCAGGACGGGCGCGGCTATGAAGAAGGCGATGATGACGAAATCGACGATGATCATCGTCGTCTGGAACCGCTGCGCGTTGCGCGACCGCCCATGATACAGGCGCCTCAACCAGTCTCGAAGGCCCTCGAGACCGTCTCTCCGCTCCCCGACCGACTGCTCACCCACGGTTTCGTCTCCATTCCGAATCCGGCGGCACCATAGGATGGTGGACGCCTGCCGTCGAAACATTCGTGCAATGGCAATAAATTAGGCATATCTTGCTGCAGTGCGATAATTCGTCATTCTTTGATCGCTTGGTCAAAATCATTGTTGACGCGATCCCGAATCTGGACCCATTCTAGGTTGGAACGGTTCAAGGGAGATCGACCCGCATGAACGAGCTTCCCCCCTATCGCCCCGATATCGCGGCCGGCCGCCTCGCGCCGGACGCGCTGGCGTCGAACTTTTCGGACATCCATCCGCCGCTGGAGCGTCATGAGGCGGCGGTGGAATCCGACCGATGCTACTTCTGCTACGATGCGCCCTGCATGCAGGCCTGCCCCACCGGCATCGACATTCCGCTCTTCATCCGGCAGATCCAGTCCGGCAACCCGCTGGGCGCGGCCCGCACCATCCTGTCCGAGAACATTCTGGGCGGCATGTGTGCCCGCGTCTGTCCCACCGAAACCCTCTGCGAGGAAGCCTGTGTGCGCGAAGCCGCCGAGGGCAAGCCGGTGAAGATCGGCCTGCTGCAGCGCTACGCCACCGATGCGATGATGGATACCGGCCGGCAGCCGTTTCAGCGCGCGGAGCCGACCGGGCGGCGCGTGGCCGTCGTGGGAGCGGGTCCGGCCGGCCTGTCCTGTGCGCACCGCCTCGCCATGCTTGGCCATGACGTAACCCTTTTCGATGCGCGCCCGAAGCCGGGAGGGCTCAACGAATATGGCATCGCCGCCTATAAGGCGACCGAGGATTTCGCCGCCATCGAGGCCGACTTCGTCCTGTCGATCGGCGGCATTACCTTGAAAACAGGCATGGCGCTGGGCAGGGATATCCACCTGGACGAGTTGCGGCGCAGCCATGATGCGGTGTTCCTGGGGCTCGGTCTTTCGGGCGTGCGGGCGCTGGAGGCCGAGGGAGCCGGCGCCAGTGGCGACGCCGATGCCGTCTCCTGGATCGCCGAGCTGCGCCAGACGGCGAATTTGGGCGATATCCCGGTCGGGCGGCGCGTCGTGGTCATCGGCGGCGGCATGACCGCCATCGATGTCGCCGTACAGGCGAAAGCGCTGGGTGCTGAGGAGGTGACCCTGGCCTATCGCAGGGGCCGCGATGCCATGAATGCCAGCCGATACGAACAGGAGATCGCGGCCAACCGCGGCGTCCGCATCCTGTGCGACGTGATGCCGAAGCGCCTTCTGGTGCAGGGTGACGTGGTGTGTGGCATCGAGCTGGAACGCACCCATACCGTGGAGGGCGTATTCGGCGGCACCGGCGAGACGCTGGCGCTGCAGGCGGACCAAATCTTCAAGGCCATCGGCCAGACCTTCGTGCTGGAAGGCGTGGCCGTGGAGTCCCTGCCGCCCATGCGGGGCGGACGCATCGCCGTGGACGAGGAAAGACGCACGGGCCTCGACGGCGTCTGGGCCGGCGGCGACTGCATCTTCGGGGGACAGGACCTTACCGTGGCCGCCGTGGAAGACGGCAAGCTGGCCGCCCTGTCCATTCATCGCGCCCTTCTGGCGCAGGCTTGAGGGAGACCGGACCATGGCCGATCTTGCTACGGAATTTCTGGGTATCCGCTCTCCCAACCCCTTCTGGCTGGCATCCGCGCCGCCCACCGACAAGGAATACAACGTCCAGCGCGCCTTCGAGGCCGGATGGGGCGGCGTCGTGTGGAAGACGCTGGGGGAAGGGCGGCCCGTCGTCAACGTGAACGGGCCCCGCTATGGCGCGGTCCACGGACCCGACCGCCGATTGCTCGGCCTCAACAATATCGAGCTGATCACCGACCGCGAACTCGATCTCAATCTGGAGGAGATCGCCCGGGTCAAGCGCAACTGGCCGGATCGCGCCTTGATCGTTTCGCTGATGGTGCCCTGCGAGGAGGAGAGCTGGAAGGCCATCCTGGCGCGCGTGGCCGATACGGGCTGTGACGGGGTGGAACTGAACTTCGGCTGCCCCCATGGCATGAGCGAGCGCGGCATGGGCTCGGCCGTGGGGCAGGTGCCCGAATATATCGAGATGGTCGCGCGGTGGTGCAAGCAGCACTCGAAGCTGCCCGTCATCGTCAAGCTGACGCCTAATATCACCGACATCCGCTACCCGGCACGCGCTGCGCGGCGTGGAGGGGCCGATGCCGTCTCCCTGATCAACACGATCTCGTCCATCGTCAGCGTCGATCTGGACAATTTCGCACCGACGCCCACCATCGACGGCAAGGGCAGCCATGGCGGCTATTGCGGCCCGGCGGTAAAGCCCATTGCCCTCAACATGGTGGCCGAGATCGCACGCGACCGCGAGACCTGGGGCATGCCGATCTCCGGTATCGGCGGCGTCACGACCTGGCGGGACGCCGCGGAGTTCATCGCGCTCGGCTGCGGCACGGTCCAGGTCTGCACGGCTGCGATGACCTACGGCTTCAAGGTCGTACAGGAAATGGCGACCGGCCTTTCGGAGTGGATGGACGAGAAGGGCTATCGCAACATCGAGGATTTCCGCGGGCGGGCGGTCGGCAACGTCGTCGACTGGCAGTATCTCAACCTCAATTACGTCACGAAGGCGCGGATCGACCAGGCGCTCTGCATCAAATGCGGGCGCTGCCACATCGCCTGCGAGGACACGTCCCACCAGGCCATCACATCGATGGTGGACGGCGCACGCCATTTCGAGGTGATCGATGCGGAATGCGTCGGCTGCAATCTCTGCGTCAATGTCTGCCCGGTCGAGAATTGCATCACCATGGAACGCGCCCACGGGGTCGACCCGCGAACGGGCAAGCCTATTCCCGATGCCTATTCCAACTGGACGGTGCATCCGAACAATCCGATGGCGCGGGAGGCCATGCAGTTCGCACCCGAACCCGTCGTCCTGCCGGATGCCGCCGAGTGACCGGCGCCTCAGCCGGAGCGGGGCCGCAGCCCGTTCATGACCAAAGCGAGCACGTTGCGCGTGGTGCTTTCGCGGAAGGCGGGGTGTTCGGCGCTCTCGCCGACGATGGCCCGTACCTGGACGGCGAAGTCGGCATAATGCTGCGTGATCGCCCAGATCATGAACACCAGATGCACCGGGTCCATCCGCGCCAGTCGCCCTTCATCCATCCACCGTTCGATGATGGCGGCCTTGTCGCCCACCAGCCGGCGCAGCCGCCCGGAAAGGAAGTCGCCGATCACCGGCGCACCATGCAGGATTTCGTTGGCGAACAGGCGGGAAGCCTCGGGCGCGTCAGCCGACATCTGCAGTTTCACCGCGATGTAGCGGGAAAGCTCCGCCTCCGGATCGCCGTCGGCATCCAGGCGCTCCAGCGGATCGAGCCAGATTTCCAGCGTGCGCTCCAGAACGGCCGAGTAGATGTCTTCCTTGCGGCGGAAGTAATAGAGAAGATTCGGCTTCGACATCCCGGCCGCCGTGGCAATGGCGTCCACGGTCGCTGCCTTGAACCCATGGGCCGAAAATACCGGCAGGGCCGCGGCCACGATCATCTCGCGGTTCGCCTGCTGGATGCGCGTCCGTTGCTGCTTTCGCACGCCTTCCATCGCCTCGGCCTTGCCTCCCAGTGCCTTAAGATTTTGCATCGAAATTTGCTGCCGCATAAGTCGGCAGTCGCGCTTGACCGGCCATAAGCGACCTTTTAGCCTCGCTTTTGACCGGGCAGTCAAGAAACGCCGTCCCGACCGGGCCGGACAGGACAATGCAAGGAACGGGTCGCATGAGCCACGCATCCAACCTGCAGGTCGATGGGGATCGCCTGTGGAACGCCCTGATGGACATGGCCGAGATCGGGCCGGGCGTCGCGGGCGGCAATAACCGCCAGACCTTGACGGACGAGGATGCAAGCGGCCGCCGCCTGTTCCAGCGCTGGTGCGAAGAGGCGGGGATGCGCGTCGCGGTGGACTCGATGGGCAACATGTTCGCCGAGCGGCCGGGAGAGGATGCCGATGCGGCGCCCGTCTATCTCGGCAGCCATCTCGACACCCAGCCGACGGGCGGTCGCTACGACGGCGTCCTCGGCGTTCTCGGCGCGCTGGAAGTGGTCCGCAGCCTGAACGACATGAATATCCGGACGCGCCGCCCCATCGTCGTGACGAACTGGACCAACGAGGAGGGCACGCGCTTTGCGCCGGCCATGCTGGCGTCCGGTGTGTTTGCCGGCGTTCACGAGGAGGAATGGGCCAAGGACAGGGTGGACGCCGCCGGAAAGCGCTTCGGCGACGAGTTGCGGCGCATCGGTTTCGAGGGCGAGGAGAGGGTGGGCGCACGCCAGATCGGCGCCTTCTTCGAACTGCATATCGAACAGGGCCCGATCCTCGAGGATGAGGGGGTCGACATCGGCGTCGTGACGCACGGACAGGGCTTGTACTGGCTGCAGGTGACCTTGACCGGCAGGGAGGCGCACACAGGCTCCACGCCCATGCCCAAGCGGCGCAACGCGGGACTGGGCATGGCCCGCGTGACGGAGATGGTGCACGAGGTGGCGATGGATCACCAGCCGGATGCGGTGGGCGCGATCGGCCATGTGGAGATCTATCCCAACTCCCGCAACATCATCGTGGGCAGGGCGGTCTTCACCATCGACATCCGCTCTCCCGACAGGGATACGCTGGAGGCCATGCGCGCCCGCATCGAGGACGGCATCCACCAGATCGCCGAGGCGATGGATATCGGCGCCGAGACCGAGATCGTCGGACATTTCGACCCGGTGACCTTCGATGCCGGCTGCGTTGCGGCCATCCGCAACGCGGCCGACAAGCTCGGCCTCAGCCATCGCGATATCGTGTCGGGTGCGGGGCACGACGCCTGCTGGATCAACCGCGTGGCGCCGACCGCCATGGTCATGTGTCCTTGTGTCGACGGCCTTTCGCACAACGAGGCCGAGGAAATTACCCGGGATTGGGCGCGCAACGGCGCCAACGTGCTGCTCAACGCCGTCGTCGATACGGCCGGCATCGCCGAGGCGGCGGAGGGAGAAGGCCGATGACCATCGCGATCAAGGGTGGCACCGTGGTAACCGCCGACCGCACATTCCGGGCGGACGTGCTGATCGACGGCGAGCGGATCGCCGCCGTGGGCGAAGGGCTGGACGGCGACGAGGTGGTGGACGCCTCCGGCGCTTACGTGATGCCCGGCGGCATCGATCCGCATACGCATATGGAAATGCCCTTCATGGGCACCCATTCGAGCGACGATTTCGATACGGGAACGGCGGCGGGCCTTGCTGGCGGCACCACGATGACTGTGGATTTCTGCCTGCCCGCACCCGGCCAGAGCCTGATCGACGCCCTGCAGGAGTGGCGCCAGAAGGCAGGCAAGGCGCGCGCCGACTACTCCTTCCACATGGCCATCACATGGTGGGACCGGCAGGTCTTCGAGGAAATGCCGCGCGTCGTGGACGAGGGTATCAACACGTTCAAGCATTTCATGGCGTACAAGGGCGCCCTGATGGTGAACGACGATGAAATGTTCGCCTCGTTCCAGCGCTGCGCCGAGCTGGGCGCGCTGCCGCTCGTCCACGCCGAGAACGGCGACGTCGTCGCCTCGCTGCAGCAGAAGCTTCTGGCCGCCGGCAATAACGGGCCGGAGGCACATGCCTATTCGCGGCCGCCGGAGGTGGAGGGCGAGGCGACCAACCGCGCCATCATGATCGCCGACCAGGCCGGCGTGCCGCTTTATGTCGTGCACGTCTCCTGCGAGGAGAGCCACGAGGCGATCCGCCGGGCGCGGCAGAAGGGCATGCGCGTCTTCGGCGAGCCGCTGATCCAGCACCTCGTGCTCGACGAAAGCGAGTACCAGAACGCCGACTGGGATTACGCGGCGCGGCGTGTGATGTCGCCGCCCTTCCGCGACCGGCGCAACCAGGATTCCCTCTGGGCGGGGCTCTCCAGCGGCTCGCTGCAGGTGGTGGCGACAGACCACTGTGCCTTCACCACCGAGCAGAAGCGGTTCGGTGTCGGCGATTTCACCCGCATCCCCAATGGTACGGGGGGACTGGAAGACCGGCTGCCCGTCCTGTGGACGCGCGGCGTCAACACCGGGCGGCTGACGATGAACGAGTTCGTTGCCGCCACCTCCACCAACATCGCGAAAATCCTGAACATCTACCCGCGCAAGGGCGCGATCCTGCCCGGTGCCGATGCGGACCTGATCGTCTGGGACCCGGAGGCGACCAAGGTGATCTCGGCCGATACGCAGAAATCCGCCATCGATTACAATGTCTTCGAGGGCATCGCGGTGAAGGGCCTGCCGGCGGTCGTCTTTTCCCGAGGCAAGGTCGCCTGCAGGCAAGGGGAGGTGCTGGCCGATACCGGCGACGGGCAGTTCGTGAAACGGCCGGCCAATGCGCCGGTGAACCGGGCCCTTTCCGCGTGGAAAGAGCTGGTCGCGCCGCGCAAGGTCGAGCGCGCCGGCATTCCGGCCGGGGTCTGATCGTCGATGGATGGGGGCTCGGGGCGTGACATGATGGACAGCGTCGTCGGGGCCCGGGACCTCTCCCTGACATTTCAGACGAATGACGGGCCGGTCCACGCGCTGTCCGGTATCGACCTCACCATCCATGAGGGCGAGTTCGTCTCGCTGATCGGTCCGTCCGGCTGCGGCAAGACGACCTTGCTGCGCGTCATCGCCGATCTGGAGCAACCGACGGCCGGTTCCATTACCGTGAACGGCATGTCCCCGGGCGAGGCGCGGCTGGCGCGCGCCTACGGCTATGTCTTTCAGGCCGCCGCGCTGTATCCGTGGCGGACCATAGAGCGCAATGTCGCCCTGCCGCTGGAGGTGATGGGCGTGCCGAAGGCCGAGCGTGTCGAGCGTATCTACCGGAACCTGTCGCTTGTCGGGCTCGACGGCTTCGCCCGCAAGTTCCCCTGGCAGCTGTCCGGCGGCATGCAGCAGCGTGCCTCCATTGCGCGGGCGCTCTCCTTCGACCCGGCGCTGCTCTTGATGGACGAGCCCTTCGGCGCGCTCGACGAGATCGTCCGCGACCGCCTGAACGCGGAATTGCTGCGCCTGTGGGCCAGGACGCGCAAGACGGTCGTCTTCGTCACCCATTCCATTCCGGAAGCGGTGTTCCTGTCGACACGCATCGTGGTGATGAGCCCGCGCCCGGGGCGCATACAGGATATCGTGGATTGCGACCTGGGGGCCGACAGGCCGCTGGATATCCGCGAGACGCCGGAATTCCTGGCCATCGCCCATCGCGTCCGCGAGGGGTTGCGCGCCGGGCACTCCTATGACTAGCGGCGCCTCCTCCCTGCGCGCCGGCGCGGCGCCGATCCTGAGCGTGCTGGTCGTCCTCCTGGCGATCTGGACCCTGGCCGCCATCGCTTTGAACTGGCAGACGACATCGGACCGGCTTGCGCGCGAAAACCCCGCCTATGACACGGCGGCGCTGGTGGCGGCCACCCTGTCGTCCGACCGGCCCATCCTGCCCGCGCCGCACCAGATCGTAGCCGAGATGGCCGGTACGATCTTCGGCGTCCGCCCGTCATCGCCGCGCTCGCTGTTGTTCCACGCCGGGGTCACGCTATCCTCGACATTGGCGGGCTTTATCATGGGGACGCTGCTGGGCATCGCCCTGGCGCTCGGCATCCTCAACTCGCGGACGCTCGACAAGAGCCTGATGCCCTGGATCATCGCCAGCCAGACCATACCGATCCTGGCCATCGCCCCGATGCTGATCGTGGTGCTGAACTCGGTGGGTGTCACCGGGCTGGTGCCAAAGGCGCTCATCTCTACCTATCTTTCGTTTTTCCCCGTCACCGTCGGCATGGTGAAGGGGCTGCGCTCGCCCGACCGCATGCATCTGGACCTCATGCGCACCTATGCGGCCAACACGACGCAACTCCTGTACAAGCTGCGGCTGCCCGCCTCGCTTCCCTTTCTCTTCGCGTCGATGAAGGTGGCCGTCGCCGCCGCGCTGGTGGGCGCCATCGTCGGCGAATTGCCGACAGGGGCGCGCGCAGGGCTCGGCGCGCGCCTGCTTGCCGGCTCCTATTACGGGCAGACCATCCAGATATGGTCCGCTCTGGTCATGGCAGCTTTGATGGCGGGTTGCCTGGTGGCGGCGATCTCCCTTGCCGAGCGGATCGTCCTGTCACGCACGGGACAAGTGCGATGAGCGGCGTTCTGGCGCTTGCCGCCGTCATCGCCGTCGGCGCGGTTTTCCTGTTGCGCTGGCTGTCCGGCATTGCAGCCGGCGCAGGCAGCCGGTTGCTGGATCTGGCCATCCCGCTGATCTTCGGCGCGACACTGCTTCTTTTGTGGGAACTCCTGACGCGCGGCCTCGGCGTACCCGCCGTGCTGCTGCCGCCGCCCAGCCAGATCGGGGCGCGCATCGTCGCTTCCTCCGGCCTGCTCTGGGCCGATTTCGTCCAGACCTTCCTGAAGGCGGTGCTGGTGGGCTACGCCGTCGGTTGCGGCCTGGGCTTCCTGACGGCGCTGGCGGTCGATCGATATCCGTTCCTGAAGCGCGGCCTGCTGCCGCTCGGCAATTTTGCCTCGGCCCTGCCCATCATCGGCGTCGCGCCCATCATGGTGATGTGGTTCGGCTTCGACTGGCCCTCCAAGGCCGCGGTCGTCGTTCTGATGACGTTCTTTCCCATGCTGGTGAACACCGTTGCCGGCCTTGCGGCGGCCGGCCCGATGGAGCGCGACCTGATGCGCACCTATGCCGGCGGCTATTGGCAGACGCTGTGGCGGCTGCGGCTGCCGGCGGCCATGCCCTTCATCTTCAATGCACTCAAGATCAACTCGACGCTCGCGCTGATCGGAGCCATCGTGGCCGAGTTTTTCGGCACGCCCATCGTCGGCATGGGCTTTCGCATCTCGGCCGAGATCGGCAGGCTCAACACCGACATGGTGTGGGCCGAAATCGCCGTGGCAGCGGTGGCCGGCTCGGCATCCTACGCACTTCTGGCCCTGGCCGAACGCCGGGTCACCTTCTGGCATCCCTCGCAACGCATCTGACCCGAGTGTCGCCGGCAGGCGGCGGCCCATCCGAAAAGGAGAAATGGCATGAAGGCAATATTGTCGGGCGGTGTCGCCCTTGCGGTTCTTTTCTCCACGACAGCCGGGTCGCAGGCCGCGGACTCGCTGACGCTGCAGCTCAAATGGGTGACGCAGGGCCAGTTCGCCGGCTACTACGTCGCTCACGACAAGGGTTTCTACGACGAGGCCGGCCTCGACGTCGATATCCTGCCGGGCGGGCCGGACGTCGCGCCGACGCAGGTCATCGCCGGCGGCGGCGCGGATGTTATCGTGGAATGGATGCCTGCGGCCCTCGCCGCGCGCGAACGCGGCGTTCCGCTTGTCAACATCGCCCAGCCTTTCAAGGCATCGGGCATGGAACTGACCTGCCGAAAGGACACCGACATCGCGTCGCCCGCGGACTTCAAGGGCAAGACACTGGGCGTCTGGTTCTCCGGCAACGAGTATCCGTTCCTGTCGTGGATGTCGAAGCTCGGCCTGTCCACCGATGGCGGGGCAGAGGGCGTCACGGTGATCCGGCAGGGCTTCAACGTCGATCCGCTGATCCAGAAGCAGGCGGACTGCATTTCCACGATGAGCTACAACGAATACTGGCAGGTGCTGGATGCCGGCATCCCGGCCGATGAGCTGACGGTCTTCAAGTATCAGGATCAGGGCGTCGCCACGCTGGAGGACGGCCTTTATGCGACCGAGGAGACGCTCGCCGATCCGGAGATGGTCGACGCGCTGGCGCGCTTCGTCAAGGCGACGATGCGCGGCTGGGCCTATGCCGCCGAAAACCCCGACGAAGCCGCGCAGATCGTGCTCGACAACGATATGACGGGCGCACAGACCGAAGAGCACCAGAAGCGCATGGTCGGCGAGGTGATCAAGCTGGTTGGCGACAGCGATGGAACGCTGGATGTCGCCGCTGCGGAAAACACCGTCGCGGTGCTGATGGGCGGCGGCTCGGACCCGGTCATCACCAGGGCGCCCGAAGGCGCCTGGACCTCGACCGTGACCGACAAGATGAAGACCATGCCCTGAAGCACATCAGGCTTCGGGCAATTCCAGCGTAGCGCAAGGCTCGGCCCATGTGGCCGGACCTGCTCAAGCCCGTGGCAAGGTAGATGCCGCATCCTGATCGGCGATTGGTAGAGGGCGGGGTGCCTGTCACCTCGCTCTTTTCATATCTGCGGCCGTCGCCGGACGGCCGCAAGACAGGGGATGCATCCTTCGATGGGTTATCACGCCATGCCGGACCTGAGCGAGAGCAACCCGAACCACGATCGGGAACGCCTGCTGGCCGTTGCGCTTCGCCCGGTCGTCGCCGAGCTGCGCCTCGTCGAGCCGGCCGACTACATCGCCTTCCTGCGCATGGACGTTCCGGGCAACATCCAGGATATCGTCGAATCGTCGAGCCAGCTGCACATGAAGGCCGGCGCCTTGAGCTTTACCTCGTCCGGCGAAGCGCGTCTGACCTGGTCGACACCGCCGGCCATCGATCTCGACCTCCTGTTCCGCGAGGCCGAGACATCGGTGCATTTCAGGCTGACGTTGAAAAGCGGCGGCTCGGTCATCCAGATCGACCATTTCCCGCTTGTGTCGGAAGACGAGACGCAAAGCGCGCAAACCGGACGCCTCAAGCGCGCGCTGGATGCGGCGCGCCTGTAGCCTGTTGCGGAAAAGACTCAATTTCCTTGTCCGGCCCGAAAAAGTGAAGATCGGCCAAAAATTTTCGAAAGCGCGTTAACCGGCCGCTAACCCTTTTCCAGCAATGGTTTGGCTTAGATTACGGAATCGATGTCTGAGTCGCCTAGTGAAATTTGGGGATAGGCGAGATTCCACCTCACCGCGTATCAATAGATCAGGTTCAAGCAAGCTGATTCGGTGAGGTCACATGATCGTTGTCGTAGACAATCGTGAGTTAGTCACGAGCGGTTACAAGTCTCTCCTGAGTGGAGAGGGCGTATCTTCTGCCGGTTTCCATGTATCCGAATTCCAGGACTGGGTCGAAAGCGCATCGGATACTGATGTATCCGCCGTCGAAGCTTTCCTTCTGGGAGATTTTCCGGATCGCGGCGCCGTTACGCGTCTGGTCCGCGCGCGGACCAACGCGCCGCTGATCGCACTGGCGGAGACAAAGGCGCTCAATTCGACTCTGGATCTGTTCGCGGCCGGCATCGACGACGTCGTCGCCAAGCCGGTGCATATCAAGGAGATCCTTGCGCGTGTCGGCGCGATCCGCCGCCGTGACGTGATCGACCGCAACCGGCTCGAGGCGGAAGAAATCTGCGTCTTCAACGATGGCCGGGACGCTGAAGTGGCGGGCGAGCCGCTGGTGCTGCCCCGCCGGGAGCGCCGCATTCTCGAATATCTCGTCGCCAACAAGGGCCGTCGCGTCTCCAAGCAGCAGCTTTTCTCGGCGATCTACGGCATCTTCGACGAGAACGTCGAGGAGAACGTCATCGAAAGCCACATCTCCAAGCTGCGCAAGAAGCTGAAGATGCGTCTTGGCTACGACCCGGTGTCGTCCAAGCGATACCTGGGATACGGCGTGGGCGTGTAAGCCCGTTCCGCAAGCCTTCAGGGCTTGTGTTCCAGAAGGATGGTGCCTTCCTTCCTGATCTTTCCGGTAAGCTTTTCGGCAAGCGCGGCCAGAAACCCCGGAAGATCGATCTCGATATGGACGTGATCGTCCATCACGTCGAGCCGCCCGACGACGGACTGGCCCATGGCGCGGGCCCTGAAATCCAGGCGGTCTTCGGTCCACACATCCTCGAACTTCACCATGCCGCCCGTTGCATCGGAGCGGATGCGGTCGAAGCCGCTGGCGATCCGCTGGCGCGCCTGCTCCCGCGTCAGCTTGTGCGGGATATCCACCCGTACGGTTTCAGCCATGGTTCGGTCTCCGGTCGGGTCACTCAAAGTCTGTTATGGTCTGTCGGTCGCGCGGTGTTTTCAAGCCCTGCATGGCCATGACGAAAACGGCCGGGGCGTTGCCCCGGCCGGTTCGATGGTAGTCAGGCCATGGCCGCCTGAGGGCGTCCGCGCTGGCCATTGCCGCGCCGCCGCTTGGCCCTGTTGGCACCGTCGCGCTTGGCCTCTCCGGCAGAATTGGCAGCGCGCCGATCGCCGCCCTGCTTCTGCTGGCCGCCGGCGTTATGGCGCTCGCCCGACTGGCCGGAGCGAGCCGGACGGCCCTGCCGGTTGCCGGGGCTTTTTCCACGCCGGGGTGCTTCCTCGCTGGCGGAGGCGGCAAGCGCCTCATCGGTGGCGAATTCGCTCTTCTGAATGTCGAACCGAAGGCCCGTCAGCTTCTCGACGCCGCGCAGCTTGGCGCGCTCGGACGGATCGCACAGCGTGATCGCGATGCCGGACTTGCCGGCGCGCGCCGTACGTCCGATGCGGTGCACATAGCTTTCGGCCTCTTCGGGCAGGTCGAAATTGATGACATGGCTGACATCGTCGACATGGATGCCGCGCGCCACGATATCGGTGGCGATCAGAACCTTGAGACGGCCGGCGTGGAACTCGCCCAGCGCGCGCTGGCGCGCCGACTGGCTCTTGTTGCCATGAATGGCCAGCGCCTCGATGCCGGCCTTTTCAAGGTCGGTCGTCAGGCGGTTGGCGCCATGCTTGGTGCGGGTGAAGACGACCGTCTTGTCGAAGCGCTCCAGGTTCTGGATCAGCCAGTTCTTCTTGGCCTTCTGCGGCACAAGGAAGACGCTCTGGTCGATTTTTTCCACGGTGACGACTTCGGGTGTCACCTCGACGCGGACGGGATCCGACAGGATGCGCCCGGAAAGCTGCTCGACCGAGGCCGGCATGGTTGCGGAGAAGAGAAGCGACTGGCGTTCCGTCGGCAGCATCTTCACGATGCGCATGACATCGCGCACGAAGCCCATGTCCAGCATGCGGTCGGCCTCGTCCAGCACGACGTGGCGTACGTCGGACAGGGTCAGCGCCTTCTGGTCGATCATGTCCAGCAGGCGGCCAGGCGTCGCGATGACGATATCGACGCCGCGGTTGGCGGTTTCGATCTGCGGGCGTATGGAAACGCCGCCGAAGATCGTCATGTGGCGGACCGGCGTGCCGGCCGAATATGCCTTCACGTTCTCGGCGATCTGCACCGCGAGTTCACGTGTGGGCGCAAGGAACAACGCCTTGCAGCTGCGCGGCTGGGGGCGGCCGCCCTTGCGCAGGATGGCATCGATGACGGGAAGGGCGAAGGCGGCGGTCTTGCCGGTGCCGGTCTGGGCGATGCCGAGGACATCGCGGCCCTTGAGCACGGCGGGCATGGCCTTTGCCTGAATCGGGGTAGGGGTAACAAGGCCCATCTTGGTGATGGCGCTAAGCAACGCTTCGGACAAGCCGAGCGTGTCGAACTGGGATTGGGTCAAGGAGTACCTGTGACTGGTGCAGGCATACCGCCTGCGAGATGGCCGAACGTCTTCGCGCGGAAGCGACAGAACGGCACGGAACCGTGGCCAGCCCCTTGTGGTAAGCGGCTGGCGGGCGCACGATCGCCAAAGATTGGGGCGTGCGCAGCGCGATCACGGCGTGACAAGCGGCATATCGCCCTTTTTGACCCAAAGGTCAAGATGCCGCGGACGGGTTCAGCCTTCCAGCTCTGCCTTCAGCATTTCCAGCTCCAGCCATTGGTCTTCGGCGGAAGCCAGCGCGGCGCGCTTTTCGTCGATGATCGCGGCAAGCTGGTTGAAGCGATCGGGTGCGCGGTTGAAAAGGTTCGGATCGGCCATTTCGGCCTCCGCCGCGGCAATGGCCGCCTCCAGCGCGGCCATTTCCTTGGGCAGGCTCTCGAGCGCGTACTTCTGCTTGAACGATAGTTTGGCCGGGCCGGTGCTGGCCTTCGCCTCAGGCCTTGCGTCCCGCTGCTCGCGCGCTTTCGCCGGCCTGGCGGCTTCCTTGGCCGCTCCGCGTTTCTGCGCCAGCATGTCGGAGTAGCCGCCCGCATATTCCAGCCAGCGTCCGTCCGCCTCGGGCGAGATCACGCTGGTCACGGTCCTGTCGAGGAAATCGCGATCGTGGCTGACCAGCAGCACGGTGCCCGGATAGTTGGCGATCAACTCCTGCAGGAGATCCAGCGTTTCCATGTCGAGATCGTTGGTCGGCTCGTCCAGCACCAGGAAATTGGCGGGAGTGGCCAGCACCTTGGCCAGCAGGAGCCTGGCCCGTTCGCCGCCGGACAGATTGCCGACGGGCGTGCGGATCTGCTCGGGCTGGAACAGGAAGTCCTTGAGATAGCCGGCGACATGCCGGGCCTCTCCGTTGACGACGACCTGGTCGCCGCGCCCGTCGGTGAGGGCGTCCACCACGGCCACGTCGTCGCGCAGGCGTGTGCGCTTCTGGTCGAGAAAGGCGATGTCGAGGCGCGTACCCTGACGCACCTCGCCCGAATCGGGCTGCGTCTCGCCGATCAGCATCTTGAGAAGGGTGGTCTTGCCCGCGCCGTTCGGCCCCACCAGGCCCAGCCTGTCGCCGCGCTGGATGCGGGCCGAGAAATCGCGCACCAGGACCCGGTCGCCATAGGCCTTGCTGATGTTGCGTGCCTCGATGACGAGCTTGCCGCTTTCCCGCGTTTCGCCGGCACTCATTTCCACGGTGCCGATGGCGCGCCGCGCATCGCGCCGGTCGGCGCGCATCTGGTGCAAGGCGGCAAGCCGGCGCTCGTTGCGGGTGCGGCGCGCCGTGACGCCGTAGCGCAGCCAATGCTCTTCCCGCTCGATCTTGCGATCCATCTTCTGCAGCTGGATTTCTTCTTCTTCCAGCGCCTTGTCGCGCCAGGCCTCGAAGGCGGCGAAGCCTTCGTTCAGCCGACGCGCCGTGCCGCGATCGATCCAGACGGTGGCGTTGGTGGTGCGTTCCAGGAAACGCCGGTCGTGGCTGATGATGACGACGGCGCTGCGCAGGCCGCGCACCTCTTCTTCAAGCCACTCGATGGTCGGCAGGTCGAGATGGTTCGTCGGCTCGTCCAGAAGGATGATGTCGGGCTCGGGCGCCAGCACGCGAGCCAGCGCGGCGCGGCGCGCCTCGCCGCCCGACAGGTCCTGGGGGCGGGCATCGGCCTTGAGCCCCAGGCCGTCCATCAACCGCGTCACCCGCCACCGGTCGTCGGCGGGCCCGAGGCCCGCGGCAATGTAGGATTCGACGCTTTGGGCATCGCCGAAATCGGGTTCCTGCGCCAGATAGCGCACCGTCGCGCCCGGCTGGCGGAAGACCTCGCCCTTGTCCGCCTCGACCAGTCCGGCGGCGATCTTCAAAAGCGTGGACTTGCCCGACCCGTTGCGTCCGACAAGCGCGATGCGGTCCTGCGGCAGAACGTTGAGCTCCACGCCGGCAAGAAGCGGCGTGCCGCCGAAGGTGAGTCGGATGCCATCGAGGCGGAGGAGCGGAGGAGGGGCCATGGCGGCGTCATATCGCAAGGGCAGGCGGCTGTGAAGCTTGCCCGCCGCTCAGGCGATTCCCTTCGCTTCTCCCTCGTCGAGGTCGCGCTCCAGCGCCGCCTCGGTTTCTCCGGCGGGTCGCGAGAAGCGCGCAAGCGCAAGATAGGCGATGGGCGTCAGGAACAGCGTCGCCAGCGTCGACAGGCCCAGACCGCCGACGATGACGTAGCCGAGCGACATTCTGGCTTCGGCGCCCGCTCCCGAAGAGACGATCAGCGGCACGCCGCCGACGATGGTTGCGATCATCGTCATCATCACCGGCCGTAGCCGGATCAGGGCGGCCTCCTCGACGGCCTCGCGCACGCTGCGCCCCTGTTCGCGGAGCTGGTTTGCGAACTCGACCACAAGGATGCCGTTCTTGGCCATGATGCCGACCAGGAGGACAAGGCCGATCTGGCTGTAGAGGTTCAGGCTCTCGCCGAAGAGAAGCAGCGCGTAGACCGCGCAGGCAAGCCCGAAGGGCACGGTAACGAGGATGATGAGCGCCGAGACGAAACTTTCGAACTGGGCGGCCAGGACCAGGAACACGACGACGATGGCGAAGGCGAAGACGAGCGCGAGGCCGCTGGACGTCTGCTGCAGCGTCGCCGCTTCGGCCAGCGGAACGATCTGCACCCCGGCCGGCAGCAGCGGCCGGGCAAATTCGACGACATCCTGCCAGCCGTCGCCGATGGCATAGCCGGGCGTCAGGTCGGCCGACAGGCCGACGGCGCGGCTCTGGCTTTCCCGCGAGAGATTGGGTGCGATCGCCTCTTCCGTGACGGTGGCGATGGTCGACAGCGGCACGAAGCGGCCGTCACCGGTGCGCAGATGGACGTTGCCGAGATCGGCAGGGTCGTTAACCGGCACGGCGGAAGAGACCAGGCGGATGGGAACGGAGCGGTCGTCCACGAAGGTCGTGCCGATCTCCCGCCCGTCCAGCAGCGCCTGGACCGCCGTCGCCAGCCCGTCGATGTCGATGCCGAGATCCGAGGCGCGCTCGCGGTCGATGGCCACGGAGAGCTGCGGCTGCGTCGTATCGTAGGCGAGTTGGACACGGCCCCAGCGCCCGTCCTCGGCCATGGCGTCGCGCAGGCGCTCGGCCGTGTCGGACAGGACATCGTAGCTGATGCCCGTCAGCGCGAATTGCAGGCCGCGCCCGCCACCCCGGATGCCGAGGGAATTGGGCTGGATCACCCGCGCCTGGACGCCCGGGATCTCGGCGAACGCCGCATTCAGCTCATCCGCGATCTGCTGCTGACTGCGCTCTCGATGGTTCCAGCCCGTCAGGGGCATCACCATGAAGGCCGAGTTGCCGGTGAAGATGCCGATCCGGGCGTAGACGCTGGTCGCCTCGCCATGCTCGACATAGGGCATGACGACGGCCTCGACCCGCCGCATCTGCGCGTCGAGATAATCGAGGCTGGCGCTTTGCGGCGCCGAGATCATCATCAGGACCGTTCCGCGATCTTCGGCGGGCGTCAGCTGCTGGGGGATGTTGCGATAGGCGAGCGCGGCGATCCCCGCGAAGACGACCGAGACGGCGACCACGATGAGTGGAAAGCGCAGCGACAGGCGAAGCAACCGCGCATAAAGGCCCGCAAGGCGATTGCCGATCGCCATCGTGCCGCGCTTGAAGCGGCCGGGGGCGGTTTCCTCTTTGCGTGTCCCGATGATGCGGGACGCCAGCATGGGGCACAGGGTCAGGGCGATGAAGCTGGACAAGGTGACCGCCAGGGCCAGCACGAAGCCGAATTCCCGGAACAGGCCGCCCGCGACGCCGGGCAGGAAGGAGATCGGAACGAAGACGGCGGCCAGCGTCGCTGTCGTGGAAATGACGGCGAAGAAGACTTCGCGCGTGCCGACGACGGCGGCGGCCTGCGGGGTCAGGCCCATGTCGCGGCGGCGCACGATGTTTTCCAGGACGATGATGGCGTCGTCCACCACCAGGCCGGTGGCCAGAACCAACGCCAACAGAGTGATGATATTGATGGAGAAGCCGGCGAGATAGATGCACGCGACGACGCCGATCAGTGCGATCGGAATCGTCACGGTGGGGATCAATGTCGCCCGCATCGACAGCAGGAACAGATAGATCACGGCGACGACGATCAGCACCGCCAGCGCCAGCGTCAGCTCCACCTCATGGATCGAGCCGTTGATGAAGACGGCCTCGTCGCTGATGACGACGACGCGGGTGCCGTCGCTGAAGCCGGCGTTCAACTCTTCGGCGGCGGCGCGAACGCCTTCGGATATGGCGATCGTGGACGCACCGGCCTGCCGCACGATGTCGAGGCCGATGCCGGTCTGTCCGTTGACGCGCAGCTTCGAGGATGCCTCGTCCGGACCGAAGCGGATATTGGCAACGTCGGACAGGCGCGTCTTCCTGTCCAGCATGACGTTGGCGAAGGACGCCGGATCGGCAAGGCTGGCGTCGGCGCGGACGACGAGCTTCTGGGTTGCCGATTCCAGTGCACCCGCCGGCACGTCCATCGAAGCGTTGGCCAGCGCATTCGACAGATCGCCGAGTGTCAGGCCCCGCGTTGCCAGTTCGTCCGGGCGAATGTCGATATAGACCTGCCGCTCGCGCTCACCTGTCAACGTCACTTCCGCTACACCCTCGACGGCGGCGATGCGATTGGCGATCTGGTCGTCGACGAGATCGGTCATGTCCTCGATGCGCATGTGGGGGGACAGGACAGCAAGGCGCATCATGGCGTCGGCATCGGCATCCGCCTTGACGATGCGGGGCTCGTCGGCATCGTCGGGCAGGCGGTTGGCGATGGCGGCAACGGCATTGGTGACGTCGCTCGCGGCGACGTTGAGGTCCGTCGAGCTGGAAAACTCGATCACGACACGGCTGTTGCCGAGCCGCGAGGTGGACGAAATGGAGACGATGCCCGGCACGCGCGCGACAGCGCTTTCCACCTCGCTCGTCACCTGCCTGTCGACCGCCTCGGGGGAGGCGCTTTCGAACGTCGTGGACACGGTGATGACCGGCCGGTCGACGTTCGGCAGTTCGCGGATTTCGACGGACTGGAGGGCCGCAAGTCCGGCGACGACGATGAGAAGATTGAGAACCAGCGTCAGGACCGGGCGACGGATGAACAGCGAGGTGAACTTGGTGACCCCGTCGCGGACGCGCCCGCCGCTCATCGTGTCGCGGCCCGGCTGTCGGCAAGGCGGCCGGCCGGGGCCAGCCCGGCACGATTTCGCTCGAGGCTGCCATCGCGGTCTACGGTGGGCGTGCCTTCCGGCGCCTGGGGCACGTCCGGCAACGCCTCGGGATCGTTGACGCGCACGGGCGATCCCTCACGCAATTGCTGGACCCCCTCGATCACGACCGGCTGGCCGGCCACAAGGCTTTGCGAGGCAACCAGGACGCGGTCCACATTGCGCTCGATAATCTCGATCCGCGCCTTGCGCGCCTGGCCGTCGTCGACGGTCCAGACGAAGGGGCCGGCGCGCTCCCACTGGATCGCAAGCGCGTCGACGGACAGGTAGTCCTGGCCGTTGAAGGCGATATCGACCGTGAAGGACATGCCCGGACGCAGGATATCGGAACTGTTGTCGACCGTCGCTTCGGCGCGCAACGTGCGGCTGGTCTCGTCGATGCGATTATCCAGAGCGGTGATCTCGCCATCGTAGGTGCGGCCGGTCCGCGTAGTCGGCGTCGCGGTGACGGCGTGGCCGATGGCGATTTCCGGAACGAAAGCCTCCGGCACCGAGATCATCACCTTGAGTTTTGCGCGATCGTCCACGGTGGCGACAAGCGTGTCGCTGGACACGTAGCTGCCGGGTTCGATGGTGACGAGGCCGACGATGCCGCCGATCGGAGCCACGATGCGCCTGTCGTCCAGGGCGATCTCGGCGGCTCGCAGGTCCAGCGCGGCGGCTTCCGCCGCGCGCCGAACCTCGTCGAACTGCACTGAGGTGATGGAGTTGGAATTGAGGAGCGCGCGATAGCGCCGCACCTGATCCTGCGCGGCCTCCAGCGCGATCCGGGCCCGCTCGACGGCGACTGTCTCCGCGTCACTCTGCAGGACGGCCAGGACCTGGCCCTGCTGTACGCGGTCGCCGGAGCGGAAGCGGACCTCGGTGATGAGGCCCGACGCGTCGGGATGGATTGCAACGGTGGACACGGCCTGGCCGGTGCCGATGACCCGCAGCCTGTCGCGTGTGCGGTCGGGCGTTGCCGCGTCGGTGACGACCAGCGTGCGCGACAGGGCGTCGCCGGCGGTCACGGATGTCGGACCAACCTTGTCCCCGGCGCGCGAAACGGCCTCCACCACACGGATAAGCGGGCCGGGCAGCACCTCGCGATGCGACAGGAGGAACCGACCGGGGGCCTCGAACGCCCAAAGGGCAACGATGGCGATAACGGCCAGAACGGCGATGCTCGCCAAGGTTTGACGAAGAAGTGCCATCGGCGCCTTTCGTGCTGGTGTGTCGGGCTTTGCCGACGTTCTGAACCTACATTACCGCCGAATCTGGGTGCAAACGTTACGATTTGTTGCCGCAACGCGAAAAAGCCCGGCGCGTTGCCGGGCTCTCTCGTGTTTGTGACTGCCGTTACTGCGCTGTGGAGCCGCTTTGGATCCGCATCGTGTCGCGGCTGTCGGCGTAGGTGTCGCGGTTGTATTCCGGCGCCGCTTCCAACTCGTCCTGCGTGAAGTCGGTCGTCAGGTACATGGACCCGCCGGAGTCGCGCATGAACTGAAGGTTGTCCATGGCGACGGCGACCGGCTTGGCGCCGATGCCGAGGAAGCCGCCGACATCGACGATAACGGCATCGACCTGGCCCTCAGGCGTCAGGGCGATATCGCCGATGCTGCCGATGGAGCTGTCATCCGGGCCGTAGACCGTGGTGCCGATCAGATTGTCGGCCGTCAGCTCGGCACCGGCAACGGGCGTCAGGTCGGCCGGACGGCTCGTCCCGCCGGTCGAGGCCGTAGTGGTCGTGTCCGTCTCGGCCGGGGTTGCCGCCGTGCCGGTACCCGCGGCCGTGCCGGCGGCCATCCCGGTTCCGGCCGCCATCGTGCCACCCGTAGTGCCGGCCGGGCTCGTTTCCGTGGCTGCCGGTGCGGCCGCCATGTCTTCGGAAGCGTCGTTGTCGAAGGCCGGAGCGGCGTCGAGATCCTCACGGGTCACGACCAGGCTTGCATGCTGCTCGCCTTCTTCGTTGTTGGTCAGGGCGACGGCATCGAACGGGACGCCGACATTCTTTTCGCCGATGCCGAGGAAGCCTCCGACGCCGACGATCAGGCCGGCAATGGTGCCGTCTTCGTTGATGACGAGGTTGTTGATGTTGCCGATATTGTCGGAATCGTTCGTCGGGCCGGTGTAGACACTGTCGCCGACAAGGTCGTCGGCCAGATACTGGTCGGCGGCGAGTGTCGCCAGGTATTCGCCGCCCATGCCGGTCTGCGCCGTCGTGGTTGCCGGCGTCTCCGTGGTGCTTCCCGGCGCCGGTGTCGCGGCCATTTCGCCAGCCGGCGCCGGTGTCGCGGCCATTTCGCCAGCCGGGGCCGGTGTCGCAGCCATTTCGCCGGCAGGGGCCGGGGTTGTCGCGGTGCCACCCGCCGGGGCCATGGTGCCGGTCGTGGCGGCGGCGGTGTCATCGTCGCTGGTGAAAGTCGGCGCAGCCGCAATCTCGTCGACCGTCGCAGTCAGCGTGGCCGTCGGCTCGTTGTTTTCATTCATCGACCACTCGAACTTGTCGAACGGTACGGCGACATCGCGGGACTCGTCACCGAGTGCATCGCCGGTCCGCAGTACGGCCGCCAGGACCGTTCCATCCGCGCCCACCACCAGGTTCTGGATCTCGCCGGCCTGCTGGTCGGTGGCACCCTGCATCATGACTTCGGCGCCGACCATGTCATCGGACAGGTGCTGACCTGCGGAAAGGGCGGTAAGGTAGTCGAAGGACGCAGCGGAATGCCCTGCCGGCGCGGTTGCCGGTTCAGTGGCCATGGAGCCGGTTTCGGTTGCGGCGGGGGCAGCTTCGGTGGCTGCCGGCGTATTGGCTTCCTGCGCGATGGCGCCGGTCGCGAGCAGCGTTGCCATGGCGGAAGTAGCAAGAAGTTTACGTAGCATAATTAGTCTCCCGTATCCGTTGATGCGGATGTGCGCATCCTGCGGTTTCGAGGCTAGAACCATGATCGCGGGGGAACGGTTCCGCCATCACGCGGAAGTCAGGCGAACACGATCACCCCGAAGAGAAGCAGCAGAAGAATACCGGCCAGGACGATGAAAATCAGGATCCTGGCCAGGCCGGCCGATGCACCCGCAACCCCGCGAAAACCGAGAAGGCTTGCGATGGCGGCAACGATGAGAAGTATGACGATCCACTCGAGCATGGCATGTCCCTTTCCTGTCGCGCGGTTCCCGTCCATGAAACGAAAGGGCCTCGCGCGCGTTCCGCCGCAGGCCGTTGGCCTGCCATTGAAACGGGGTGCCTGACGCATGGACATACATGTCATTCTGAACCGCACGGGTGGAACGCTGAGAACGACAGACCTCGATCTTCTGACGGCGCTCATCCGCGACGAGTTCACACTGCATGGCCACCGGGTCGAGATCGAGGTCGTGGATGGTCATGATATTGCGCAGGCGCTCAGGCAGGCGGCGGCGCGCACCGACATCGACGTCATGATGGTAGGGGGCGGGGATGGCACGGTAAGCGGCGCGGCGGGCGCAGTTGCCGGCACCGACATCGCGCTGGCCGTCCTGCCGGCCGGCACGATGAACCTTTACGCACGTACCCTGCAGATCCCGCTGGAACTGTCGGCCGCGGTGAACGCACTGGCGTCGGGTATCATTGTCGATGTCGATATCGCCATGGTGAACGACAAGCCATTCGTCCACCAGTTCGCCGTCGGGGTTCACGCACGGATGGTGCGCATGCGGGAGAAATTCGATTATGGCTCGCGCGTCGGCAAGATGTGGGCATCGACCAAGGCGGTCATGATGACGCTGCAGAGCCTGCCGCTCGTGCGCCTCGATGTCGAGATCGACGGAAAGCTCGAAAAAATCGAGACCCCCGCCGTCGCCGTGTCGAACAATATTTACGGGGACGGCCATCTGCCCTTCGCCGACAACCCGAGGGGAGGCACGCTCGGCGTCTATATCTGCCGCACCAAGGACAGGGCCGAAGTGGCGAGGCTGGCATTGGATGTCTGGCGTGGACGCTGGAAGGAGAACCCGTCGCTGACGGTGCTGCAGGCCCAGCAGGTGGAGTTGTATTATCCGGGCATATCGCGCGACAAGCGGGCTGTGCGCGACGGCGAGCTGGAATCGCTGGAGCCGAAATCGATCGTCAGCATCCGACGGGGTGGCCTCAGGGTTCTGGTGCCCGACGAGGCGTCCTACCTGTAATGTCCGATATGACAACGGGCGCACATCGCGCCCGTTGTCATCAACAGTCGGGTCGGAAGATCAGAGCGGCCTGTCGTCCGGGTCGTCCGGCGCGCGGGCATCCGACCTGTATTCCGGGTCGAGGCCGACAGACTCGGGCGTTCCGTAGGTGTGGCCCCCGTCTGCAAGCAGGCCAAGCGCTTCGTTGATCTGCTCGATCAACGGGTCGAACTCGCCGCCACGATCCATCTCCTCGCGGGTGCCCAACGTCTCCGCCATGCCATGAAGGCGCTCAACGCGCTCTTCGATCGGCATCGTGGTGTCGTTGACCAGATCTTCGATTTCGGCCTGCGTGAACGGCTGGCTGATTCCCGGCGTGTCGGCATCGTCTCCGACCGCCGTATCGAGGGGCAGCACCGGACTATCGCCGCTTGCGGTTATTCTGGACATGGTATCTGGCCCTTCCTGGTTACTGTGCCGGCGGGGTCGACGTCTGGTTCGGACTTACGACACCACCCTGGGACTCACCGGCTGCGGGAGGCGGAGCCGAGGTCTCGACACCGCTGGACTGCGGACCGTCGATGTTCTGATCCGGCAGGATCTTGCCGTAGATGCCAAGCCCCGCGAAAACGACAAGGCACAGTGCGAGGGCGACCAGAAGTATCGTAAGAGTGCGGTTGCCCTTCACTCCCTGCTTGGCTTCGGTCGAGCGGATTTCTTCGGCCATGATCTTTTTCCTCTTCTCCGGTCGGGAAGCGACCGGATGATCCTGTGAAAACGAATTTCGCGGCCTTTCGATCCGTCACGAAGTCTTCAAGAGGCAAAAAGAAAGCCGGCTGCTTATGGCGGCCGGCTTTCGAAGGTCGAGGATGGGCCCCGACAATGCTCAATCGAGATTACGTCTCGATGAGAATGCCCGAAGGCCGGCCCAGACCGCGGCCCCGACGATCGGTATGACCAGCAGGCCTTTGCGACGCTTCACGGAATGCAGGATCAGCGGAAGATTGCTGACCGCCGCAACGCTGGCGAAGGAGGCGACATCGCGCTGCAGGCGATCACTGGCACGCTCCTTGGGTGTGCGGCCGACAATCAGCAGTACCACGTACAGAACGGCCAGCAGCACCGCCAGTCCGGCGCAGAAGTAAAGCGCGGCCGGCAATGCGCCAACGCTCTGCGCCAGCCAGAGGAAAGCCGCGATCAACAGGAAAAGCACAAGGAACAGAGCCACGATGGCCATCAGAACATAAATGACGGCCATCTGCCTGAGGCGGGCAAAGAAAATGCCGGCCTCACCTGTGACGACTTTTGCCAGGAACTGCCCGATCATCGATCAGTTTTTGAAGATGCGAGCGTAGAAATATCCGATCGCGGCGGCGATCAGGACGGATTTCAGCGGCTCGGAGCGAACCCGCTCGCTGAGCTGCTCTTCCAGCTCGCCGACCGTCTCCTGCGCCTGCCGGAAATATTGCTCCCCGGTTTCCTTGATGTCGTTCTTCAGGGCGAAAGCCTGATCGCGCGCGTTGCTGGCGCGGTTTCCGGCAAGGCCCTTCAGCGTTTCGGCGACCTCCGCGAGATCTTCGCGCAACCGCTTCACCTGCGCTTCCAGATCGCCCTCGGCCGGGTCAGTTTTCGTGGATTCGCTGGGGTTGATGCTCGACATGAAATAGATTCCCTTCCGAATGAGCGGTCGTTATGCAGAGTGCACTTCCCCCCGGATAATGCGGAGTGCCCGGTTCCGTTCCGGGGATCAGGCAGCCGGGGCGACGCCGATGATCTGCGACGAGATCGAGTCGGGACCGTATTCCCCGTCTCCCTCGATGCCAAGCGTCTCGGCAAGCCGCGTGCGGGCACGCGAAACACGGCTTTTGATGGTGCCGACAGCGCATTTGCAGATTTCCGCCGCCTCCTCGTAGGAGAAGCCGGACGCGCCGATCAGTACGAGCGCCTCGCGCTGGTCGTCGGGCAACAGGTCCAGCGCCTTGCGGAAATCCTGCAGGTCCAGATGGCCCTGCTGCTCCGGATGGCCGGCAAGCTGCATTGCATGAATGCCGTCGACATCCTGTACTTCCCGGCCCTTCTTGCGCATCTGCGTGTAGAATTCGTTGCGCAGGATGGTGAACAGCCACGCCTTCAGGTTGGTGCCGGGCTGGAAGGTATGCTGCTTGTCCCAGGCCTTCACCAGCGTTTCCTGAACCAGGTCGTCGGCCCGGTCGAAGTTTCCCGCCAGCGACGCCGCGAAGGCGCGCAGGCTCGGGATTATCGAAATGAGTTCTTTTCTGAAGTCCGGGTTTTCGCTCATGGGCAGTCAGTCTCCCATACCGGATTTCGAACCGCCCTTTTCCGCGGCATCCAGGGCGTCGAGGAGCGACAGGAACCGATCCGGCACCGGCTCGCTGGCGACATCTTCGTAATAGGCCTTCAGCCGCCGCCCGATGGCGTTGCTGGCACCTAGGGCGGTCTCGTCCTTGCGCTCGCCGCCTTTGGGCGCTTCCGCCGGCTTTCTCTGGTCTTCCATCAAACCTCGCATGGGCTGCCTCCTTCTCCGCTACCGCAGGGTTGCGTTGCGGTGCGAAGCCAAGCTGCCGATAAGATGTGCCCCTAGCCCCGATCCGCAAGACCGTCCGGGCCAGATTTGTTTCGTCATTCGTGATGGTGCGCGGGTGCTCATTCACGATTTCAAAAAACTAGACTGGAAATCATGTAGGAACCGTTGGCATTTTTTTCGACAGCCCCATATCCGCGGCTGCAATCATGTCCTATTCCGGTCTGGTTGATCGGCACGAGGGGAGTTTCCATGTCGATGTCGTCGCGCATTGCGCCGCACATTCCTTACCTGCGCAGGTACGCCCGCGCGCTCACCGGTTCTCAGGCCAGCGGCGATGCCTATGTGGCTGCCGTTCTGGAAGCCTTGATCGCAGAGCCGAGCCTGTTCGACACGCAGGAAAGCCCGCGCATTTCGCTTTACCGCCTGTTCTCGTCGCTCTGGCAGTCGCTGGACGTCAACATCCGCGAGGATGCACCCGTATCCGCCTGGGAAGAGAAGGCCTCGCGGAACCTGCGCGCCATCTCGCCCCTGCCGCGGCAGGCCTTTCTGCTCGTCGCCGTCGAAGGTTTCACCACCGGCGAGGCCGCGCTGATTCTCAATACCTCCGAAGCTGAGTTCTCCCGCCTGATCGACCAGGCGAGCGCGGACATCGGCCGGCAGGTGTCCACGAACATCATGATCATCGAGGACGAACCTCTGATCGCGATGGATATCGAGCAGATGGTGGAAAGCCTCGGCCATGGCGTGACGGGCATCGCCCGGACGCACCAGGAGGCGATCAAGCTGTTCGAGGAGCAGAAGCCCGGCATGGTGCTGGCCGATATCCAACTGGCGGACGGCAGCTCGGGGATCGATGCGGTCAACGATATCCTGTCGCGGGTTTCCGTCCCGGTGATCTTCATCACCGCCTTCCCGGAGCGGCTCCTGACCGGCGAGCGCCCCGAGCCGACCTTCCTGGTTACCAAGCCCTTCAACCCGGACATGGTGAAGGCGCTGATCAGCCAGGCATTGTTCTTCGAGACCGACAAGAAGGCGGCTGCGTGAGGTGGGACATTCCCGAAACTGTGCCGGCGTCGCTTTACGTTCGGTGACCCGTCGCAGTTTCGAACGGGGCTAGGATGGTCGCTTACAAGGCCCTTCGCGCGTTGAAGAATACCGAGATGGCGCTGTTCGCGCAGGATCTCGACATGCGCTATCTGTGGCTCTTCAACGCCGACGGTTCCTGGCTGGCGTCCGCGGCAAACGGGCTGCGCGATTCCGATTTCCTGCCGGCGTCCGCCGCCGAACGTTGCGATGCCATCAAACGTACGGTCCTGGAAACCGGCCAGCCGGCACGGTTCGAGTTGCAGATCGCCGATGCGGAGCAGCATCGCTGGTTCGACGTGCGGGTGGACGTGGACCGGGACGATACGGGAGCGATGATCGGCCTTGTCGGGACGTCGCTCGAAATCACCGAGCAGAAGCGGCGTGAAGATACGCTGAAAACCCTTCTTCGCGAGCTTTCACACCGGTCCAAGAACCTTCTGGCCATCATCCAGAGCCTGGCCAGCCAGACGGCGCGCCACTCGATCACCGTGCCGGAATTCCTGGTGCGGTTTCGCGGTCGCATCCAGTCATTGTCGGCCTCGCAGGATATCGTGACCGACGCGGATTGGCGCGGCGCCGGCCTGTCGATGCTGGTGGCCACCCAGGTCGAGCGGTATGCACCGGAGGGTATGCGCCAGGTCCACCTGGCCGGCCCGGAAATCTATCTGTCGCCAACGGCCGCGCTGCATGTCGGGCTTGCCCTGCACGAGCTTGCCGTGAATGCGGCCTCCTACGGGTCCCTGTCCGTCCATGGCGGGATCGTGGAGATAAGGGTGGACGTCGCACAGGATCAGGATGCGCGCCATATGGTCCTGCATTGGCAGGAAATGAACGGGCCGCATGTGGGCGAGCGAAGCGACACGCGGTTCGGCACCTCGACGCTGGAGCGAATCGTCCCCAATTCCGTCGGAGGGGAAGCCGAGCTGAGCTACCAGCCGGAAGGGCTTCGATACCACCTGCGCATTCCCGATGCGCATTTCGATGTGATCGAGCAGCGCAAAGCTGTGTGAACGGGCTTGCCGGCACCTTCATCCTGCCACGGAATCGTGACAGAAGTGCCCCGGGGACGAAGCTCAAGAGGCAATTCACCATGAAGAAATTCGTTGTACTCGGCGTTTCCGCCGCACTGCTGGCATTGGCGGGCTGCCAGACGCCGAACCAGGATATCGTCGCGCCTGCCGCAGTTGGCGGTCTCGGTGGAGCTGCCATCGGCGCCGCCGTCGGCGGCGACGTGCAGGGCGCGTTGATCGGCGGTGCGCTCGGCGCGGCGGGGGGCGCCCTCGTCGGCGCGGCCACCAGCCGCCCCGGTGAATGCGTCTACCGCGATGGACGCGGCCAGCGCTACGTGGCCAGCTGCCCGGCCGGCTACCGCTGATCCGGCTGCCTGTTTCCCGACATGGTCATGCGGCGCCTTCGGGCGCCGCATTGCTTTTGGCCCGGCGCGCAAGCTCCACGAAGGCCATGTGGTAGTCTTTGCCGGAGGCGATCTGCCGGTCGAATTCGATGCGGCAGACATCGTCGGCGCGGACACAATCGAAGCCGTGGCGGTCGATGGTGCCGATAAGCCAGCCCGTGCCGACGCCGCCGGCCCCGTGCACCATACGTTCCGTCGCGTCGGCATGATCCTCGTTCATGTGCCCGCTGACGCGCGGTTCCGCATCGGCGATCCCGGCATCGACCTCTTCCGTCAGATCGTCGCGTGACAACTCATACGCACGGCCGAAACCGGCATTGAGGGAAGCGCTCGACAGACCGATTCGCCAGAAGGCGAAATCCGGAAAATCCACATAGAGCTTCGCCTTGGGCTGCCGCGCCAGAAACCGGCGGCGGATACGCGCGTAGTCTGCATGGCCTGCATCGATCTTCTCGGCGCGGCCGCGTGCCGACAGGCGCGCATGCGCCAACGGATCGCCCTTTCCCGGCGTACCGAACAAGAGGCAGGCGCGCGGGTCGGCGGCAAGCGCCGCCGCATGGGCCGCCAGCGTCGAGACGAGGATGACCGGATCTCCTGTGATGTCGGGCGCAACCAGGACCCGGCTTGCCAGCGGCCAGCCATCGCCGGCATCCAGACTGGCCATCGTGGCATGACGCGCCGTCCTGACAAGGCATCGCGCCTGGCGGCGCGTTTCGTCGGTCACCGGTTGCAACACGCCCTCAGACTCGGCCATCGCGATCTCCCATACTTGATTGCAAAGGTCATATATCATTTTCTGGAGAAGTCCCCCCTGAACTTCTCTTTTGCCGATCATAAGTTGGAAAACGCGCGCCAAAGGCTCTACAGCCTTGGATCTGCGTTTCGAGACATATTGGAGAGCCGCCTCGTGAATGCCGCCTTGAATGACATGATCCTGGATATGCTCCGTAGACTGCCGGCACCCGACGGTGGCGCCGACATCGTTTCGCGCGGGATGGTGTCCGATATCTTCGTGGCGGACGGCAAGGCGTTCTTTTCGCTGACCGTGCCAGCCAATGAAGCCGAGCGATTCGAGCCGATGCGCCAGGAGATCGAGCGGCGGGTGACCGCGCTTGAGGGTGTCTCCTCGGCGATGGTGGCCTTGACGGCGGAGCGCAGCGGCGGCGGCTCGCAGCCCGCCCCGGCGCGTCCTTCGGCGCAGCCGCCAGCCCATGGTCACGGCCACGGCCACGGTCATGGCGGCGCGCCCCGTGGCGGCGGCGGTAAACCGGGTGTTCCGGGCATCGGGCAGATCATCGCCGTCGCATCCGGCAAAGGCGGCGTCGGCAAATCCACCACCGCGGTCAATCTGGCCCTCGGGCTGGCGGCCGCCGGGAAGCGGGTGGGCCTGCTGGACGCCGATATCTACGGCCCATCGGTGCCGCGCCTGATGGGATTGAAGGGCAAGCCGCAGACAGTCGGCGGCCGGGCATTGCTTCCGATGGAAGCCTATGGGCTCAAGACCATGTCCATGGGCTATCTGGTGGAAGAAGACACCCCGATGATCTGGCGCGGGCCGATGGTCATGTCGGCCCTGACCCAGCTGCTGCGGGAGGTGGAATGGGCGCCGCTGGACATTCTGGTCGTCGACATGCCGCCCGGCACCGGCGATGCCCAGTTGACGATGGCCCAGCAGGTTCCGCTGGCCGGGGCGGTCATCGTGTCGACGCCTCAGGACCTTGCCTTGATCGACGCGCGCAAGGGCCTTGCGATGTTCCGCAAGGTGGAGGTGCCGCTGCTCGGCATCGTCGAGAACATGAGCTACTTCATCGCCCCCGATACGGGCCGTCGCTACGACATCTTCGGCCATGGCGGGGCCAGGGAGGAGGCCGCGCGGCTTGGCGTTCCCTTCCTTGGCGAAGTGCCGCTGGAAATGGGAATCCGGGAAAGTTCCGATGCCGGCCGACCCGTCGTGGCCACGGAGCCGGACTCGGTGTCGGCCGCCACCTACCGCGACATCGCATCCAAGGTGCTTGCCCAGTTGGAAGGCCATGCAGCGCCGGCCGCCCCGACCATCCTGTTCGAGTAGCGGCCGAGGTTAGAAGCGGTAGGTCACGCCGAGGGCCGGGCCTTGCAGCGTCGTGTCGAAGACGTGGCCGTCCGCCGCGTAGTCGACGTCCAGCACCTTGTACCCTGCCGATACGGACACATGCTCCGTGAGCTCGTAGTTGAGCGTGCCGAGCGCCTGCCACGTCTTTTCGGCGCCGGCGCCGAAGCCCCCGACATCGGCCTGGATCTGGAATGACAGCCGATCCGCCAGCTGGACGAAGGCGCGGGCGC